>CALLLI010000140.1 GCA_938082635.1 uncultured Verrucomicrobiales bacterium
ACTGATCTCAAAACCAAGCGCACCGTGTCCGTTTACAACGCTCACTACGACCACAAATCCGTCAAAGCCCGAGAGAATAGTCCCCGCGTCATTGTCGAACAAATGCTCGCGAACAAACATGACAAACACGCACTCGTGCTCATGGGCGATTTCAACTCAGGCCCAGCCACGCCTCAGATGACCTACCTGTTCGACGGCAAAGCTCCCCTCACCTTTCACAACACGCTCCCCGCCGAACAATCCAAGACCTCATCGACTTACAGTGGCTGGAAAGGGAGAAAAGAAGGCAAGCAAATTGACTACGTGTTAGTCTCAGGAGACGATCACAAGGTGGATTCGAGCAAGATTCATCACATTCAGAAGGATGGCCGTTACCCGTCTGACCACTACCCGGTCAGCGCCAAGGTGACTTTTCCTTAAGCTGATGCCAAAGCCTGCACTGTCTGACATTGGGTGGAACGCCACGTTCGAAAAGGCATTCAAGCCCTACGCAGCGAAAGGCTATAAGCCCGGCCTGATCGTCCAGGACAATAAGATCAGCTACCTGGCATACACCCCCTCGACGGGTTACCTTGATGTCATTCTGTCAGGCAAAGTCTGGCATGATGCGGAAACAAACGCCGATCTACCGGCAGTAGGAGACTGGGTCGCACTCGACTTGGCGGAAGAAGAAGAGGACGAGGAAAGCGTGATCCGCGCCCGGCTCCCAAGGAGGACGTGTTTCTCACGGAAAGTTACGGGCAAAGGAACCGAGCAACAAGTGATCGGTGCGAACGTCGATACCGTCATGCTGATCACCGCGCCAGACGTCGACTTCAATTTGCGCCGAATCGAACGCTACATGATGATCGTCTCACGAAGTGGCGCGGCACCCGTCATCGTCATCAACAAGTCAGAGACTCTAACGGAAGCTGAACGCGACGAGCTTGAGGCGGAACTCGCAGAGGTGACAGAAAGCGCCGCCAAAGTTCACTTCATCAGCGCCCTTGAAGGGATGGGCCTCGAAACCTTGAGCCCCTACTTCGGTCCCGGGAAAGCCGTGGCCTGTGTGGGCTCGTCAGGGGTCGGCAAGTCCACCTTGATCAACGCCCTCACCGGTGGCGATGAGTGGACCGCTGACGTCAATGAACTCACCGGGAAAGGACGCCACACGACCACCTGGCGAACCGTGGTCTTTATAAAGAATGGCGGACTCCTCATCGACAACCCTGGGATCCGTGAGATCCAGATGTGGACGGACGAGCAAAGCCTGCGCGATCACTTCCGTGACGTCGATGCTCTAGCAAATGCCTGCCAATACCATGACTGCAAGCATGGAAGTGATGCAGGCTGTCGTATCCGAGAAGCCCTGGAAGCGGGCGAACTCGACGCCGAGCGATTCGAGAATTACCTCTGCCTAGAAGACGAGATCGCCGAGCTGAAGCGTCGCCAAAAAAAGCGCCAAATGCACTTGGAGAAGGTGAACAAGCGCGAGAAACGGCGCATTCACCGGAACTTCGAAGATCGCCGCGAGTTCGAAGACGAGCAGCGCTACGGGCGCAACGATTGAGCGTTGACAGTGATTCTAGAAACTCTAATTTTCAAGAACATCAAGCCCGCCTATCTATGGTCTCTCGAACTCTCTCTCTTCTCCTCGCTCTCGTCATCAACTGCCACGCCCAGCAGATCCCGCCGACCTATGAGCAAGATCCTTTCCGTCAGTTAGACGAACTACTCCCCACCCCGAGCGACTATCGTGCCGCTTCCGGCGCACCCGGACATCGCTACTGGCAACAACGTGCCGATTACGACATCAAAGTGCGTTTGCTTGAGGATCGCAATGCACTCATCGGTGAAGAGACGATCACTTACTACAACCAGTCGCCCATGGCGCTTGAGTATCTCTGGGTGCAGCTGGATCAGAACCGATTCGAGCAAGGCTCCCGAGACACCACCACGCGGACGACGCCACCGTTGAATCAGTTTTCCTACAAACAGTTAGGCGAATTGCTCATCCGTGAAGACTTCCAAGGCGGCCACAAGATCACAAAGGTGACTGATGCTGATGATAAGCCACTCGATCATGCCATCATCGAGACCATGCTGCGGATCGACTTGCCCAATCCGGTGCCCGCAGGCGAACAAGTCACCTTCAATATCGGCTGGACTTACCAAATCATCGACGCCAAGCGCGTTCGCGTCCGCAGCGGACACGAATACTTCGAAGAAGACGGCAACAGCATCTACGAACTCGCTCAGTGGTTTCCCCGCATGTGTGCCTACACTGATGTGAATGGTTGGCAGAACAAGCAGTTCATTCGTCGCGGTGAGTTCACGCTAGAGTTCGGTGACTACCGCGTCGCCATTACCGCGCCTGACGATCACATCGTCTCCTCCACCGGTGTCCTACAGAATCCCGACGACGTCCTCTCAGAAGAGCAACGCAAGCGCCTCACGGAAGCCGAAAGCGCTAAGGCGCCACAGTTCATCGTCACTCCAGAGGAAGCCAAGGCCAATGAGGCGGAGAAAGGCAAAGGCGAGAAGACCTGGGTCTTCCAAGCCGAGAACGTGCGTGATTTCGCCTGGGCCTCCTCCCGGAAATTCATTTGGGACGCGGTCCGTCACCACAGTCATGGCAAAGACGTCTGGTGCATGTCCTACTACCCCAACGAGGGCGAGCCACTCTGGAGCAAGTATTCCACCCACTCGATCATGCACACCCTCGACGTGTATTCGCACTACACCTTCCCCTACCCTTACCCTGTCGCCATCTCGGTCAATGGCCCCATCGGCGGCATGGAATATCCGATGATTTGCTTCAATGGACCTCGCCCAGAGAAAGACGGCACCTACTCGAAGCGCACCAAGTATGGCCTGATCTCGGTCATCATCCACGAAGTGGGACACAACTATTTCCCCATGATCGTGAACTCTGACGAACGTCAGTGGACCTGGATCGATGAAGGCATCAACAGCTTCCTCCAATACCTCGCTGAGAAAGAATGGGAACCCGAGTATCCCTCACGCCGCGGACCAGCCAAGAACATGGTCGAATACATGGTCAGCACAGATCAAGTGCCCATCATGACAAACTCAGAGTCCATCTTGCAGTTTGGTAACAATGCCTACGGCAAACCAGCCACCGCCCTGAACATCCTGCGCGAAACGATCATGGGCCGAGAACTCTTCGACTACGCCTTCAAGAAATTCTCCCAACGTTGGATGTTCAAACGTCCCGAGCCTGCCGATCTCTTCCGCACGATGGAAGACGCTTCTAGCATTGATCTTGATTGGTTCTGGCGCGGCTGGTTCTACACCACGAATCACGTGGATATCGCCATCGACCAAGTGCGCCTCCTCGACCTTGATTCCCTCGACCCTGACATTGAGAAAGCAGAAGACAAAGCCAAGCGGGACCAAGAACCGAAAGAGATCACCGAAACTCGCAACAGCGAGGTGAACAAGCGCACCGAGCGCTACCCAGACCTTATCGACTTCTACAACCACTACGACCCACTAGACGTCACGGTCAAAGATCGCGAGGAAGCCGCCAAACTCATCGCGGATCTGAAGACCGACGAGAAAGCGCTCCTAAAGACGCAACGCCAATTCTACGCCATCGATTTCAAGAACGAAGGCGGCCTCATCATGCCGATCATTCTCAAAGTGAAATACGAGAATGGAAACGAAGAAACCCTTCGTCTGCCTGCCGAGATCTGGCGTTCGAACTCTAAGAGAATCTCCAAGCTGATCCTCGCGAAAGATCGCATCGTCAGCCTCCAGATTGATCCGTTAGAAGAAACGGCCGACGCCAATCTCGACAACAACCACTGGCCCTCTCGCCCAGTGAAATCCCGTTTCCAGCTCTTCAAATACAAGGATAAGAACCCCATGCGCGACGCCAAGGAAGCGGCGAAGAACAAAGCCAAGCCTGAGAAGAAAGAAACCGAGCCAAAGAAGGCTGAGTAAAGGTGAGAGCCGTAGCGTTCATTCTGCTAAGCTTCCTAAGCTTAGTGGCAGTACCTCTCAGCGAGGCGCATCCCCACAATGTGTCGATCGGCACCGCACAATGGATTAACGACACCCAATCGTTCGAAGTTTCGATCAAGCTCTCCTTAGAAGACTTAGAAGAGGTCCTCATCCAGCAAACGAAGCTGAAAGATCTGACGCTCGACGGCAAGTCCAAGACAAATGAGGCCCTCGTCAAAACCTACGCCCTCACTCATCTCAGTATCAAGAAGCCGGATGGCACCCTGGTGCCCGCCAAGTGGATTGGCTACGAAGTGGATGACGCCATAGCCTGGCTCTACATCGAATTCCCCTTAGGAACACAAGCGCTGAAAGGACACGTTCTGAGAAACACCCTTTTCATTGATGCCTTTGAGCAACAGGTGAACATGATCAATCTGACCAAAGGCAAGCAGCGCAAGACCCTCAAGTTCCGCCAACGGAACCGCACCCAGAAGCTACCCAACTGGTAGTCTACCATCACCATTCCAAAGGGCTGTGCTCCGTCGCAGCCGTGATTTATAGCAAGGTCCGCAAAGCAATTTCAGGATGCGTCCCTACCAGCCCAACACATACGCAAAGATCAACGGCGCGACAATCGTCGCATCCGACTCGATGACAAACTTAGGCGTATCCACCGCCAGCTTCCCCCAGGTGATCTTCTCATTCGGCACGGCGCCCGAGTAAGAACCATAGCTCGTCGTCGAATCGCTGATCTGACAGAAATACGACCAAAGTGGCGTGTTCGTCTTTTGAAGATCTTGTTCTAGCATCGGCACCACACAAATCGGAAAATCCCCAGCAATACCGCCGCCAATCTGAAAGAATCCCAACTTATTTTCAGCTGTGATTTCTTGGTACCACTGAGCCAACTCGATCATGGCAGGAATACCGAGCTTCACCGTGTGCACATTCTTCACCGCCCCTTCCATGCAGGCTGCGGCGAAGACATTGCCCGTCGTGCTATCCTCCCACCCCGGCACAAAGATCGGCAGGTCGGCCTCACTAGCCGCAACTAGCCAACTATCCTTCGGGTCAATCTGATAGTGCTCTTCCACCATCTTTTCACGAATCACCTGATAAAGAAACTGATAGGGAAAGTAAGTCTCCCCCGCCTCCTCCGCGCGCTTCCACACGTCACGCAATGGCTTCTCAATCCGCCGAATCGCCTCCTCCTCAGGAATACACGTATCCGTCACCCTATTAAGATGTTTCTCCAGCAGCGCTTGCTCATCGGCACCGGTCAATTCTCGATACCCAGGGATCCTCACATAATGGTCATGCGCCACCAAATTAAAGAGATCCTCCTCTAGGTTCGCCCCCGTACAACAAATGCCATGCACTTTCCCTTGCCGAATCATTTCCGCCAGCGACACCCCCAGCTCCGCGGTGCTCATCGCCCCAGCCAAGGTGACAAACATCTTGCCCCCCTCATCCAGAAGTGACGTGTATCCCTTCGCCGCATCGACCAGCGCCGCCGCATTGAAGTGACGGTAATGATGGGTAATGAACTGAGAAATAGGCCCCGTAGACATGCTCCAGTAAGTGCCCAAGTGCTCGACAAGAGCAAGCAGATCTTTACGAAGCAGCAGCACCCACTCGAACGGTGGACAACCATCGACAGTAGGTGTCGACGACCAACTGAATCATCAACAAGAAGTGTAAAAGACCTCGAAAGCGACACCACGTCGAAACTTCACACAACAGTCATCATGTAAATTGATTGTGTATAGTTGATGGATATCGGGATATCACTTAGCCCAAGTTTCTTATTACCGGCGTGGCACCCCTATAAAACCAGGGCCTGCGTCGCGAAGGCACTACAAAGTCGTCGCTCCTTTCAGTTCCGACTTCACCGCTGGGCTGGCCCCTTTCCAATCGATCCCGAGTATCTGGTAGA
>CALLLI010000141.1 GCA_938082635.1 uncultured Verrucomicrobiales bacterium
TACCTTCTTGATCCAATGGGTTCTGCGTCGCCATGACTAGGAAGGGGTCTGGAAGCTCATAAGTTTCCTCGCCAAGGGTGACTTGACGCTCTTGCATGGCTTCGAGCAAGGCGCTCTGAACTTTCGCTGGTGCTCGGTTGATCTCATCTGCCAAGATGATGTTGGTAAAGAGTGGTCCGAGCCGGGTCTGAAATTGAGCGTCGCGCGGGTTGTAGATCAGTGTTCCCACGAGGTCCGCGGGAAGAAGGTCTGGGGTGAATTGGACCCGATTAAATTTGGTGTGTAGCGATTGGCTCAGCGTGTTGACCACGAGAGTTTTAGCCAGGCCAGGCATTCCTTCTAGAAGGATGTGGCCGTTGGAAATGAGTCCGATGAGAAGCCGATCTACGAGCGCGTGCTGCCCCACGATGACGAGGCCTAGCTGTTGTCGCACGGCGTCGATCCAACCCGTGTGCTTTTGGATCTCTTGCTCTACTTGTTCGGTTTGTACGTCATTCATGATATCGATGCCAGGCCTTGACGAAACATGGCCCGCTAGGCATCTCAACCGAAATTCACACGGAGGTTATTTCTCCAGTTCCATGTAGGTTCGTGAACGCACGCGACCGTTCTTGGGATCAAGCGTGTAGATCTGCATCTTCTCGAGCGCCCAGTATTTCTTGCCACCGCGTTTCACTCGCTGCACTTCCATTACCTGCATGCGCTTGATCAGCTTTCCGGCTTTGTCGTAGCCTTGCATCCGCATGAGACCTCCTGTTTGCTTATCGATCCAAATGAGGAGCTTGGCATACGGGCCTGAAGGATTGGGATTCTTGACTTCGACTAGCCGGGTGATGCGTTCGGAAACGACATCCTCTTTGATGTATTTCGGGTTTGGCCAGTAGAGATAGGCCAACGAGATGTCGAGGTAGTTCACCCCGGTCTTGCGAATGGCTTTGCCGTAGTCGCTGGGAGCGACATCGGTGAACTGCCCACCGTTGTGGTTCTCACGCAGTCGAAATTGATCTGCTCCAAGGTCCAGCACTACTGTGTGTGGAGGTTTGTCCTCGAATAGAAAGGCGATCTGTGTTCGGCGAATCGTCATGCGGAAAGGATGCTTCTTTCGCCCTTCACGTAGTTGCCCTTTCAGGGTCAGTTCCTCGTTCTGAGCTGTGCTGTGGCGCACGGCGTGGAGAAGAGCTTCTGCGTCGATTTCTCCTTCTTGCGCACGACATAATGGACCCGAACTTGCCAATGCCACGGCTACGGTGATTAGTAGGAACTTGTTCATGATGAAAGAGAGCGGGGTTGATCGCGTCATTAGTTAGAGACGGCGTGGAGGCTATGACTATTCATAAATACACACGATTCCTAGGAGTGCGATGATGAATGCGGATCGGCTTATTCTCTGGGGAATCGGCATCCTAACGGTATGCCGATGGTGGCTCGGAACCTCGATGGAATTGACCGGAGAGGAAGCGCTTTACTGGATGGAGTCGCAGCGGTTGGACTGGTTCTTCATGGATCATGGGCCGTTGGGGGCAGCGTTGATCCGATTGAGCACGGCTGTCTTCGGAGACACGCTGCTCGGAGTGCGTTACTGGAATCCGTTGTTCATATTGCTAGCGACCTGGTTGCTGTATCTATTAGTGAGGAGTGTCTTTCACCAAGTAGTGGCTCGTTGGAGTGTGGTCGTGTTTCAGTTGTGTCCGATTGTGAACGTGGCAGGAGTGAGTGCGATCGATCTCGCCTTAGCTTTGTTCCTTTGGCCTGCTGGAGTCTGGGGGCTCTGGTGCGGGCTTCACCGGGTGCATCGTTGGCACGGGGCGTGGTGGGGAGCGGGAGTAGCCTTTGGCTGTTTGGGAACGTTATCCCTTCCTCTCGGCGTTGCTTCTTTAGTTGGTGTGTCTGCCGGGTTGCTCGTTCTGCCGCGGTGGGAATCTCAGTGGCGTCGCCCAGGAATCTGGATTTTGATAGGATTGGGTCTTCTGCTTCCAAGTGCCTTGATGGTGGTGTCGGGGCATGGTTCGCTTTCGCTGCGTTTCTTGTTCCAATCCGTCGGGCTGCACCCGGTAGTGGCTGCAGGAGGCGTCCTCGCCTGGGCCTGGTGGATTGGGCCTTTGTTGGCAGTGGGCATGGTTTGGGTTGGGTGCCGCTGGAGAGTGTGGGGCCGTGAACATGGTGTTGCGTTACTCGCTGTCATGGGATCGACGGTGCTCATGTTAGGGGCGATGTGGGAGGCTCTGAGCGGCTCTAGGTCCTTGCTTTGGCTTGTTGGGGCGGTGCCGTGTCTTGCTGTCTTGGTCAGTGTGTGGTTACGAACTGATTTGCCGTTAGAGGTGAAAGGGAGATGGCGTCTGTGGGCTCTGGTGAGCACGGGAGGGCTAGCTGTCCTTGGTGTGAACACTGCGAATTTAAGGACACTGGGTTTTCCTTGGCCACGGTTCGCCGATACCCCGAGGCTAACGGAAGGCTGGACGGAAACGGCCGACTCGGTTGAGGCGATGTTAGTTTCCGGGCTGACTCAACAGCCCCAAGGACTCTTTCTTGTCGCCGAGAGTGCTGAGTCTGCGGCGTTGCTAGAGTTCTACTTGCCAGAAGAAGCGCCAGTTTATCGGCCTAGTGAAGTCTTTCCGCGAGTGCACTTAGTCGAGTCGGCAGGCTGGGAATCTATCTATGATCTTTGGCCGAACTACAGCCATGCGCAGCCGGGGAAGACTAATGGGGCTCCATTCGCAGATTATAGTGCGCTCTACCTGGGGCAGGGGAAAGGTGAACCGATCGACACGTTGCCTGGCAATTTCATCAATGCCTTCCGTGCGCTCGATTTCGCTGCGGTGTTGGAGGTGAAACGAAGACGGCGCGAGTTGCAGGCTTGGACACTCTATCACGCCTACCAGTATCGAGGCTTGCCGCTGTGAAGGCTCCAGATCTATCGGTGGTGGCTCCGCTCTTCAATGAGGCGGGTAATGTCGGGCCTCTGTTAGACGAGGTGGGCAGTGCGCTCGCGGATGTCTTCTTCGAACTCATTCTCGTGAATGATGGCTCGACGGATGGAACCGGCCCCGAGATAGAACAGCACGAGTATCCTTGGCTCCGGGTGATCACGTTTCCAGAGAATAGAGGGCAGAGCGCCGCACTCTATGCTGGAATCATGGCCTCACAGGCTCCCGTGATTGCCATGATCGATGGGGATCTTCAGCTGGAGGCAGTGGACATCTTGACCCTTCGTGACCAGTTATTACCGGGTATCGATCTTGTTTGTGGTTACCGGTTTGATCGACAGGACAGCGCGAGCAAGCGTTTGCAGAGTAGGCTGGCCAATGGGGTGCGGCGTCTCGTTCTTTGGGATGGCGTGCGCGATACCGGGTGTTCCTTGAAAGTGATGCGGTGTGAATGTCGCGGAGCACTTGTTCTCTTTGATGGGCTGCATCGCTTCATTCCTACTATGGTCCGGTATGCTGGTCATGGTTTGCGTGAGTGGCCTGTAAAGCATCGAGCACGTGTGCATGGACAGAGTAAGTATGGTATCCATAATCGAGGTTGGCGTGGTCTTGTGGATCTCTTCGGGGTGAAGTGGCTGCTAGCGAGGCGAGGTCGCGCAACGTTGCGAACGCGGGGCAAGGGCACTTGACGGACTACAGGTCCCCCCGCATTCTCCCAGCTTCCAAACGCCTTCCATGAATCTTCGCGAACAGCTGAAAGAAATTCTCCCCAACGTGCTGCCTAAGAGCCCGGCTGAGTCGATCAAGGGGACCAAGCTGATCGAGATGGTGAAGCGGAAACTCTCTCATGGCTACAGTGACGCGACCTTACGTTATCACTTCTCTGTCATGTCGTGTGATCCGACCTCTCCCATTGCGAAGGTGGAGCAGGGGCAAGGGTACTTTCTGAGGACGGCGCGTCACGAGTTGTTGCGTCCGCGTCAGCCGCGCTTGCGCCAGGAATCGTTGGAAGGCTTTCCAGATGGTGGCTCAGAGTCTCCTGAGCACCTGTGGGCGAAGTTCCAGGCTTTCTATGAACGCTATTCAAACCAGGACCGGGCCTTCTCGTTTCCTGTTCGTCACGATGACGCCGAAGTCGGGCAGCAAGATGACGTAAGTTATGGCTGGGCGGTGCCTGATGGTGTGGTCGTGAGCTGGCGTTCCGGGCAATTGTCAGAGTCTGGCGTTAAGCTGGTGCCTGAATTGCTTTGTCTGGAGCAGCCGAGTTTCAATCTTACTAGCACCAAGGTGACGGTCTCCTTGAATGCAGACAATTACCGTCACGAGTTCTTTCAGGCCTTGAGCAATGGTGCTTGGGCGCATGCTAGTGAACTAGTTGTCGCGACAGAAATCTTGGATGATTACATCATCGAAGATTTGCGTCGGCTGAGCAATCGATTCGGAGTCGGGGTGAGCTATTTCTCGCTTAGCGAGCAGCAGATAGCGGGTTGGGATGTACCTGACGCGATTCTCGAGCTTCCGGAAGATGAATTTGATAGGGCACTTCGAGACACCGTGCAGTTGCACCGTATTGGTTCGGCTAAATTGGGACAAGCGTTGGACTGGGATCATCTCAATCAGCTCATCACTAAGTATCCGGTCTTTGACGATATCTTCCGTTGGATCCACTACTGTCTGATGCGGAAGCAGGCGTGTAACTTCGTCGACTTTGAGAGTGCGAGTTACAATGCATAGTTGTTTACCTTTTATGAATGATCTTATGAATTCGACGCGATATTTCGTTTGTCTTACCTTCACGCTCGGCTCGACCTTTCTCTTGCAGGCAGAAGACAAGACTCAAGCTGCAGAAGCTCCGGCGGTCACTGTTCAAACAGACTTCTCTGCCGTTCCCGAGGGATGGTTTGTGGGGCTAGATCGCGCCAAGGTACAAGCTACTAAGGCTGATAAAGATCTTCTGCTCAATTTCTCCGCCTCTGATTGGATTCCTCAAAGTATCACTTGGGAGGAGAACGTATTTACCACACAGGGTTTCATCGATGCTGCGCTTGAAGACTTTATTCTTGTGCGCTTGGATTTCCCTCGCAAGCGGAACATCCAGTCGGATGCGCTACGCGAGAAAAATGATAAGGCTGCGGCTTACTATGAGATCCGGTCCTATCCGATGGTTGTTCTCGCGGATTCGAGTGGTCGCCCCTATGCCAAGATCGAATGGGCTCCTGATCATACCAGTGACAGTTTTTTGAAAATACTAGCAGAGAAGCAAGGCGCTCGCAAGTCTCGTGATGCTGCTCTGGGCGCTGCCGCGAAAGTAGAGGGAGCGGCAAAGGTGCCTCATCTAGTGAAAGCCTTGGAGGGGCAGTCGCCTAACCAAATTCTCAGATATTATAAGAAAGAGTTTCACGAGATCGTCGATCTTGATCCTAAAGACGCCGGGGGCTTAGGACATGTGGTCTACTACGAGAAAACGGTCGGGATGCGCAAGAAGCTCGATGCGCTAGCCAAGGAGAGCAAGTGGGTGGAAGCGATGGCTGAACTCGATAAGTTTGTTGAGAACGAGGCTAAGACGAAAGAGCAGAAGCAGAAAGTGCGTTTTTGGAAGCTGCAGGGGATGCTCCAACTGAAGCAGCTCGATGATATCATGCCCTTCTTGGATAGCATCATTGAGATGGGACCGGAGACTTCCGTGGGGAAGAGGGCAGCTGAGCTGAAACCTCAGCTCATGGAGGGGATCGCCAAAGAGATGCAGAAACAGAATTTGGAAGCGAAGAAGAAAGCCAAAGAGGCAAAGAAGAAATAGTAGGATAGCGAAGGGGCAAAGATTATTTGATATGGGTAAGGAAGGATTGAATTACGCGCCGCAAGGCAAGGTTGAGCCTGTGTGTGAGAAGGGGGATTTCCCCTTTGCGGTGGCTGCGCTAGATCACGGTCACATCTACGGGCAAACGAATGGTTTGTTAGAAGCCGGTGGGGAGTTGCGTTGGGTCTACGATCCGGATCCTAAGAAGGTGGAGGCTTTCTGCAAGACATACCCTCAGGCTAAGCCTGTGGATTCGTTAGAGAAGATTCTCGAGGACGACGACATCAAGATGGTATCGGCGGCAGCCATTCCGAGTGATCGCGGGCCGTTAGGTATCCGTGTGATGGAGGCTGGGAAGGATTACTTTACGGATAAGACGCCGTTCACGACGCTTGATCAGTTGGCGGATGCGAAGGCTGCGGTGGAACGTACCGGGCAGAAGTACATGGTTTACTTCAGCGAACGGCTTCATGTGGAGTGTGCCGTGCATGCGGGCGATCTCATTCACGATGGCGTTATCGGCCGAGTGCTCCAGGTGATCGGTCTAGGGCCGCACCGGCTGAGTGCGGATAAGCGACCCGATTGGTTTTTTAAGAAGGCCCAGTATGGAGGGATCCTGACAGATATCGGGAGCCACCAGATTGAGCAATTTCTCTATTACACGGGGTCAACAGATGCTGAGGTGACCCACTCTGCCGTGGCCAACTACAACAACAAGGAGGCGTATCCCGAGTTAGAGGATTTCGGTGAGGCGAACCTCGTTGGAGACACAGGGGCAGCGAACTACTTTCGAGTAGACTGGTTCACGCCCGATGCGCTGCCCACTTGGGGTGACGGAAGGACGATCATTCTCGGGACGGAAGGCTACATCGAGTGCCGGAAATATACGGATGCAGGAAGTAGTGCTACTCAGGACGTTTTGATTCTCGTCAATGGCGAGAAGGAAGAGCGACACGAGGTCAACGGGAAGGTAGGATTCCCGTTCTTTGGTCAGATGATCCTCGATACGCTGAATAGGACAGAGAATGCCATGACTCAGGAACACACGTTCAAATCGGCGGAACTTTGCCTCGTGGCGCAGAATCAAGCCTGCCGAATCGAGTAATTCTTATGTTGCGCAGGTAGATTTCCTGATTATAATTTCCGTAATTACAAGAATTACGGAATGCCACATCCCGATCATTTACTCCGCGCGCTAACTATCAGTATTCCTTTGGGAATCATCTTTGGCCTCATTGCGGGCTACCTGCGAAAACGCCTCGGTCAATCTCTTGGGGATCGTTACGCGAACAAGTGGGAGTCGATCCGACGCGTCATTTATGCCGTTGGTATCTTCATGTTCGGCATTCTTGCCTTCTATTGCTTTAATGTGATCAAGGAAGCCTCCTTCGGATATATCTATTTAGGTATGTCTGTCCTGAACGGCATTTGCATGATTCGCTCGTTCTCGCGTGATCTCTATGACGCGAATGGCGTGCCGCGCCGCCACCACCGGGCTCCGAAGCGAGTGACGCCGAGTGTGCAAGTTCAGGCGTAGTCATGTCATTCTGGCTTGCTGCCGTAGGCAGATAGGCCGGACGCCGTTCTTACATAGAGGCTATATTCATCGATGGCAGGGGTGGCACTGACGCTTTCACCTAGGTTCTGTTGGTGGGCGATTTCGAACGTATCACCCACCGGGACCGTCGTAGCCTTGCCTTCGTTCGAGAAGAGATAGACGTGGTCGCGGGCGATGATTGGTGAAGTGCCATATTGTCCTGAGGTGCCTAACCGTTTCTTGTAGAGAGTTTCTCCCGAGGTTGCGTTTACACAGGTGAGAACGCCTCCGTTGCGGACCATGTAGATGCGATCTTTGTAAAAGATGGGCGATGGTATCTCGGGGATGTTACGGTGCAGAGCCCAGGCGACATGACTTTCGGACACGTCTCCGCTTCCGCCTGGGCGGATAGCCATGAGATTCGGTTTGCCGCGGTTGAAGGAGAGGTGGTTTAGTAGCTCCTCTTTCGTCCAAGCTCCGTCCCCATCCTTGTCGACCCATTTGAGAAAGCCATCTTGGCGCTCCGTTCGTTTCGCCTCGTCTTTGGGGAGAGGAATGCCAAATCCCGGATGGCCGATGGGTAAGTCAGGACGAAGCGGAAAGGTGAAGTCGTGCGTCATCTCATTGCGCTCGATCTTGCCATCTTGATTCGTATCAAACGGGAGCAAGGCATTCCAGAACGGCTCGCGATCTGGATCTTCATCGGCGACGCCTCCTAGCATTGAAGCTGATACGAAGACCAGGCCGTTTCCAGTGACAGGACGTGAAATCGTTTCGCGCGAGAAGCCGTTTACAAACCAGAGCTCAACACCGGTGCTGGCATCATAGCCGTAGACGCGTCCGTGACCTAGAATGACCAGCTCGTCTGGACCGTCGTCATGCCTGAGAATGGTGGGCGTGGACCATCCGCTTCGATTGAAGGGGCGAGGCGTTTCCCAGATCAATTCGCCATTGGTCTTGTCGATTGCAATCACGCGGGATTGGCTAACCTCGCTTTCGGGAAGATTCGCGTCATTATCCAAGACCATGATGAGCTTGTCCTCATAGATGACAGGGGACGTCGACATCCCATAGAGGCTCTTGGGTGTTGAGATGGGTTTCTTCCAAATCTCGTTTCCATCGTGATCATAACACAATAGCCCATAGGAGCCGAAATAGACGTAGACCCGCTTCTCGTCCATGCAGGGGGTGGAGGCTGCAGGACTGCTCGTTTCATGCACCTTCTCCACGGCGCACTTCGGTGCTAGCCGCCTCCAGAGCTGTTCGCCAGATCGTTTGTCGAACGCGAGCGTGACGAGCTGTTTCCCGTCCTCAATCGCGGTGATGACGAGGAGATTGCCTTGGATTACCGGAGAAGACTGGCCGGCAGCTAAAGGGGCTTTCCAGGCAAGCTGAGAAGGTTCGATCTTCAGGGGTGGTTGGCCTGTAGGGGCCACGCCGGAGCCATTGGGGCCACGAAATTGGTTCCACGACGTGTCCGAGTGAGCCTCGGATAGAGTCATGACGATGAGCAGAATGACGAAGTGCTTCATAGGCTTGTGAAAAGCGTGGGTATCAGCTTGGAATCATTCAAGCCCGCACTTATCAAAGAGCGGCCTCTTCCGGGCGAGACTCTCGACCTACGCGGGGTTCCACGGTGAAACCCTTTCTATATGCTTACGTCTACACGTCGATCTTTTCAGTTCGCAGCTGCTTCTCTCGCCTTGGCGCTCACGCCGATGGCCCATGCTGAATTCAAATTCGAACAGGGAGATCGAGTCGCCATCATCGGGAACGCTACGGCCGGGCGGCTCCAGTATGACAGCTGGCTGGAGACCTTTCTGCAGACGGCGCTGCCAAAGCATGAGCTTGTCATCCGAAACCTGGCATTTCCCGGAGATACGGTGGACAAGCGCCCTAGAAATAAGGGTTTCATGGTGGCGGAGGACTACTTGAAGCATGTCGCGGCAGATGTCATCTTCGTCTTTTTTGGCTACAATGAGTCGTTTGCAGGCGAGCAAGGAGTCTCTGGCTTTAAGAAGAAGCTCGGTGAAATGATTGAGAGTTATCGTGGGCTCAAGCCAAACGGTGAGAGTGAGCCTCGCTTTGTGATGTTCTCGCCGATCGCCCATGAAAACTTGGACGATCCAGATTTTCCTGACGGTAGTGCGAACAATGCGAGGCTGGCTCTCTATGCAAAGGCGATCGAAGAAGTGGCTACAGAGAAGAAGGTCACCTTCATGGACATCTTCGAGCCCACGAAGAAGTTGTATGATGTTCATGAGGCTCCGCTGACGATCAATGGCATTCACTTGAATGAGCAAGGTGATCGTTACCTCGCTCAAGCCATCACAGAAGGTTTGTTAGGCAAAGCCGCTGCAGAATCCAGCCCCAATGAGACTCTGCGGGATGCCGTGAAGGATAAGGACTGGCATTGGTTCAGTCGCTACCGCGCGACGGATGGCAACGATGTTTGGGGTGGTCGATCGACCTTGAAGTTTGTTGATGATCAAACGAATCGCGAGGTGCTCATGCACGAGCTGGCGATGATCGATGTCATGACGGACAACCGTGATCGTCTCATTTGGGCGCGTGCGCAGGGCGGTGATCTTAAGCTCGACGATAGTAATGTGCCTAAACCTGTGGAGGTCATTTCCAACGTGGGTGGTGGCAGCAAGAGCTCAAATGCTCAGAAAGAGGGAGATCTCAAGTATCAATCAGGCGAAGAGGGTATCAAGTCGATCAAGGTGACTGAGCCGTTTGAAGTAGGTTTGTTTGCCGATGAGAAGCAGTTTCCTGAACTTGTTAATCCTGTGCAAATGCAGGTGGATCCAAAGGGGCGCCTTTGGGTAGCTGCTTGGGCGACGTATCCGAAGTGGGAGCCACTCAAGAAGATGAATGATAGAATCCTCATCTTGCCGGATGAGGATCGCGATGGGAAAGCGGACGAGGCGATCACTTTCTGTGAGGTTCACAATCCGTTAGGTTTCGAATTCTGGAATGGTGGTGTTATCGTGGCTTCCCAGCCGAATCTGATCTTCTTCAAGGACACCGATGGCGATGATGTTGCCGATGTGCGTGAGGTCCTCTTGCAGGGGATTGGCTCTGCCGACACGCACCATGCTGCGAATAATCTGATCTATGGTCCTGATGGTGGTATCTACTGGCAGAGCGGGATCTTCCTTCACAACAACATGGAGCACCCTTGGGGCCCCTCTGTGAGCACGGGTGCGTCTGCTATGTATCGCTTTGATCCGCGGCGCCACACGATTGCCTTCCATGCCGGAAATAGCCCGAACCCCCACGGGATCAGCTTTGATCGCTGGGGCTATCATTATGCAAATGACGGGACCGGTGGCCGGGCCTATCAAGTTCGCCCAGAAGGAACGGGCTTCAAGATGCACAAGCTTCTTGAGAAAGAAGTGCGGCCTGTAGCTGCAAATGAGGTCATTTCTAGTGCAAACTTTCCTGATGATATGCAGGGAGACTTCCTGATCTGCAACACGATTGGTTACCTCGGCATCAAGCAATACAGTATGGAGAGGAACCCTGAGAATGGCCACGTCTGGGGCACGCCGAAAGCCGATTTATTAGTGAGTGAAGACAAGAATTTCCGCCCTGTAGATTCGGTCTTCGGGTCAGACGGTGGTCTCTATGTCGCCGATTGGCACAACGTGATCATCGGGCACATGCAGCACAACGTCCGTGACCCGAATCGTGACCACAAGCATGGTCGTGTCTATCGGATCACTGCGAAAGGTCGCTCTCTCCAGGAGAATGTGGCTATTGCTGGAGAGGCCATTCCAGCTTTGCTGAAAGTGCTGGAGCATCCTATCGACGGCGTTCGGCAACGTGCGCGTGTTGAATTGAGCGGACGGGATTCCAAGGAGGTCATTGCCGCTTGTGAGATTTGGATGAAGACTTTTGATCCTAAGAAGAAGGAAGACGGCCATCATCTGCTTGAGGCACTCTGGTTGCATCAGCAGCACAATGTTAGAAATACGGCATTGCTCACGTCAGTGCTTGGCTCTCCTGAGTCGCATGCTCGGATCGCAGCGTCTACCGTTCAGCATCACTGGTATGTAGCGGATCCTTCTCAAGGCAGTGCTGCCTTGCCGAAAGAAGAGGAAGTGATCTTGAAGAAGTCGGGCGTGCTCTCTGAGACGGATGACTACATCGAAGTACGCATCGGGACGGTAGTCGAGAAGCTGCAGTTCGATGTGAAGGAGTTCACGGTGAAAGCCGGTAAGCAAGTGAAGCTGACGTTCGCTAATTCTGATTTCATGCCGCACAACTTCGTGTTGGTGCAGCCAGGCGCAGCGGATGAAGTCGGCAGTGCCGCTGTCTTGTTAGGTGCTGCAGGATTTGACAATGAATGGGTTCCTGAGAGCGATAAGGTCTTGGCTTCAAGTAAGCTGCTTGATCACAAGGGCGAGGAGCTGCTGCAATTCGCGGCACCCAGCGAGCCTGGCGACTATCAGTTTGTTTGCACCTTCCCTGGACACCATTTGCTCATGCGCGGTGTCATGAAGGTCAAGTAAGGAAGAAGGCGATGGCGAGAAGGCCCAACGCGATAGCATCCCTACGTTGGAAGCTGTCGTGTGGGCCTTTTCTTCGCACGAAGTTAAGAAGAGCACCTGTGGGACACCCGTAGCGGCAGTAAGCCATCGGCACGGCCGTAGAGACCGCTAGTCCAATGATGGCGATGAGGAGGGCGGAGAGCCCGACGATCGGATAGAGGTAGGCATCAAACGCCTCAAGGTCAGCGAGATTCACTGGCCATGCACGAACCGTGGCGATGACCGTGACAGCAATAAGCAGGACTGGCATACAACGTAAGGACCGGTCGAGGGCAGGGGAAACGCGCCACTTCCATGGTGAGCGTCCCTTGAGCCACTGTTGTGCCGCTCCGTGAGGGCAAAGCTGGTGGCAATACACCTGCTTGCCCGAAAGCAGCGGCACGATGAAGGCCGCGACGGTGAGAAAGACCAATCCTGGTGCGAGTTGCCAGGGCATACCGTTGGAGGCCCAGCCAGCGATTAGCGCCTGCGAGATCAGGTGGCCATTGTGAAAGCCGAGGTAGCCGATGATAAGTGCTTGGAAGGTTAGACGTACCCAACGCAAGCCGCGGAGTCGTGACATCGCCATGACTAGGCCAAAGAGTGTGATGGCTAAGGTTCCATACTGATCGGCTGAGACACCACGCCACCATGGGATCCTATCTTCGGCGATTGGCTCTTCTGTGAGTCGTTGAGCTAGCTTCTGGACGCCATCCGCCATGGTCATGCTCGTCATGGTGGCCCCTGAGACTCCTTCAATACCGGCATCTAAGAAGTCGAGTGTGGCAATAGCGCCCAGTGATTGCCCGTTGAAGCTCTTGAGAAAGTAATCGTCGATAGCGACGCTCTTGACGTAGCGATCGGTATCGAAGCTTGCCCTGGGATAGAACCCAACAACTTGTTTCGCTGTATCGAAAGCGATCAAGGTATCTGTAGGGCCCTGGTAGCCGATGACGGAATCGCTGAGTGGAGACGTGCGAGCGAGATACCCAAGCGGTGTTTCTGAGGAATCCTTTGCGATGATAAAGGTGCGACTGTCTGATTCCAATGTGGCAGCCCGAGGAAAGAACCTCTGTGCTTCTGATAGCGTAATGTCGTTGGGAAAGCGGAGGCTTGGCGTGGAGCCTCCCGTTCGGCGAACGATGCCCTCCATGACGGACTGACTGGTGAGGGTCGCACCCGATACCCCTTCGATCTTTGAAATTCGTGCAAGGTCTTCCCAGGATTTGCCCTTCAGTGAATCCATGAAGCGAGTATCGTCACGCACTTGATCCACATGGTCGTCTGTGTCGCCGCTGGCGAGGATTCCTAGGGTCTTCACGTAGCCTTCTGTATCAAAGCCTACGAGAGTATTGCTAGAGCCCGAGAAGCCGACGACAGAATCGCTTTGCGGTGACGTTTGAATGAAGGTGCCAAGCGTGTTTCCTTCCTCGTCAAGCACCGTTTGCCAGAGGCCTCTACCATCCTGAGAGACCGAAGCCGCCTCCGGGAAATATGGCAGGACCTGAGAGAGTGTAAGCGTGTGGCTAGCGTCGCCGAGGGTGGCTCGATGCCGTGAAGCGGCGCGGTGGAAACACGCAAAGATGGCTAGCAGAACCAGCGCGCGAAAGCACGCCATGCCCCAGGATTTCCAGCGAATCGCCGGTTTCAAGGGGTTACGGGAAGGAGCTGCACGGCGTCAGCATGGACGGTGCCGCCCGCCTTGCCAGTGCCAATCGTTAGGCTGAGAGTGCCTTCTGCTGCATCAATGGTCCCTACTGAATGAAACCCGTTGGGGAGAGGCGCGGCCTTGGACATATCGACGGTGGTTTCCAGGAGGACGCCGGCGGGGCCAGAGACCGTGATGGGCACGCTTGTGCCTCGATTTTCGTGCGGTTGATAGGCGAGTCGGACGTCGATCTTACCCGGTGTTTTGATTTCATGGGAGAAGCGAATCGACGCGCCGCTGTCAGCACTAGCATAGTGGTAGCCAAAGGCGACGAAGGGCTTGAGTCCTTCTCCCTTCGTCCATTTGCCTTCTCGCTTGGCGCCACGATCATCGAGAATCGTACCTTCTAGCTTCTTCGGGTCTAGTCCTGCCATAGGGCCATAGGCGCTGGCTTCTTCGAGAGCGTCTTCAGGAATGGTGAACGAATCGTTCACTGTGTCACGATGGGCCTTGCCTGGAAGTTGAAGCATCTGTAAGAGCTCGGCAAGGTAGCGATCATAAACATCGCGCGGGTCACAGGCGTGCTTGGTGCACAGTGCGGCGGCTTTCCCGACAACTTCGCCCATCATTCCACATGTCTTCATGACGCGAACAGTTCCAAGCGCCTGATGTGAAACACTGATGCAGCGACCCGCCATGAAGAGATTAGGGATATTGCGAGAGTAGAAGCAGCGGTAAGGCACCGGGTAGCCATAGCTCCGATCAACACGCCGATCATGGACGGCCACCGCGATGAAGGGATTCTCTGGGAATTTCTTTGAGTACTGCTTCTTGGGGTAGTGAAGATCGATTGACCACGTGCTAGGCACACAGCCATCGGGGAAGTCCCGTTTTGAGACGACATCATCTTGTTCCAAGATAACATCGCCTAACAAGCGGCGAGATTCGCGTGGGCCGCCGATGTAAGCGATCCAAGTGAGGATAGCCTCCTTATGTTTGTCCGCACCGGCTCGATTCTTCATCGCATTGAACGCGCCAAAGACCGCCCGCAGATTCCAATCACGGATTCCCTCAGCGTCATTTAGAGGCTTCTTGTCGGAGCCGCTTTCCCAGAACCACTGGCCATGAAACTCCTTGGGGTAAGGGAAGTCTTCCATCTCCAGATCCAGAGCCCAGGGTGTTTGAGGGAAGTTGGTTGGATCACTTGCATTGTCCCAGCGCCACATGTTACTCATGCCCATACGGCCCTTCTCTTCCATCACCGTATCTGCTCCAGCCAAGGTCCCTATCGTTCCGTGGCCTGTGCAATCGACGAACCAGCGTCCCTGAAAGCGACGCTCTGCGCTGGTGCGGGTGTCGAAAGCTTCGATTGAGGCGATTCGGTTGCCGTCCTTGTGGACCCGATGAGCATGATGATTGAGAAACAGATCGATGTTCTTCTCTGCACGAACAATGGCCTCTTTCTCTGCATCGCCGAACTCTTCGTAGCGTCCAGGTGATTTGGTGGCTTTGTCAGCAAATTCTTTGATGATTTCACCCACGCGAGGAAACTTTCCGCGGCGGATGTTGCCCATGGCCCACACGCGGACTTCGCTGCTTCCGTTGCCACCCAATACCGGGCGATTCTGAACCAGCGCGACACGACAACCCGCGCGAGCAGCTGAAAGCGCGCTGCCCATTCCTGAATAGCCACCTCCGACAACGACCAGATCATAGGGCTCTGTCGTTACTGGGGCTTCTGGGAGGCCTAAGGTGGATTTGCGCCACGAGCGAAGAGTTGCTGCCTCTTTAGGTGGAGCTGATTCCTCAGTGGTAAAGTACAGGGCATCACAACGGCCGTTGAAGCCTGTTAGATCATGTAATGATAGGGAAACTTTAATCCCTGTGACCGTTATCTTGCCTCCACGATGCCAGAACCATTCTTTACCTACGGTGCCAAAGGTCTCTTCTACTGCGGTTCCATTTATTAGGACCTGAAACTTGCCGGGTTGACCTTCGGCATCCCATCGGGCGACCCAATCCTTCGTTCTTACCTAGAGGTGGTACTCGCCTGGAGCAGGAAAGGTGACGGTCTTCGTAGCGTCTGCTACCGGCGTTCCCAAACCATGGGCTAGGAGATAAGGCGATCCCATTTCATCAATGAACTGGGTGTCCTATTTCCATCCGCCGTGGTCATCGAAGCTCTCCGTTTCGACTAGCAATTGATCTGCGTGTGCAAAGCTGGCCAGGCACAATAGAATCGAAAGGAGACATCTCATGAGAGAAGCTCTACTCTAATAGTCGAGTGTGGGTCAAATCAATGCCCGTCCGTATTCGTCAGGGCACGCTCCAAGAGTAAGATAGGATAGCCATCATCCACCGGATAGGCAATGGATCCATCTTCTGTGGCTAGGAACTGGGTGGTCTCAGGCTCAAGTCGTTGCCAAACGAGCACCTCGTCGTCGGTCGCGAGATGCAGGGCTTGGTGGGTCTTTGGACAACGAAGCTGAGCGAGGCTCTGTGGAGAGAGTGGGAGAGTCATTATTTCAACAATTCGTCTGTTAGATCTTAGTAGGTGAACCCGTTACGACGAACGCGCATCACAGGCTCGGCATCTGCGTCCGTGAGTTCACCATCCAGCACTTCGAAGAGGTAGACGTGATGGTCGCCTGCGATCATCTCTTGGCGATACTCGCAGACGAGAAAGGCGAGGGCTCGTTCTAACTGAGGCAGATGATAGGAATTCTTAACGAGCGGGACTCCTTGAAAGGGATCCTCGTTGTTGGGATTGGCGAAGGGCCCGATCAACCCCTGATTGTCCGTGCTGAGGATGTTCAAGCCTAATAGTTTGCGCTCATCGAGGGTGAAAGCCTCCACTAGACGCCTATCTGGCGCGAGTGCGATGGTGAGCATAGGAGGCTGAAAGCTCGCCTGTTCGACGAAACTGCAAAGCATCCCAATCGGTTCCTCACCAACTGTTGCCGTGGCGATGAAGAGCCCGCTAGTGATCTGTCCCAGTGCGGGAGCTACGCGATCCTTTTCCATCAACTTGCCTCGTCTGGGAGGCGAAGTCTGTCAAGCAAGTGCCACCGTTGGCGAAGCCTATTCGGAAGCGATGCGGTAGAACACGGTGCCATTTGACTCAGACTGAATACTAGCCTTTGCCACACCTTCGTTCGTAAGATCGACCTTCACTGGAACTTCCGTCCAATCGATCAGGTTACCGCTCTGCTGAAGCCGTCCAACAGGATTCACAGTGTCGAGAAGAGGCCAGCTGAGTGCCAGGCCGCCACCAGCCATCATCGAAATCTCAAGCTGTGCTTGAACCGTCTCAATGATGGCATTTTCCAGAAATTGACCGGCGAAGAGTTGATTGAGGGAAACCGCTCCCTTGGGATTGTAGCGATTTCCGAGAGCACCAGCAGAAATAGTTAAATTCACCGTGGCTCCATTAGAATCTGGGGCGATCCAAGTGCTGTTGCTCCCTGCCAAGATATCGTTGCTGCGAAATTCTCCGTAGGGAACAGCTCCCGTTGGGACACTTTCAAGGTTGTTGCTCGTGAGCGTAGGGAACCAGCGAATGAGTAGTGGGTCACCACCATCGAATTCTTGAAGGCCAAGACTCGCGTCGCGGTAGTTTGCTTGAATTGTTCCTGTGTAAGAGCCGCGGTTCAAGAGGCCGCCCGCATCGCTAGCAGTAAACGCTCCAATGACAATGTCATCAGAGCCTGGACGAACGAAGCCTGCACTTGAAGGCGCCGAGAAATTACCGTCTCTCGTGCTGGCGATGAGCATGATTAGCGAGCCGTTAGGGATGCCTCGAGTGCCTTGCTCATCAGCAAGCCAATCACCAGCCAAGTTGAACGTCGCAGCCGTACTGGCAGACATCAGAAGAACAAGTGAGGTGAAGGAGATGAGAAGTCTTTTAAGGCTCATAACGAAGAGAAGATCAAAGTCTGTTGGCTGAAGAACTATTTGCGTCGGGGCAAGAAAAGGAAGGCTGACCCAAAGAGGGCGAGGATTGTGGATGAAGGTTCAGGAATGATGGCTCCTTTCGTGTTGAAAGCTGCTGTGAGGAGACTATCAGGCACAGTCCCGCCGATGCCAACGCCCACTCCTGACAGATTGGTGGTGTCGCTATTGCCATCTGGAATGATCCAAGTCGGATCAAGTGATCCCCCTGAAGGAAGTGACTCCGTGGTGTTGTAGGCACCGAAGCTAATATCATCACCAGGAGCAAGAGAGGGATCTAGATCGTCAAAAAAATTGTTACCATTGAGATCTGGGCCACTCAAGAAGTTGGTCGCCGTAAGTTCGGGAAACCAGAAGAGAGCCACAGAATCGCCTTTATCAATGGTGACACCGTCGGTGAGAGTGAATCCAATATCCCCATTCACCTGGCCAGAAGCGAGGGTGCCAAGTCCCGTGAACGGCTGTGCCCCAAGAGCCCCCAGAACGAAATCGTCTGAGCCTGGCGCGAATGCACTGCTTGTGGGATGACTAACACCGTCACCTGATAAGTCGACGACGACCACGACGAGACTGTCCGAAGGAATATCGTTGCCGTCTTTGTCTGTGAGCGACCCAAGTCCGGGCCGAAGGGTGAACCCTTGAGCCGACGCTGCCATGCATAGAGTACTGGCAAGCATGATTGCTGCTTTGCTAGAGAAGTTTGAAATTGTGGAAGCCTTCATTGGAGTGAAGAGGAGGTGTGGAACGAAACGATTGAGCTTTACAGTGTGGGATCTTCGTGAGTCCAGTAGACGACCTGTTCGGTGGCAGCGCCGGTGCCTGCTTTTCGAATGATGACGCCGGTTCCTGGCGTGAAGATCTCTTCTTCACCTGCATCATAGTCTGCTGCTTGATCAAGGCGGCGCCACTTTCCGTTCCACTTGTAATAGGTGTACTTGGACGATTTGTTCACGGCCTCAGTGTCATCATCAAAGACGAGAATCTCATCGGTTCGGCTAATTGGTAGCAGAGATGGGCGGAAGACGGTGTCGTCTAATCCACTATCATTAAGTTTGACTGGAACTGGGCGCAGCAGTGATACAGGATTATCTTGCTGTTTGGAGGCGTCCCCAGCCGAAACCCGAAGAGCGAGCGTCTGAGTTGCGGAAGGCACCACACCGACAAATACTGGGGATGTAGCTACGCTGCTATTGCGCACGACAACTGCTTTGTGAGGTGGAAGGACAGCAGCATCAGCTGCTCCGCTGGCTAGGCCTTGCCACGAATTAGCCTGTGTGTAGTAGAAGGTTTCAACCGAAGAATGATTGATGCCGACTTTTTTATCGTCCTGAACAAGTAGCTCAGTCTTTCGCAGAAGAACGTTGGCAGAGGGGTCTACACCATTGCCAGAAGGGAACGCTGATTCTAACGTCCAATGAGGGAGAAGTTTGATGCGATCTCCGTTAGAAACTGAATCGATAGCATCTGTTCCGACGTCTATGGTAAGGGTTCTAGTGCTATTGCTAGTGACGTCGTAGTTGCGACCGGCCTTACTTCCAGAGAGGAAGAGAACGTAATAAGTCTCGTTCTGTGAAGCGGCAGTGAACTTGAATTCGTCTGCCGTCCAACCGGGACTGCCTTGAACCGTGATGACATTGCCAGAGGCTCCCTGGACAGGGCCAATATAAGACGCCTGACGCTCAAGTGGGATCGATACCCGGGTATCGGAATTGGCCGGGCAATCCTTCCTGATGAAACCAATAGGAGGAGTGGAACTCGTGGTCTGTGCGAGGCCTAAGGAGGCCCAACCAGTCACAAGTGAAGTAAGGCTCAGCACACGGAATTTCATGATGACTTCCATGATGATGATAATTATATGGTTAATCAAATAATTATCATAGTGAGTTAGACAAATTTGTCAGATTTGTTGGGTCTGAGGCTGCCTGGTGCCAGCCGCAAAGTCTCGGATCTCCCGGCGAAAGCGAGTTTCCCGAGATTTGGAACGTTTACCATCCTCATATTCAACCGTGTAATGATATTCGAGGATATGCTCAAATTCGTCGCCGATCTGCGCGGATTCTTTTAAATGCGTCATATATTCGCGTAGCGTCTGACCCGGAGCTCGTTGATACCCGAGTTTCCGAAAGAGATCGCAGAAGTCTCTGAAGTATCCCGGGGCCTCTGATTGGAGACGCCGGGTGGATTCGTCAGCCTCCCGCTCAGCAGTTCCGCGGAGATGCCAGCGCCGAATGCCATAGGCCACAAGCAGACCGGCCACTGTGATTCCAAGGAGTAGGTCGAGGTAGCGAACAACCCATAGCCCCTCAATCCAACCTTCCCAGTCTGTTGCGAGACTGGGTGGTGGCCGGTGGGTTTCGGCTGATCGAGCTTTTCGAGCCTCTTCTGCTTCCCTAAATCGTCGAATGGGATCGCCGACTTCTTGCCCCATCTGATTGACCTCTGCTACCCGATGAGCTCCTTCTCCTGCCGGGACAAGATCGAAGATGACCCAGCCGTGCCCCTTTAGAAACATTTCGCTCCATGCGTGGGCATCGCTTTCGCGGAAAGTGTAGAGGTCCTGCGCCGGATCGAAGAGGCCACCAGCATAGCCATAGGCGACCCGGGAAGGTACTCCAATGGATCTCAGCGCGTGGGCACCAGCCTGTGCGAAGAAATCGCAATAGCCTGCTTTCTCATGAAAGAGGAAGTTCGCCAGAGGATCGTGATCATCCGGATTTTCGATACGCAGACTGTAAGTGTAGTTGTCCTCGAAGAGCTGCCGGATGTAGCGTAGCTTCTGCTTCAGAGTTAGGTTGCCTTTCTGAGCTGGGCCTAGCAAGAGATTGTCAATGTCTCGAAACGTGACGCCCATCGCCTTCTTGGTGAAGTGATCGGGGACTTCGCCTGGTTCGAGGACGTTCTCTTGCACGAGATCCTCGTAGAGGATAGGAGCTGAAACGATGTCGTAGATCACGTCGCCGCCCTGACCAATAGATAAGAAGTCGTCTGATTGACGAAACACTTGAGGGCCTTTGAATGCCAAGGTGTTTGTCAGACTTAGCAACGCTCCTCCCTTGATGTGGTTATAAAGATAGAGCCTCTGATGGATGACTTTCTCGGGAGGCGCTTGGCCAAGCGTGACCCAGCCATCTATAGCGCCGTCGTCCTCATCGAAGATCCAGCCGCCTTGGTGCTCGGCTCTTGCCCAACCGTCCTTATCATACACACCCAGTGTGTGTGCACGCACATAGAGGGGCGTTCCAAGAACGCGGTTGGCTTGTGCTTGATCTGGGATCTCTAAATGGAGGCGAGCGAGATCACGAAGTTCCAAGTTGGCATTTTGGGGAAGTTTACCGCGGCCCCAAGAGGCCTCTTCTTGATCTTCATTTGAGCCGTCCTTGCTTGTATCTAGAGGATCGGTGCCTGAGTTCCAATCGGTCCTCTCTTTGTTGCCACCGCTCTTCTTGTTGGATGAAGGTGGGTTCGCGGTTAGATTCATTTCGCGAGCCACATCAAGTGTGGTATTTGCCATCCAGGGGAGGGGAAGTCGGAAGAGGAGAAAGGTGGCTAACAGAAGTGTCGCAAGGACGCAGGCGCGACTGAGCCAGTCCGGGAGCGATGGATTCTCAAGCTGGCCAGCCTGGGCGAGCCTACTTCGTCGACCCATTTCCCAAAGGGCCAGACTCAGTAGGATGAAGACGGACGCAAGAAAGATGGCGACGACGAAAGGAAAGGGGAATAGGCGATTCTGTAAGAGAAGATAGGCCAAGAGCAGCGTGCCATAGAAGGTCAAGGTGTAAGGGCCGTTTGGCGAAGCGGCATGGAGTGGGGCAACTTTGAGGAGCTGGACGAAACAGACGAAATACAAGGCCATGACGGCACTGACAAGAATACCCTCAGGAGCGGCTCCGGTAAGTGGTGTGCCTGCTAGGAAGATGCCGATAGCCCCGAGGCTGCAGATCCACGCGGATGTGGAACTCGCGCTTTTGCAGAAGAACGACGCTGAGAGCACAGCCATGAGTGCGACGAGAATGGCCAAACTATTGCCCAAGATGAGCAAGAGCGCACCGGCGCCAAGGAGGAGCAGCGTGGCTAGGATCAAAGGTGCGCGTGAAGCGATCATGAGCGTTGTCCTATGCCGAGCCACCAAAGATCGGTGTGCGAACTTGAACGTCGGTGTTGTCTAGGCAGGTGACTGGGCGTGGAAGCGAAGGCAGCTTCGGCTCCCAGATCCGCACGGGCGTCTCGCTGAAGATGAAGAGCCCGTGTTGACCGGGTATGGTCTTTACTGTTTTGATCAGTTGGTTGAGTGATTTGTCAGGCTGATGCACGGCTTCAGCGAGCACGTTGAGAGGGCCACTGAGATTGTTAGGATCCTGCACTTGAATCGTTCTCCAGCCATTGAATGAGGCTGTAAAATCTAGCGGCACCTGTTGCTTGGCGCAGAAATAGAGGAGCCCAGCGAGTAGTTCCATGCTGGTTTCAAAGGCATCTGGCCAGATTAGGCTCTTCTCCGGGGCGTAGGAATGGAAGATGATGGAGTATTTCTCTGGCATTGGTTGATCAAACTCACGGATCATCACCCGATTTGACCGTGCAGTGGCTGGCCAATGAATACTTTTGATAGGATCACCATGTTGAAACTCACGGATGCCGTGGAGATCTCCCAAGAGATCACGGGTGAGCACGGCGTCTTGAGCCCCTTCGAGGTAGTCACTGTCATAGTGGTAACCGAGCCGTTTGGGTGTGATGGCCCGGGGATACACCACGATATGCGTTGGAAGTCGGCGCCGCTCTGAAATCTGGCAAAGGCCAAATGGAAAGCTGGAAGAAACTGTGACTGAAGCGCGTTCAAGGATGCCGCGCTTCACGAGACGCGTGGCGAAGGCCATGCGACAATGACCACCTGAGCGAATCCAGTTGGCCAGTAAGCCTCTGTTTGCATAGGGCAGTAGGGAATCCTCTAGCTCGAGTGCAAAGCTATCGAGCCAGGGCTTTCGATTAGTCACCACGAGCTCGATCCGGAAGTCTGCCATGGCGTGGGTGGCCGATGGCGCTAGTCGCACGACTTCTAGCTTTTTCACATTCAGCCAGCAAAGCGTGAACGAGATGAAGAGAAGCAAGAGCCCAAATAGTGCTAACTGAGTCACCACGCGTTCTTGCAGGTAGGCTCCGATCAGGATCGACAAGATAGAGACCGCAGCCAAGACGATACCACGGTTCGTCAAGCGAGGGCCTGACTTCTGTGGTCCGCGGCGTGTGAAGTGGGTGGCCATGGACGGCGAGTTAGGCCACTGGTGTATTTAGAAGGACGTCTTCGAGTGCCACTCGGGTATTCTTGATACTGCCAGAGTCTCGTGAACCCAATCGATGTTGCAGCACAGGAATGACGATACGCTTCACGTCGTCGGGATGCACGGCAGCATGTGCCTTTAGATAGGTCACCGCTTGGGAAGCTCGCATGAGTGCGATGGAGGCGCGTGCTGAGAGACCGCCAGCCAGCGATTTGTGGACACGGGCGGCCTCACAGATCTCGGCAATGTAGCGACAGATCTTCTCGCTCACAGGTATCTGTTCCACTTGAGACTGCATCGCCATTAACTCTTCTGCTGAGAGGATGGGGAAATGATCCCGGTCCGGACTGCTCTCGGCGTGGAGCCGGAGAATGTCGGTTTGGGTATCGACGTCGGGCAAGCGCATGTTGACCGAGACGATGAATCGATCCAGTTGTGGTTCCGGTAGGGGGAAGGTGCCTGAGGCATAGCGATTGTTCTGCGTGGCTAGCACCATGAAAGGCTTCTGCAAGACACGCGTAACCCCATCGATCGAGACCTGGCCCTCGTTCATGCACTCTAGCAGAGCGCTTTGGATGCGCGGGCTCGTCCGATTGATCTCGTCAGCCAAGAGGACGTTACTAAACACCGGTCCCTCTACGAAATGAAACTGCCCCGTGCCCTGGTGATACATCGAGTAGCCCAGGATGTCGGCTGGGAGGAGATCCGGTGTGAACTGGACCCGCTTGAAGGTCCCGGTGATCGATTGAGCCAAAGTCTTGGCCAATGAAGTTTTACCGATTCCCGGTGCGCCCTGGATTAAGGCGTGGCCCTGGGCAAGAAGGGCCACGACAACTAGATACGCCGGTTCTTCAGAACCTAGAACGGTCTGAGTGAGGCGTTGGTGGAGTGTGCTGAGTTTCTCTTTCAAATAGACATCCTTTCGAGCGCCTTAGTGCCTCATTTCTACGACACGTTCAATATGAAAGCGAAGTGTGTGTGGCAAAGGCGGCTCTAGGAATGACAACTCCGCTGAATCTAGTTTCGGACTCGAAGAGGAATCGTGTAGAGTGAGGTCGTCATGACTCTTCGTCGCTGCCTCCTCCTTCTCTCTTACGTAATCACTCACGGTCTGTTGATCGCGGACCAGCCAGGTCAACTGCCTCACAAGATGCACACGCCCATGAGCGATCTGCCGAGTATTACGGTGGGAGCTGGGGATGCCACGATCATCGGCAAGGATGATCGTGCTCTTCAGGCGGCGGTTGATTATATTGGCAACCTCGGTGGCGGCACCGTGCACATCGGTGCTGGTGAATATCTCATGCACGATTCGCTACATTTGCGTCCACATGTCAGAGTCGTTGGTGTTTCAGGATCAATCATCCTTAAGAAGGCCAAGAGTTCTCGCTCGTTGTTGTTGATCGATGGGGACTTCGGCGAGGAACAGATCACACTCAAGGGTCCAACGGGCTTCGAGATTGGGCATGGAGTCACGGTGACCGATAACAATGCTGGCGGGTTTCACACCGTCGTGGCGCGCATCACGGGAAAACGTGGGAATACATTCTCCATCGACAAGCCGCTGAACGCCGATTGCATGATTGCCAATGGCGCCTACGCGGCGACCACCTTTCCGGTCATCAGTGGCTACGAACTTGTTGGGGTAGAATTGCAGAACCTCACCATCGACGGAAACAAGGAGAACAACGATTATCTGAATGGATGTCGCGGTGGTGGCATCTTCCTCTATCGCGGCTTTGGAACGGTCATTGACGGTTGCTAGACTAAGCGCCGTCACTAATTTCCAGCCCAATACTAACGTACTCGCGTTGACTGGTTGGTGGTGGTGACTTTTACTCGCCACAGTATCGAACCCAAGCATTCCGCGGTGACTAAAAGTCCCAGCCACTGGATCTCAACGAATAGAAATTCGTGATGGCGCTTGGTATATGTCAAGGATTACCATGGAGATGGCATCAGCTTTCAGCAGTCTAACGACGTCACGGTGAGGAACTGTATCAGCGAGGGAAACACCCATCTCGGCTTCCATCCGGGCAGTGGTTCACAGCGTCCGACGCTAACGTCAAACATCGCACGCCACAATGGCCAGGACGGCATCTTCCTCTGTTGGCGGGTGAAGCATGGCAAGTTCGAGAATAATCTGTTAGAGAGGAATGGCCGCTACGGCGTCTCGATCGGGCATAAGGACACTGACAATCTCATACGCAACAACAAGATCATTTCCAACGCCAAGGCTGGGATCTATTTCCGCCCGGAAACTGTAGGGATGGCAGGTCATCGCAATACGATTGAACAGAATGTGATTGAGAATAACGCCTCCTCCGGGATTCCCATCAGTGGTGCTACTGATGGGGTCGTCATCCGCGACAATGTGGTCAATCAGCCAGCCACCTCTGGTGTGGTGATCGAATCTCAAGTAGGCGATCTGAACCTTGAGGGGAACAAGATTGATGCCGCCACAGAGGTCGAAGACAAGCGATCCGATGAAGGGCCTGAGTCTCTTGTTAGATGAGTTTCGAATTTCCTTTGGGCAAATCCAGGCAAACCAGGATACGTTCTTCACTCTCGCACCAGGTGTTTGCTTGTAAGTGTAGAGACGAGGGCACTCTCTCTAGCGGAGTTTCTTTTCCTATGCTGTTGAGCTTAAGGCTTGGGTTCGTTCGTTTTGGGATCGAGACAGTGAACTCAGGGCAGGAATAAGGGGCGTGAAATTCGATCGCCTGTCCAGCCACTGCGATCTTTGTGAGCTCCTTTGCCGCCCAGTAGCGAGCCAGCTCGCTCAGTTTCATCCAGATTAACTGATCGAACCGCGCGTGGAGTCTCCTAACGACTTCCTTGAAGACTTTGAATCCCTTCTCCTTGCCATTCCAATGAATGCCAGTCCAGTGACAGACCATCATAGCCGGCTCACCTCGTATGATGACGTCGACCATCCGACCTGATTGGAGATCCTCCGTGATGAATTTGTCTGCGCCAGCGGGTTCGACGTTGTCCCATCCACCGGTCCAATCGCCTGTGCATCCGACGATACTAACAACACAGCGTGGATCGTCCCCTCGGAGGCCACTCGCATATTCCACTCTTGGGGCGACGCTGCGCTCGTCTGTGTAAAGATGTCGAAAGTAGTGCGGCACTTCGGTCCCGAAGACATCGCGGACCGATTCGAAAGTAGCTTGCGAGAGTTGAGGCAACGCCTTGTTTCCATAACCTCCAGGGGTGGTGAGACCATCGCAGGGGAGATCGACATTCTTGAGGATCTGCAGAGCGTAGGCGTGATAACTGGCGAGCTCATCGACACTCTTGCCAGTCGTCCAATCCCAGTTTTCCATGAACTTGGGCGAGTTCTCTGGGTAAGGATGACCCGTTTTTAAATCGATGACTCGTGTGTGCGTCACCATCTCCGGATGAATATCCCAATTCGGCATCATGAGATCTCGGACGAGCTTGATACTGTCATTGATCTCTTTCCGCGACCAACCAGGCACTTCGCGATCCAACCGTCCCACGCACGCAGGGTAGGGGACAATGCTATACTTGCCCTTCACGCCCTGTTCCGCGCACCAT
>CALLLI010000142.1 GCA_938082635.1 uncultured Verrucomicrobiales bacterium
TGAGATCCAGTGGCTGGGACTTTTAGTCACCGCGGAATGCTTGGGTTCGATACTGTGGCGACTAAAAGTCACCACCACCAACCAGTCAACGCGACTACGTTAGTATTGGGCTGGAAATTAGTGACGGCGCTTGGTATAGTAGACCAGTGGCTCCCGTGAGGAGAATCCGTTTTCCAGCGAACAAGGATGCCATCTCCATCTTATGGAGAGTCGACTTGTCGGAACGCTAGCACTGCGTTGAGGCCACCGAAAGCAAAGGAGTTCGACAGGCCAGCGCGGATCGTCGACGGGCGTGCACGGTCGGGGACCACATCAAAGGGGCACGCAGCATCGAGCGGGGCCGTATTCAAGGTGGGAGGCAGTACGCCGTGGTGGATTGCTAGGATGGTGGCAGCGGCCTCAACCGCACCCGCCGCACCGGTGGTGTGCCCGTGCATCGACTTGGTCGAGCTGATGGTCAAATAACTATCAGTATCACCAAAGGCTTCCTGGACGGCACGCACCTCATTGGCGTCGTTGCTCATGGTTCCGGTGCCATGGGCATTCACGTAGTCGATTTTTTCAGATTCGAGTTCGGCATCGGTGAGTGCAGCCCGCATGGCGGACACAGGGCCTTCAAGGGACGGCGCTGTTAGGTGATGGGCGTCGGCCGTCATGCCACAGCCAGCCAACTCCGCGTAGATACGTGCGCCCCTGGCCTCCGCAGCCTCGAGTGTTTCGAGCACGAGTATGGCCCCTCCTTCCCCGAGAATCATTCCCGGAGGGTCCGCTGAGAATGGACGGCAGATTGTCGGCGAGATCACGCGCAAGGAATCCCAAGCACGGAGGCAGCCGAGATTAAGCTGGGCTTCATTCCCTCCCGCAATCGCCACGTCCATCGTGCCCGCACGCAGAAGCGACAACGCCATGCCAAGGGCGTGACTGGAAGAGGCACACGCACTGCTCACGGTGAAGGACGGACCTCGCAAACCGTGCTCCATCGACACGTGACTCGCACCCGCACTCCGCATGGTGTTAGGAATCGTCATCGGTGCGGCGCGACGACGACCCTGTTTATAGATGCGTTCGTAGAAGTCGTCTTGGGTGATCGCCCCACCGATGCTACAACCGGTGATGACACCCGTGCGTTGCTTCAATGCATCGCTGAACTGAATGCCAGAGTCCGCGATGGCTTCGTTCGCCGCGACTAGCGCAAACTGCGTCGAGCGGTCCAATCCCTGATGAAGGCGTGACGTGAAGTATTGCATGGGATCGAAATCCCGAACCGCCGCGACGTTCGTGAAGGCAAGGTCAGGAGCAGGGGGAGCGAGCGGAGCGATGCCCGAAGTGCCTGTCGCGAGACTATTCCAGAACGTCTAGCGGCTGTTCCCAATCGCCGAGACCACGCCGATACCGGTGACCACGATACGCCGATTTCTCATGGCGCGATCTTGGTGTCACCAGCTAGCCGTTGCTCGACTCCGGCGACGACGTCGCGAACGCTCTTCATTTCCCGAATGACTTCTGTCGTGATGACAATGTCGAACTCCTCTTCGACCTCAAAGAGGATCTCGATCGCGGCTAGAGAATCAACGTTTAGTTCCTCGAATGTGCTATCGATACGGACCTCAAGGTCCCGAACGATCACTCCGATGGCATGAATCACTCGGTCTTCAACGCTCAGCATGACGTCAGAGGATTCAAGTGAGGCGATGTCATGCTCCCTGATTAGAACGCCGATCACCGTTTCGTCAACAACGGCAGCAAGCGCTGGCTCGAAGGGCAGTGGCGATTGAGTGAGAACGCTCTTGCATGAGCCGTGAGTCGATGGGGAGGTGTCGGCTTCATGACAACCTCGTGGCGTTGGCTCTTCAGCATGGCTTGGCGGGACTCTCGGCAGAGTCGCAAACGGTTCTTGCTATTCTCTAGTCCCCTCGTCTTTGGCGTGGCGGCTTTGGTCGCGATTCAGTCCCTGCGCGACAACATTCAGGACTCGATTGATGGGCAATCGAAGGCCTTGGTTGGAGCGGATCTCTTGCTTTCGTCGCGGCGAGCATTCGAGGGGGATTCGCAGAAGTTGTTGGAGGAAATTGGAGGAGAGCAAATTCGTGAGATCGCCTTCACCACGATGGCTTATAGCGCGAAGAGCGACTCAGCGCGCTTGGTGCAGTTGCGAGGGGTGGGGGAAGGCTTTCCTCACTTTGGCGAGATCGATGCGGAGCCGGCGTCTTCTTGGAATCCGTTTTTGAAGCCGAGCACCTTTGTGCTGGAGAAAAGTTTGGCTGAGCAGTTTGGCCTGGCTCCTGGCGACACCCTCAAGCTTGGAGATTGGGAATCCACGATGGCGGGTTCTCTTCTAACGTCGCCGCCGAGAGCTTCCTACTTTGCTGCGTTCTCGCCACAAGTGCTGATTCCTCTAGCGGAGATCGAGAAGACGGGTTTGGTCACGGCTCGCAGCTTGGTCTTTTATCGTACCTACATTCGCTTCACGGATGGGACCGATCCTGAGGCCTTGGTCGAGAAGTATAAAGAACAGTTCAAGGCAGCCCGTGTGAGCTGGCAGACGCCGGAGAAACGTCGGCAGGACATTGGCAAGCAGCTTGATCGACTCTATCGCTTTCTCAGTCTCGTGAGCTTGGCGTCGGTCGTGCTCGGCGGGATTGGTATTGCCAGTGCTATTCACCAGCACGTTTCACGGCGCTTGCGTAGCATTGCCATTCTACGGTGTCTGGGCACACCTGCGGCGGATGCGTTTGGGATCTACTTGATTCAAGCCGTGGCCCTGGGACTGATCGGTTGTCTAGGCGGTGCCGTGTTAGGAGTCGCGATCCAAGCGAGTATGCCGGCGCTGCTTGCGAATGTGACGCCGTTGGATATCAGCTTTAGGGTGTCGCCTTCCGCGATCGCGGTGGCTTCGGGCTTAAGTCTCTTGATCTGCGTGAGTTTCGCTCTCTTTCCGCTGCTCAAGATCCGCCATGTGCCACCGCTGGCCGCGATTCGTGCTGCGTTACTCAATACTGGCATTAAGCAACGTGACCGCTGGTCTTGGGGCATCGGTGCTGGGCTTGTGCTTGTCATTCTGGGTTTCAGCATCTGGCAGCAGGGTTGGCAATGGCGCTCGGTGGCCATGTCTGGTGGATTGATGGTGGTGTTTGCATTTCTCTTCTTGGTCGCTCGATTGACGGTCTATCTTAGTCGCAAGTTTGTCAGGCCCTGGTGGCCGTTCACCTTGCGGCAGGGGCTTTCGAATCTTCATCGGCCTAACAATCAAACCTTGGCCGTGATGGTCGCCTTGGGTTTGGGCACGTTTCTTATCGTGACGCTCGTGCTCGTGCAGAACTTGCTCCTCGATCAGATCCGACAGGAGCGTCTGGCGGAGAATGGTAATCTTGTGTTGATCGATGTGCAGCCAGAGCAAGCAGCTGAAGTGCGGGCTTTGTTAGAATCGCAGCAGACCCGCATTATCCAGACCGCTCCGATGGTATCGATGCGCATCGAAGCGCTCAAAGGAGAGTTAGTGACAGATCTCGTCAAGGATCCTGAGTCCAATGTTCCGGGCTGGACTTTGCGACGAGATTTTCGATCGACTTACCGAGAGAATCTGACCTCCTCTGAAAAGCTAACAAAGGGAGAATGGATTCCCCGCGTCGAGAATTACGATTTCGAAACGCCCGCACCGGTTTCCTTGGAGGAAGGCATGGCGAAAGATCTAAGTCTCGATATTGGCGATACGTTTGTCATGGACGTCCAAGGCCTATCGCTCACCATGAAGGTGACCAGTCTGCGCGAGGTGGATTGGGGGAACCTCGGCTTGAACTTCTTCATGGTCTTTCCCGAAGGTATCTTCGAAGAATCGCTCGCCTTCTATGTTTACACTGCCTTTGTCGAGGATTCGACCAAGTCCGGGCGATTGCAAACGGAGCTGACCAAGTCTTTCCCAAACCTTTCAGTGGTCGACCTGACACTCATCGTGAAAGCGCTGCAAGAGATCTTGGACAAGGTCGCCTTGGCGATCCAGTTCATGGCAGGGTTCACCGTGCTCACGGGGATTCTCATTCTCATGGCGACCCTGATCTCCGGGCGTGGGGAGCGGCTTCGCCAAATGGCCCTATTGCGAACCTTGGGTGCTTCCAATGCCCATGTCTGGCGAATTCTTAGCAGCGAGTATCTAGCGCTCGGCTTTCTGGCATCGTTGGTAGGCGTCATCTTGGCCCTTGTCGCGTTCTGGCCATTAGCCACGTTCGTGTTTGACTCGCCATTCAGCGTCAATGTTGGGGTGTTGCTCGTTGCTGTCGTTGTTTCTAGTCTCGCGACGTTGGTGCTCGGTCTAGCACTGAGCCGAGGCATTACAACGGCTCCTCCTCTCGAGGTGATACGTCAGCAAGACCTCGCGTGAACGAAGGTTGATAAATCTAACCTTGAGAAAGTTGCACACAAACTTTGGCTCGATACATTTTTAGGAGCCCCCCAAACGGTGCCAATCGACCCCGGCACCAGCCCCGCACTGATCCCCCTTGCTTCAGTGCGGGGTAAGGTCGATGAGTTAGAGTGAAACGGATCTTGTTAGGGACTCCACTCCCTCCTCATGCGTGTCGTTCACTTGCTGAAGCGGTCGGGTGTGCCTGGCTCACACGTCCTTGCGCGCGCATTGAGCGCTCGACCAAGACCCGACTCAATGGTGGTGTTCCTGCGAAGCGTTCGTAATGACCGTGGCGATGAAGGCAAGAGGCCTGCTCTTTGTGATTGAATGGACACTTTGGCGGAGTGTTGGGCAACTGGCTTGGCGAATCTGCATCCACCGATCATTGGGAAACCTGCCCCAAATGCCCATCTCTACCGTGTTGGCATTTCTGCAGTCGAGCGAGCCTTCTCACGGGTCCCGTTCACACGGGGCAATCAGCTACGGAACATTCTAGCAGTCTGTCGAACTTAGGGTGACATCTACGATCTCAACTTGTTTGGCGATGCCGTTGATGTAGAATTGACTGACAATCATCTGGAAAGACGCGGTATCGTCGATTTCATGGGTGAATACTGGCATCATTCCATTGAGGTAGGTGATTTGTCCGTGCTCACGTTGATAGCCGATGTTGGGGGTGATCAGATGGGTGCCTTCATGGAAGATGGGCAGCTGCAGTTGTAGCATCGTTAACTTTACGAAATTGGAATTCGCTCTGCGATCTCTGATTTCGGTATCTCATTTTAGTCCTACGCTAGATTTTCCACCGCCCTATTTAAACAGTGGTTTCTAACCTGCATTATTCATGAGAAACACATTACAATAAATATTGTACAGCATAACTTTCTGGTGAACAGTGAGTTATGACTATAGGAAGAGGCAATTCAGGTGAAAGCAAAGACGCACGCAAACCTTTCAAAGTAGCTTCACTATTCGGGAGGCGGAGGGAGGCGCAGTTTGACGAACCCGAACTCTCCAGCGACGCCGGTCTCGCAGCGCTCGTGAGTAGTGGCATCGCCGATGGTTTGTTAGCCA
>CALLLI010000143.1 GCA_938082635.1 uncultured Verrucomicrobiales bacterium
GTGGCTGTTTGGAATCGCGGTCTGTCAGCAGACGAAGTTGGTCTCCTATACAACGGAGCGTCCCTTGGCGAACAACTCGCTAGCGGTGGCGGCGGTGTTGCTGGTCTGGAAGGCTACTGGCCTGCGGAGTATGTCTCTACCCAAGCTGATCACTTGGATCTTGGAACGATCCCGGCTCAGACGCTCGACTCCGACTTCACCTGGTCCTTCTGGGTCAACGCTGAAGAGACCAACAATAACAATGTGGTCCTTGGCAATCGCTACATGGCTGACGGTGCCGACTTTGATCCCCGCGAGTTCATCAAGTTCACACCGAAGACCTTCGAGTGGCACTTCAATGGTGGCGGCGAAAACATCGACGCTGGTGAAGCCACTTGGTTGCCTGTTGGAGTTTGGTCCCACAATCTCGTGGTCAAGGCCGGCTCAACCCTCACTTATTACCGTGATGGTGCAGAGATTGCGACTGGTGAAATTACGGGTGCTCCCGTCAATGCTCAGCCGCTCTACTTGGGTGGTCAGCCTGGCGCCGATGGCAGCACGGTTGAAGGCTTCTCCGGAACCTTCATGGAAGTCGCCACCTTCGGCCGGGCATTGTCTCCAGCTGATGTGACCGACGTCTATAACCGCGGCTTGAACGGCGAACCACTCGACGATAGTAGTGGTGACACCGTGGCCTACTCGCAGAACTTCGATGGGTTCGACGACGGAGCCACCGATCTTGGTGACGGATCCACTCTCAGCAGTGGAACAACTGGTGCCGGAATTCTTAACGGTGCCTTGCGCCTGACTGAGTTTGGTGGCGCTGGTGGCGGCACGGCATTCGTTTTACCTGCCGGCATAGATGGCAGTGGCGGTTGGACGATGAACTTCGACTTCTCCATTGAGAATCTTGGTGACGACAACAACACCCCTGCTGATGGATTCTCCGTCAACTTCGGTGACATTCCTGGCCCTGATAACTACGGCGCTCCAGCTGAAGAAGGTTACGGTGAAGGTGTGAATCACGTCTCTTACCAGGTCGACACCTGGAAGTGGGACGATGCTGGCCAAGATGCCGGTGTTGGCATCGAAGTGAACGGCTTCGATATCAACAGTGATCCTTCAGTGGGTGCCTTCAATCCGGCACTTGGTGATGACGCAAACTTCAAGCCTAACGAGAAAGTCTCCGCTTCAGCAACGCTGAGTTGGGACCCTGCTAGCGGTGCTAGCTTTGTCACGACAGGTTTGCGGACCAATGCAGACTTCACCAACGTTGCTACTCCGGGCTTCACCGCCTCTGCAGCCTCCGGCTTCTCCTTCATAGCTCGTGTTGGTGGACATAATGAGTCACTCGACATCGACAATCTCACTATTCACACCACCGGTGGTGGTGGTGATGGGCCCGCACCATTCATCGAGCTCGATGCAGCTGGATTGGCTGCTGGCGCGATTACAGATTGGACAGCAACAGGGACTGCGGGTGGAGACTTCGCGGCGTATGGCGATCCAACGGTAGAATCCATTAGTGGAGTGAACGCTGTCACTTTTGATGGTGACGACTACTTCGAAGGCCCTGCTTCAACCTCAGACATTGATGGGAACAGCGCGCGTTCGATCATTGCCTGGGTCTACAATCCTGAGCTAGCCGCAGAAGAGACCGTGCTCTCTTGGGGGCAACGCGGTGGTCCTGACGGTACGAACATGTCGTTCAACCACGGCTTCCATAACAACTTCGGTGCCGTTGGCCACTGGGGTGGCGACGGTCCCGATATAGGTTGGAATCCGAATACCCAAGTAGAAGGTGATGAGCCTGGAGTTCTTGGTGACGCAGAAGCCGGGACCTGGACCCACATTGCCTACACCCAGACTGGCAGCCATTCGCGGGTGTTTACCAACGGTCAGCTCACTCAGATGGAGGATGCTGTCCTCGATACCCATGCGGGCTTTGGGATTCTGGTCGCTGCCCAAAGGGAAGCCAACGGTGATATCGTCCTGGGCGGAACACTCAGCATCGGCAATGTGCGCATCTTTGACAGTGCACTTGCAGATGACGTGGTGGCCGCAGACTTCGCGAACTCCGCCGAAGCCTACGGGAGATCTCCCGGTGGTGGTCTGAACATCATCTTCGTGTCCTATCATGACACCGATGCGGCCTCTGCAGCAGCCGCTGCCGCTGATCCACCGATCACAGAAGCGTCAGACAAAGGTTATACAGACCTCCTCACGGCACAGGGTCACACTGTGACACGCCAGTTGACGGTAGGAGAGCCTAGCGCTGATAGCATCGCAGCAATGAACGCGGCCGATCTAATCATCATCAGCCGCTGTGTGAGTAGCGGACACTACGGTGGTGCAGGAGGGGCCATCTGGAATACGCAGATCACCACGCCTGTGATGAACCTTGGTGGCTACACGTTCCGAGGAGGAAGCCGACTCGGCTGGACCGATGGCACCACCATGGTAGACTCAGATGCTCCCGTCACCCTGGCAGTCCCCAACGAGAGCCATCCGATCTTCGCTGGCGCCGACCTGTCCGAACCCTACGCTCTCTTCATCGAAGGGGAGCGCGGCGTTTCGTTCAACAACAACACGGTTGTCGCTAGTGGCACCGTCCTCGCCACCGGTGCTGACGATGGCTCTCCTGTTGCCAACGGCCCCGCGATTTTTGAGTTTGCGAGTGGTGCGACTGTGCACGACGACCAAGTGCTCGCCGGACCACGCCTGGCCTTCCTCACTGGAAGCCGCGAGCTGAACCGCACGTCTGAAACCAGTGGTTTCTATGACCTAACGGCCAGTGGTGAGACCATGTTCCTCAATGCCGTGAACTACATGGGGGCCGGTGCCGAAACCGCCGCTCAAACCACCTCAGTCAAGCAGTTGGTTGATACGGACCGCGACGGCACGGCAGACGTTCTTGAGCGTCTTGCTGGCACCGATGCGAACGATCCTTCCGACTACTTCCACATCAGTGGCATCACGCCTTCGGAAGAGGGTCTGATGATCAGCTTCAACGGTGTTGAAGGCCATGCCTACGAGATTGAATTCTCCCAGGACCTCTCAGAAGGGTCTTGGCAGGTCGTCGGTGGTCAGCACGCTGACGAGACAGCTCCAGTGGAGTTCACGCACGCAGACAAGCCCGCAGGACAGGGCTTCTATCGCGCACGCATCGCCCAGGACTAATCCGAGATAACCTTTGTTAGGAGAGCGGTCTTGTAAAAGATCGCTCTCCTACCCCGGTTTCTGTAACTCAGCTTTACCCCTCAACTTACAACTCGCGGAATCGAAGCCTTTCTTGACAAGTCACTAGATTCCCACCACTTTTCAAACGTATCATGAACAAACGCCCATTACTCCTGTTACTCTCCGGCGCGCTTTGCCTGGCTGGATTGCAATCTGCGTCTGCGGTCACAAGCTTCGTCGGTGTCTCGGTCCCTTGGATCCAAGGCCAAACTGGCGCTCTTGCTGGTCAAACAGATGCTGACACAGTCGGAGGCAACGCTGGCTGGAATGCCTATGTTCGTCCTATCGGAGGCTCATTCCTCAATTCGGGAAATGGTGCTAGCACGCGTTTCTCTTATGAGCTTGCGCCTGGTAGCCACACTTTCGAAGTCCTTCTCCAATCCCCATCTTGGGCAGATAATTCTTCGGCCAATCCGGGAAGCTATTTGAACCTCTACTTTGATGATGATCGCGTCAATCCTGGCATTTCAGCCAAGCTTGCCGGTGGTAACACGGGAGACCTGCTCGCGTTGACTTCAGGGGATCTAGCACTGACACTTAACGATGCTGGTGGCATGTCCGCGCCTTCTGGTTCGCTGGAAGCGGGTCTTGTCACGCTATCTTCTCTTTCAATGTCTGTTGTGGGCGATCAGGTTCGTGCCTTCGACAGCTTCCCTGGGGACGGCGCGGACAGCATGGTGGTCTTTACGGTGGACGTTATCCCAGAGCCTTCCAGCTCACTCTTAGCACTGCTCGGTCTCGGCCTCTTCTTCCGCCGTCGCCGCCGTTAGTTTTCTCAGAGTATCGCATTACCTTTTAAAGGCGCTGATCTCCGGATCAGCGCCTTTTTTGTTTTTTATGTATGTGGATGTCGTTTAGCAAGTCGATTGAGGTTTTTTGCAGGAAAAGTAAGACTCCAGGATCAATTCTCGGTTTGAATCACCAGACCGGCACCTACCATTCCGACCATGCTTACCAAACTTGTCCTTTATCCCGCAGCTACCATCGCTCTCCTGACCTCCACGGCCTTTGCGCTTTGGCCACAATATCGCGGTCCGCAGAGTGACGGCAGCACAGCAGAGAAGCTCCCGGCGGCGGTTGCCTTCGCCAAGCCGAGCTGGCGGGTCGCTCTGAATACAGGTTTCAGCTCCTTTGTGAGCGATGGCCAAGCCGTCTACACCGTCGTGCGGCGGGAAATTGAAGGCTCCGAGCATGAGGTCCTTTTAAGTCTCCATGCCGAAACTGGGAAAGAGCAGTGGGCCTCCAGGCTAGGTCTCAGCCGCTATGATGGCGGAGGTGATTCTGGTGCAGATGGCAACAAAGGGGGCGATGGCCCTCGCTCAACACCTGCCGTCGCAAATGGCAAAGTATTCGTTATCGACGCCGGTCTGTCCGTTTACGGCTTTGATGCGGCCGATGGTAAAGAGCTTTGGAATCACAATGTCCTTCGTGAGTTCAAAGGTCGTCAGATCAGATGGAAGAATGCCGCTTCTCCTCTCGTGGAAGGCCACTTTATCTACATGGCCGGCGGGGGTGAAGGTCAGTCCTTTCTAGCCTTCCACCAAGACACTGGCAAGCTCGCTTGGAAGACCGGCGATGCTCTCATGACCCATGCCACACCCATCGCAACCACGTTATTAGGACAACGTCAGATTCTCTTTTTCAACCAGAAAGGCGTCACGTCCGTTGATCCTGGCCAAGGCACTCAGCTTTGGCATCACGACTTCCCGTACCGTACCTCATCAGCAGCGTCACCTGTGGTCTACGAGGAGGTCGTCTACTGTTCCGCCGGTTATGGGGTCGGATCCACGGCATTCCAGGTAAAGAAAGATGGAGAGGCCTACACTACGGAAGAGTTGTGGCGCGAGTCTGGAAACAAAATGGCCAACCATTGGAGCACCCCTGTCTGTTACAAGGGACACCTCTACGGCATCTACGGCTTCAAGAAATACGGAGATGGACCTCTAGCGTGTTATGACATTCGCACGGGGGCCTTGAAATGGGAGGAGTCTGGCTTTGGCCCCGGCCATCTCACTCTCGTTAATGATCGCCTACTGGTGTTGGGTGACGCTGGCCAGCTGGTCGTCGCCGCTGCCGACCCTTCTGGTTACAAAGAGATCGCCAATCAGGACCTTCTCGATGGCAAATGCTGGACAACTCCCATCTTCTCTGGTGGTAAGATCTTCGCTCGTAGTGCGAAAGAGGGTATTTGCGTCTCCCCAAGCTCCTAACTGATCTCCGTTCCGCCTATTACCACTTTGGACTGCGGTAGGCAGCTACTGCATTCATGAGTCAGTCTGCTGGCCACGGGTGGGTGGCGTCTGAAAAGCACTCTGCGTATCGTCCCTGGACAACGGGGTAACTTATTCACACGCACCTTGAAGCCTTCCCTATTCGTAACTAGGACTACCCATGGCTCCCTGTATCACTCTGACCGACAACGGCTCGCTTCGCCCCGAAGCTACTTTCAGTCTTCGGAAACTTGCTGACACACTCACTGAGCGCATTGCTCAGCCGGTTCATCCCGTTTCGCTGCTGCACTCTGGAAGAATCGATTCTGAGAAGATTGATAGTATCCCTGCCGAGACGTTTGAGAAGTTTGCTTTGGCCAAACGAGAAGAAGGGATCAACGAGTTCTTTGTTGCCCCTCTTTTCTTTGGGCCAAGTGCCGCCATCGCTGAATACCTTCCTCAACGGGTCGACGCCATGCGCGAAGAACAGGCGTGGCCAGAATTGAATGTTAGGGTGGGGCCGTGTTTGGTAAATCTACAGGACACTGAAGACTACCGTGTCGCGCAAATGTTAGCAGATTTCGTCCTCGAAACGCATCAGCGGTTAGAGCTAAGCTCGCCCCCAAGCGTCGCCTTAGTCGATCACGGCACACCACGTGTGACTGTTACCCACGTGCGGAACCACCTAGCAGAACAACTTGGGCGTCTCCTCGGCGAGCAGTGTCAGCATGTGAAGCCATGTTCAATGGAGCGCCGTGAGGGCAGCGAATATGATTATAATGAGCCTCTCCTGGAGCGTCTGTTAGGGAGCGAAGGCTTTCAACAACACGTGATCGTCAGCATGCTTTTTCTCCAACCAGGTCGGCATGCTGGGGAAGGGGGAGACGTTGCGGAAATATGTGAGGCGGCGGAGAACGCTACCCCAGGGCTCACGACACACATGACCACACTTGTGGGTTCTCACCCTGCTTTAATTGATCTGCTAGAAGAGCGTTACGAACAAGGTCAGGGCACGGAACCGGTGTCTTGGAAGGCGATGACAAGCGCTAGTTCGTAGGGATGGACAGAGCGTCATCAAGGCTGTTGCGCAAGTTATATTTAAGGTCGATCAAGTGTTGCCCGTGGGCAATCGTCAGTTGACGTGCCACGTGAACCCGGCAAATTGCCTGCCCACCCGCTACATGAATCAGGACTCCCGACGACCCCGCGCAGCAATCTCTCCCGTGACTATGAACACGGATCGTGCCACCTTGGATTTCCTCAACAGTTTCAATGAAGAAGCTCGTAACGAGGGCTCTGATTGGCATCGTGATGGATGTGTCACCCAAATCTTTGGGAATCATTTGCAGATCGATGGCCGGGTCCAAGTGGATAGTGAGATCTATCGTACCCGCCTCATGCTTCAAGGCGACCGCTGGGTAGGCGAGTGTTCTTCAGAGAATGACTTCAGCAGTGCTGTCTACGCTACTGTACTAGAGCGCCTGGAACGCGGAACCGAACTTCCAGAGTCGCCCAATGAAGTCGGTGAGAAGTCCATTCAAGAAATCGTCGAGGATGCTCTGGACCGTCATTTAGAGGAAGCTGAGGAAGATTACCTCGCAAAGTTGGAGAAGCGCTACCGGCGCTATGAGATGGAAGGCGAGATCTATGATCACGATCTTGTTCGCCTGAATCCCAAATGGGATGTAGAGAACTTCGAGCCCCTCGATCTCTGGCCCGTGAAGCCAGCTGACATTCTTGAGTTCTGGAACTACATCGCCTACATCTTCGAGAAGAAGAACCAACGGTATCCAAAGTTCATGGATTCCGTCACCGAGCTCAATGCCACTCACGAGCGCATGCGCACGTGGGAATGGGAGAAGGAAATCCAAGATTGGCGGGATCGCGTTTCCGACGTCGTTCGCCAACCACCGCCCCTCTCTTCTGAAACCATCGACGTGCGTTTCATGATCACGACCACCGAAGCCAGGCTTCAGGTGTGTATGCTAGAAGAGGAGTTTGAGAAGTCCGAAGAGAATAAATCTGAAGAGAACGACGAAGAAGTGCCTACCGAACCCAGGTTTGAAACCGTCAGTGACAAGGACGACGTCAACGCCTTGGTCAGCAGGTACTACCAGGGTGCTTTACGATTCTCTCCCGTCGCGAACATCCTCTGGGCACACTACCTGCAACATTGGGAATCGGTGGGCGCCCCTGAAATCCGCCTCGATCAGCGTCGCGGTGCTGAGTTGCTCAATCATCTCTTTCATCAATCGGCCTTGCGCGAGTCCCTCATCACCTTGGATGAGAATCCCTTCATGCTCTTCGAAGAGCCGATGAAGTGGGTTTGTGAGGATGATCCCATGGTCGAGAAGTGCTTTGCGCTCCGCCTCATGAGCGCTCAGAACGAGCCCATTCCTTATGCGCTTCGCGTGTTGCCGGGAGCTGAAATGCTTTATCTCTCCGATGAAGCCGTCTTCTTCGGCCCCGATGGCTGGGACGAAGCGGAGATTCAGCCTGAGTATCACATTCCGAAAGAAGCCGCAGCCACCGCCTCTGGTGTGGAATTCCTCGCCAAGATTGGCGCGCCGCTTCCTGAATCTCTTATCGGCCAAGTCGAGGACCGTTCGCTCGAAGTCTCTATCACCGTCGAGATTCTTGGTAAGGCAGACTCTGACAATGAGCAAATCCATCTGCGAGTGATCGCGGAGGATGCCGAGGCTCTTCGTCGCGAAGAATTGCGTAAGGATGAGTGGAAGATTGTTCATCAGCCCAATGCAAACGGCGAGAAGCTCATGCGCTTCAATCGTCGCATTCTCTATCGCTTTCCTTTCCTCATCGAGCCGATCGTCTCCTCTTGGGATGCGAACGAAGAAGCTTTCCGAGTGCGCTTAACGCGGAATTTCCCAGAGCGCTTCCAAGCCTGGGCCAAGGCCCTTCCACAGGAGGTCAAACTCATCCTAGACGAATCGCTAGGTTCTATCATGGATCGTCCTGTCGAGGCGTCCGTGAAATTCGAGATTCAGGAACGCGACATGGATTGGTTCGACCTCCGCATCCGTGTGGACGCCGAAGGCCTGGAACTCAGCGACAAGGAAATCAAGACCTTGGTCGAAGCTCGTGGTGAGTTTGTTAGGATGAAGGACGGCAAGTGGCTCCGTCTCGACTTCAATCTCGACGAGCAGCAGCGGAAAGCCATTGACCGCCTCGGTCTCGATCCGTTTGATCTCTCCGGTGAAACGCACCGCATGCACGTGCTGCAATTGGCTGATCCTGCCTCGAAGGAAGTCTTCGATGCCGCGACTTGGGAACGCATCAATGAGCGTTCTTCTTCGCTCAAGCTGCAGGTTACGCCAAAGCTGCCGCATGAGTTGAACAATGTGAATCTCCGGCCTTACCAGGTCGAAGGTTTCCAATTCCTCGCCTACCTCTCCACCAACCGTTTCGGCGGTATCCTAGCGGATGACATGGGCTTGGGTAAAACGCTGCAGGGCCTCACCTGGCTCCTCTGGTTGCGCACCCGCCACGATGACGACCATGTTCCACCGAGTCTCGTCGTCTGTCCGAAATCCGTCCTCGATGTCTGGGCCGGTGAGGTGAAGAAATTCGCCCCTTCGCTCAGAATCCAAGTCCTTCGCTCGAAGGACGAGATGGACATGGAAGCGCTCGAGACCAAGCTCGATATCCTCGTTCTCAACTACGCGCAGCTCCGCGTCTGCATTGAGCAGCTCAAGTCTATCAAATGGCTCGCCGTGGTGCTCGATGAGGGCCAGCAGATCAAGAATCCTGACTCCAAGGCCGCCAAGTCTTCGCGTATGCTCGAAGCAAGCAACCGCTTGGTTCTTACTGGTACTCCGTTAGAGAATCGTTTGTTAGATATCTGGAGTCTGATGTCCTTCGCCATGCCGGGTGTGCTCGGTGATCGGAAGTATTTCCGCGAACACTTTGACCGTCGCAAGGATCTCAAAGCCCAGTCTCGCCTGGCGGCTCGTTTGCGTCCCTTCATGCTTCGCCGGACGAAGGATCAGGTCGCCGTCGACTTGCCACCACGGATCGAAGAAGACGTGCTCTGCAAGATGGAAGAGGATCAGGCCAACATGTACCAGGACGAGCTCAACCGGATTCAGGCTATTCTCGCCGGAGCCGAAACAGACGACCAGCTTCGCAAGAACAGCTTTGTCATTCTGCAAGGCCTCATGCGTCTTCGCCAGATCTGTTGTCACCCTGGCTTGCTAGACGCTGATTACTTGGAAGCGCCAAGCGCCAAACTCATCGCGTTGTTCTACCTGCTCGATCAGCTACAGGAGGAAGGCCACAAGGTCCTCGTCTTCAGCCAGTTTACGAGCATGCTAGAGATCATCCGCAAGAAGTTGGATAACGAAAATCGCCCACACTGTTTGCTCACCGGCCAGACGAAAGATCGTCAGTCCGTCGTCGAAGGGTTCCAACGCAGTAAAGAGGCGACCTGTTTCCTACTCTCCCTCAAAGCGGGTGGTAGTGGTTTGAACCTCACCGCGTCCTCCTACGTCGTTCTCTACGATCCTTGGTGGAATCCAGCGGTAGAGAATCAGGCCATTGACCGGACGCACCGGATTGGTCAGGTAAACAAGGTCATCGCCTATCGTCTCCTCATGCGCGACAGTGTGGAAGAGAAGATTCGAGTCCTACAGAAGCAGAAAGCTGAGATGGTCACAGGCATCCTCGGCGAAGAAAGCTTCACACGGAATCTCCGCCGCCAAGACCTCGCCTTCCTCTTCGGCGAAGCTGAGGTCTAAATGTAGCGCGACATTCCCATGTCGTAGAAGCCATCGTGACCCGGATCAATCGCTTGGCGGAGGAAAGTCCGTTCCCCGTTGGAAGGCGCGCAGCTTGAACGTTGGAAGCATGGCGAAGACGTGGTCGAAGATATCTGACTGGAGGCTTTCGTAGGTCACCCAGTTCTTATCTTTACTGAAGACATAGATCTCTAACGGAAGACCGTTCTCTGTCGGTGCCAACTGCCGCACTAGAACGGTGAGTTCCTGGTGGACCATGGGGTGATTCTCAACATAAGCTCTGACATACGCACGAAAGGTTCCGAGGTTCGTGAGGGCCCGGGTGTTGGCGGGATGACTTCCTCCGTCTTTGCGCGTCGAACGTTCTTCCGCGATCTCAGCTTCACGCTTTTTCAAGTAATCGGAGATGAGATTGATCTTTCGTAGTTCCTTAAGGAGAGCGTCGTCGCAGAAACCCACGGTATTGACGTCGATCTTGAGGGAACGCTTGATTCGACGCCCGCCTGAATCCTCCATGCCCCGCCAATTCTTAAAGGAATCGCTGATCAGCGCATAGGTTGGCACTGTCGTAATCGTGTTGTCAAAATTCTGAACCTTCACCGTGGTCAGTGCGATGTCGATGACGGTGCCGTCTGCCCCATACTTCGGCATCTCAATCCAATCGCCTCGAGCCACCATGCGGTTGGCTGCCAATTGAACGCCC
>CALLLI010000144.1 GCA_938082635.1 uncultured Verrucomicrobiales bacterium
CCGAGAACTTGGAGCGAAGAGCTATTTCTGCGCTCCCTATCATGCCTGGGAGAAGGGTTTGGTCGAGAATCACAACGGCCTCTTGCGGCAATACTATCCGAAGGGCGAAAGCTTCGAAGGAATCAACGAGGATTCTCTTAAGTGGGTTGAAGAGGAAATCAATGAGCGCCCTCGCAAACTCCTTGAATACGCTTGTCCAATGCTCTACCTCAATCGTCTAACTGCGGCGTAAATCCACTAGCCACCTCTTTGCTCGTCTTGTGCGCTAGCAACTTAAATCCGCCACTTCCCAAACAGGTCCTTTCCTGTCCATAGAAAAGGGCGATGAACCGTAGTCCATCGCCCTCTCTAAACTAAGGCATTGTGTTATCGACGTCTTATTGACGAGCACGGTAGTAGCCGTCAGCAGCTGCACGACCCGCATCCGTCTCAGTGAACCTTCCCGTAGCGCCTGCCTCAATTACTAACCAAGTGACAAGATCCGTTGAGTACTCGATGTCGGCTGTCACGCCATCTGAAAGCGAGAAACTCACACCACCAGCACCATCGGCTGCCAACACGACATCCTGTAAGAGCGCAAAGCGATCGCCTGGATTGCCTCCGCCGTCGCCAGGACCACCACCACCTTCGCTGAGGTCGGTTGCGCCTGCCGTGATGCGTAAGTTATCGATCTCCAGGGTCTCGTTATGCCCACCCGTTCGCGAAAGGAACGAGAAGCCATACTCAGGATCGGCGGAGAAGCCATCTGCTGGGATATTGATGAAATCAGCATTCACGCGCAATCCGGTGGTGACAAAGCTCACCCCGTTTGCAGGATCCCAGGAGACAGCAACACTAGCATTAACACGCTCTTCAGGTTTAAAGTTGGCTTCGTCACCTAACGCTCGGTTAAAGGCGGCTTCACTACCAGAGACAGCGATGGCAACTCCTGCATCTTGGTCAGGATTGTCCCACTGCCAGGTATCGACCTGGAAGGACACATGCTGCACGCCCGCACCATAGCCTTCTTCAGCAGGAGAACCAAAGTCTTCACCTTCAGGAATGGCCCCATAGTTGAAAGAGAAACCATCCGCAGGCGTATCCACACCGACATGTTCGATGGAAAAATCGAAGGTCGCCGTCCAGCCCGTCGATGCATTGAACGGTGGCAGAACGAAGGACGCTGCGGTACTATTCACTTCCGCTTCGGTGAGCTTCAGCACATTGCTCTGGACCGAGGCTGTGCCATCGTTGCTCGAGATGATCGAGCCATCGCCCAGATCGTCGGTGCCATCTGGGAATTCAAAGGCCTGCTCATAAAGCACGGAGCCTTCTAGTGCCGTTGGCAGCACTGGCACTTCGACATTGAGGGGGACACCAGGATTGTCGAACAAGGCGGTAACCTCTTCGAGGCTCAATGCGATCTTGTAGACTTGAACGTCATCGACCAAACCAACAATACCATTGTCACCAATACGAGCACCGATCTGGAAATCGGCCGTCACGTCATTAAAGCCAGCGGCGCCTTCGACAGCGGCTATCTCCACGCCATTCACATAGAGACGCACCACATCGGCTGTCTCGGCGGGGCCATTGGAATCCTCGTAAACCATCACCACATGAGACGGCGTGGTTAACGGCTGCTCCTCAGCAAAGGTGCTAGGCTCCGCAGCATTCTCACTGACGACCAAGCCGAGTAGATTATTCAATGATGAGAATTGTGATAGGCTGTAAGAAGCCTCATCCTCAGGATGCGACTTGGACACGAGCGTGCCAACTCCTGTGGGGCTATCACCATTCAATTGCACCCACATGGACACCGATTGGTTGGTGGCCCTGGGGAAATTCGGCACATTGCCATAGGCGGTCGTCCCGCCAGAATTCAACTGCACGGCCGTTCCCGTAGCCAGGGCTCCCTGACCAAAGACCACATCGCCAAAGTAAGCGCCGTTGCGGTTGTTGCCCGAAGAGTCGATCAATTCGCTGCCACTGGTTTCGTCCATCTTATACCATCCGACCATAGCAGAGGATAGTGGCACACTGACAGAGAATTCAATCACTTGGGTAGGGTCACTAGGGTCGTTACTGACAATGGTCAGCTCAGCCGTTGATCGACCGCTTGCTTTAGAAGGATCGAGCGTGACTTCGATCACACCTTGCGCACCTGGAGCGATGGTCGTTGGCACGGCACCTAAGGTATACACCTCACTATCCGTTAGAGTCACCGAAGAGAGGTCGATTGGTGTTTCCGTACCTGTATTACGCAAGGAGACCTGCAGAGACTGCACACCAGAGTCTGGCTGCACGACACCGGAATTTACTTTCGACGTGACAAAGAGATTCGGATCTTCGGTGCCAGTCTGCACGTTCAAATTATCGATCTGAACGGTCTCAAAAGCGCCGCCTGTGCGTGCCCCGAAAGCAAAGCGATAGCTGGGCTCGGGCATGAACCCAGGTGTCGGCAAGTTGTCGTAGAAGACTTCGCCATCTACGGACAGACTGAAAACACCCGTATCATCACCCGTCTTGAACCAGGTGATCTCCACGGGGCGGAACTGACCATCGAATTTGAAGAAGCGATTGTCCTGCTTGTCATCGTCAACAGCGATGCGCATGACGCCATCAAGCACATCCTCGCCATCCACGCTAATGTCATAACCAATACCGCTATCTTGGCCTTCGCCGCCGTTGTCCCAGGTATCGAATTCAATCGCCAGGCCTGAGCCAAAGCCTTCTTCTCCAGCTGTCGCGCTGTCTGTAATGTTGCCGTAGTTGAACGAGAAACCATCAGCAGGCGTACCTTCCGCTTCCAACTTGAGATCAAAGGTAACGATGAATGCTTGATTCCCGTCAGGCCCAAGCGGTGGTAGTTTGAAATTTGCGGTACTGCCGCCAATGCCATCTTCCGTGATTTGCAAAGCTCCACCAGTCACCTTAGCACTTTCATTGTTGCTAAAGATGATGCTGCCATCTTCGAGATCCAGGGCACCTTCAGCGACGCCATCAAAGTCTTGCGAGTAATTGCCACTAGCCTCAAAGGGACTGCCGATGAGATTCACGATTTGTGTCCTGGAATTCTCACTAGAATCGTTGCTCACCAGGGTTAATTCCCCAGCAATGTTGCCTAACTGATTAGGCGCAGTGAATTCCACCTCGACCGCTGCACTTGCTCCTGGAGCAAGGGTGATGGGAAAGGTCGTCAACACCGCAAAGGCGTCAGGCGTTTCGCCTCCGACGGTGGCGCTTTCGACAACAAGGTCTTGTGTGGCACCACCATTGACGATCTGAAACTGAGCTCTGCCCTTGCGACCAAACTCAGCGGCCAGGGCAACGGCACGTTCGGCTTCGATCTTAGGATCACGTGCATTCAATTCAAAGCTGCCCAAGGTGCCCACGGCGAGGTTATCAATGATGAAGGTCTCGTTATGGCCACCTGTTCGTGCGAGAAATGAGAAACCGTGGGTGGCATCTGGATCAAAGTCTTCGACCGGAACATCAAAGAAGTCGGCTTCCGTCCTTAGGCCCAAAGTGGCGAAACTAGCGCCTTTGGCAGGGTCCCAAGAAACCAGTGCCGTCGCCGTCACCAATTCATTCGGTTTGAAATTGGCTTCGTCATTAATGGCTTTGTTATAGGCGACTTCCGTCCCTGCCACCTCGATGCCGACGCCCGCATCTTGCGCATCGTCGTCCCACTTCCAGGTATCCACTTGGAATGAGATGTGTGGCACACCTTCACCGTAGCCTTCTTCAGCAGGACTGCCAAAGTTCTCGTCCTCAGGTATTTCGCCGTAGTTGAAGGAGAATCCATCAGCGGGCGTGTTGCCTCCAGAGTGCTCAATCGTGAAGTCGAAGGTAGCGCTCCAGCCTGCTGAAGCATCAAACGGTGGTAGGACGAACGAGGCCGCCGTGCTGTTGGTACCAACAGCTGTCACTCGCAAGGCACCGCTTTGCACGGTGTTCGTGCCATCGTTGCTAGCAATGATCGAACCGTCTTCCAGATCGTCGGTGTCATTGGCAAAGCTATCGAAGTTCTCTTGATAGAACAACGCTGCGCCCACTGGAGGAGAGACGCTATTAGGATCACCTGGATTGGTGACTTCTGCACCTTCAGTCGCTGTGCCATCGCCATCGGGATCGCCAAGCTCGACACCATTGCTGACACCGTCGCCATCGGAATCCAGAGCAGCCAAGGCTGGCGTCCAGAATTCTTCGCGACCATTGACAGTGACCAGGCCTCTCACGGCTTCGCCAAAGGAGGTTCGCTCACCACCACCCGAAGCTCGGACGTGGCAGGCAGAGCAAGAAGCGGCGGTGCCATTGGGCATCATGCTGGGTCGGAAATTACGCGCCTGCGCAACATCCGGAACCGCAGTGAGAAGGATCGCAAGGACCGCTAAGTATCGAATAAGGGTGTAGTATTTCATGGGGCCGTGGATTCAATTTGCTAGTGCACAAGTGAAGTCGGAGGAGACATTGTCATGTGGTAGAGCATCGCTCTACCACATGACAATGCAACACACCTACCGACGTCTCTGCCAAGGAGACCGCGATACCATCTACAGGCGACTTTGGCAATGTCGCAACCAAACTGAGATTGCCAAGATCAATGGCTTCAGCTCCTGCTCGATCAGCAGCGAAACGAAACGAAACACCGGAGGTCGCAGGTATCGCCTGAAGCAAGCTGGGCGCCTTGCTTCAGTCCGAAAGGCAATACAAAGTATGGAGGGGAAGATCATTAGATTTCTCGCCAGTGAGGTCGAAGCGCGCCCCACTTGCTCCACAGCTCTGAGCAAATCAGTGGAGGGATGCGCAGATGGTTAGAGGCCTCTCAGCGACGAAGCGATTTATAACTACATTGCCCGCGATAAGCGGGCAGCAGGAGACCTCTATGCTTGCTTAAGGACCAACGGCACCCACGAGGCGCTGCAGGCGACTTTCGAAGAGGCCTCTAAGCAAGATCTCAGGCCGGGTCGATATCACAGAAAGGCCACCGCCGGTAGAGGAACGAACCTACTACGGCGACTGGGAGATTGATCTCGTCGAAGGTAAGAAAGGAACAGGATTCATTCTCAGCATGGTCGAACGTAAGAGCCGCTATAGTATCTTTGAAAGGATCGCAGACAAAAGGACTTTGACAGTCAACAGTGCAATAATTCGTCGACTCCGACCATTCATAACAATTACACCTATTTACGACAATGGTCTCGAGTTCGTCCGGCACCTTGAAGTTGGCCGAGAACTTGGGGGTTCTGTGCGGCCTATCACGCATGGGAGAAGAGCCTGGTCGAGAATCACAACGGTCTCTTGCGGCAATACTATCGGAAAGGCGAAAGCTTTGCTGGAATCAAAGAGGATTCCCTTAGATGGGTTAAAGAGAAGATCAATGGGCGCCCTCGCAAACTCCTTGAATACGCTTGTCCAATGCTCTACCTCAATAGCTTAATGGCCGCGTGAGTCCACTTACCACATCTTTGCTCATCTTGTGCGCTAGCAACTTGAATCCGCTGTAAACGCCAGAGTAAAACCATTACGGTCGCCGGGTGAAAACCGGTACGCTTCGGAGGAGGCACTCGGCCTAGATCGGATGCCTCAGAATCAAAGATCTGGACCGTGCTGGTCCCCCACACGCCTGAGAGAGGGCGTTCAGTATCAGCACGTTGCGACTGTGACCCTCTTTCCTTTCCTATTGCTCCCTGTCAGGCGGAAAGCCTACCCTTACCGGTTTTACTCCGGCGCTTTAAGTTTACCGGTTTTCACCCGGCGTTTACATTGCTGCTTGGCACGGGGCAACCGCCGATGGTGACGCGACCAACGCGATATTCAAAGGGCGTCACCTCATCCGGGCTCTCGTAAGCTTAGGTGAAACCCCGCCGGCCAATCCTCCACGGGATGTGCACCAAGCGGTCGATCAAGGGTGGTTCCTTCGAATCCAGCCCGAAACTCCTCTCCTCGGCATGACCAACATGCGGCTGGAAACGATTGGGCGAGATGTTAGACGAAGGCGAATCGGTCGGGGCCTAACCATTGCCACTCCCTGGGGATCAGACCCTTACGACTAGCGATATCCAATTTATCACTATAGCTCGCGCAGAGACCTTATCACTTCAAGCCGCCTGACGCTGGTGCGCCAGATACTCAGCCGCGATGTCTTCTAATTCCATCACGCTGGCGATCTGAGCGAAGAGACCTCGTAGCCGCTTTCCTTCTGGCAAGCCACGACTGTACGCCATGAGACGGGAACGCATGGCGCGCATGGTCTGGATCTCATCGCCATAGCGATCACTGGCCAAAGCCAAGTGGGTATGGCGAAGGATGAGTGTCCAGCGGTCTTCCATCGAGACGGTCGGCAAGACTTTTCCTGTTTCTAAAAAATGCTTGGCTTCACGGAAGATCCAGGGATTCGCCATGGCTGCGCGGCCAATCATGACGCCACTCACCGACGTGCTGTCACGGCGCAACTTGATATCGGCGCCACTAGCAAGATCTCCATTACCAATGACAGGCACGGACGCTGCTTCAGCGCATTGCCCGATGACATCCCAGTCCGCTTCACCCGTGTAGCCCTGGGCACGGGTGCGTCCATGAATGGCAATGGCCTGAATGCCTTCACCCTCCAGCGTCTTGACGATCTCTAGTGCATTGACAGAATTAGCATCCCAGCCGATGCGAATCTTTGCGGTGACGGGCACCGAGACCGCTCGCGCAATTGTTCCTGCGATTTCCGCTAGGATTGGGCAATCTCGCAGGAGCGATGAACCTCCGTTCTTACTAACGACTTTCTTTACAGGACACCCAAAGTTGATGTCGATGAAGTCCGGCTGCTTCCAATCAATGATCTTCTTGGCAGCCTCTGCCATGTTGTGGCCATTGGCACCGAAGAGCTGCACACCGACGGGACGTTGCTCATCGGAGAACTCCGTGTATTTGCGTGTGCGATCATCACGACGAATGATCCCTTCCGCAGACACAAACTCGGTCACCATGACATCTGCGCCTAACTCTTTGCACAAAGATCGAAAGACCACGTCTGTCACACCCGCCATCGGTGCGAGATAGAGTGGAAACTGACCGTCCTGGAACCAGGGCAACATGATGTGACTATGCTGGTCGTCGGAACTTTGGCAAGTTCCGCTACTTTAGGCTAAGAGCCTTTAGCTAAGCGCTGATTGTATTGGATCGACTTGCGGAAGTAGTTGATGCGCCCCACGAGATCCATGTGCTTCTTGGTCGCTTTGCTCAGACCTGCTGACGCTGTGGGATTCGCACTCAGGTAGAGGCCGATCTTCGACTGCAGCTCGCTCCGTTCACGCTCATAGCCACCAAGCTTGGCCATACAATCTGCGAGGCGCTTCGAATTCTCACCGATCTTCTGGGATATCTTGGCTGTCTTCTTACCGATCTCTGTGCGCTTGGCTTGAATCGTTTCGTCGACTTGGATGAGGCGAGATTCCACGGACTCAATCTGTTCGTTACGACTGATCGTGAGATCCTTACGCTCGTTGAACTGCTCGCGCAGATCCTTCAGGACAGCTTGGATCCGCTCTAGGTCTTCTTCGCTGCCATTCTGCTCCTTCAAGACCTTGTACTTCACCTTGTGGCCATCGAAACGTCGCCGAACCTCGGCAGCTTCTTCCCGGATCTCTTCGATCTCCAAAAGATACTGGTCGACGTCCTCAGCAACCTCGTTGCGCTGCTCGACCAACTTATCGATCTCCTCGTGAAGATCCTCGGTGATATCGAAGATCTCATCCTCAAGCCCTTCGTTCTCGCCGGTAAGCCGATAGATTTCAGCTTCGAGTTCCTTCTCCTGGCCTTCAATATTCCGCAACTGCCAGAATTCACCCGTCAGCTCATCGACCTCGTCAGCTTCTCGCCAGGCGACTCGGCCAAGAAGATCCTCGGCCTCTTTAAGGACCTGGAGCTCCTTGTTAGCGACTTCCCAGCGCTTCTTGACGCGTTTGATTCCAAACTGCCAAAGCACACGCCGGTATACATAACCAAAGGCATTCATATTTGCTTCTAGTTAATTATAAAGACTTTGGAAATTTCAAGTTTCGAGAACGAATCACGGGATCGGCCCGAAGTAACACCTCGATCTGGAGATCTAGCAACTCAATTAAATGGTCTGCAACCTACTCATCGTCTCCAGCCTGAAGGCTGGCCACGACGCTGAAGTCCTCCAATGTGGTTGTGTCACCGGAAATGGCCCCAATACCAGAGCAGATCTCCTTGAGGAGGCGGCGCATGATCTTGCCAGACCGGGTCTTAGGCAGGGACTGCGTAAAGCGAATCGCATCCGGTTTGGCAATGGCTCCAATGACCTTGCCGACATGAGCCCGAAGGGTATCACGCAGCTCAGGACCGGCTTCATAGCCTTCTTTCAAGGTCACAAACGCCACGACCGCCTGTCCTTTAATATCGTCTGGACGACCGACCGCCGCTGCCTCAGCCACACTTTCATGGCTGACCAGGGCACTTTCGATCTCGGCTGTTCCCAAGCGATGCCCCGACACATTCAGCACGTCATCCAATCGCCCGACGATCCAGAAATAGCCGTCTTCGTCGCGACGCGCACCATCACCAGCAAGGTAGATGCCCTCGTACTCACTCCAGTAGGTTTCCTTGTAGCGCTCCTCATCCCCATAAATCGTGCGAAGCATCGAAGGCCACGGCTTCCGAATCACCAGCTTGCCGCCTTCGTTCGACCCCACTTCGTTGCCTTCTTCATCCAAGATCGCCGCGTCCACCCCAAAGAAAGGGAGCGTCGCTGTGCCAGGCTTGGTAGGCGTCGCACCAGGCAGCGGTGTGAGCATGATCGCACCCGTTTCCGTCTGCCACCAGGTATCGACAATCGGGCAACGTCCGCCACCGATCTTATCATGGTACCACATCCACGCTTCCGGATTGATGGGCTCACCCACCGTGCCTAACAAACGCAACGAGGAGAGATCATGTTTATCGACATGCTCATCACCCCACTTGATGAAGGCACGAATCGCCGTCGGCGCCGTGTAGAGAATTGTCGCACGGTGCTTCTCCACTAGATCCCAGAAACGATCTGGCTCGGGCCAATTCGGAGCGCCCTCATACATCAGAACAGTCGCGCCGTTTGCGAGCGGTCCGTAGACAATATAACTGTGCCCCGTGATCCAGCCAACATCTGCGGTGCACCAGTAAACATCATCCTCACGAAGATCGAATACGTATTTGCTAGTAACATAGGTGCCCGTCAGATAGCCACCACACGTATGCATGATCCCCTTGGGTTTCCCCGTCGAACCACTCGTGTAGAGGATAAAGAGCGGATGCTCACTATCAAAAGCTTCCGCAGGGCAATCCGCAGAGACATCAGCCACAGCATCGTGCCACCAGACATCGCGGCCCTCGACCATCGTCACGTCGTTCTTCGTGCGCTCGAACACAATCACCTTCTGAATCGTATCGATCTTCGTGAGAGCTTCGTCGACATTCGCTTTGAGAGCAACGATGCCACCGCGCCGATAACCACCGTCAGCCGTAACCACTGTCGTTGCCCCACTATCTTCAATCCGATCCTTAATGCTCTCAGCACTGAATCCACCAAACACCACCGAGTGCACCGCGCCGATACGCGCGCAGGCTAGCATGGCAATCGCCGCCTCAGGCACCATCGGCATGTAGATGATCACGCGATCACCGACTTTCACGCCATTCGCTTTGAGCGCGTTGGCAAAGCGGCAGACATCCAAGTGAAGTTCTTGATACGTCAGGGTGCGGACCTCGCCGGGCTCGCCTTCCCAAATAATGGCTTTCTTGTCCTTGCGAGCACCTTTCAAATGGTGATCCACGCAGCTCTCACTGACATTCAACTTCCCACCCACAAACCATTTGGCAAAGGGGGCGTCCCATTCGAGCACGGTGTCCCATTTCTTCTGCCAATGCAGCTCACTCGCTTCCGCTGCCCAGAAGGACTCAGGATCAGCAATCGACTGATCGTAAAGTTCCTTGTAGCGCTTCATGCTTGGGATGCGCGCGTTTTTCGCAAAGGCTTCCGCCGGGGGAAATATGCGGTCTTCTTGGAGGTGAGATTCGATCTTCGTGCTGTCGGCCATGAGAAATAGAAGGGTTCTGTTCGTGCTCGTTTACGCGAGGGCTGCAGAAATGGCAAGTCCGAGCCCCTGATTCACGTCCACCAGCAAAGCCACCCAAGCACACCTAACCCAAGTTTCTTATTACCGGCGTGGCACTCCTATAAAACCAGGGCCTGCGTCGCGAAGGCACTACAAAGTCGTCGCTCCTTTCAGTTCCGACTTCACCGCTGGGCAGGCCCCTTTCCAATCGATCCCGAGTATCTGGT
>CALLLI010000145.1 GCA_938082635.1 uncultured Verrucomicrobiales bacterium
CATTCAAGAAAGGCGGCACTTTTCTTAACCGTCACCTTGATGGTCATCGTCTCGTCGTCGTTATGTAAGATCTCGGCTGTCATGCCTAAGTATCTTTCATATAATTACCACAAAGTACAGCTTATAATCATATATGTTCTACTGAACACCATTACTACTACATTATTCACCGGTCACACCCTCTCTATGGTTCACTGGCAACGGAGGCTTCAGATGCTCCCATTCCCGCCATCGCCATTCGGGAGTTCGATGTCAATGGCGTGCTGGACAACTACGTGACGCTGACATTTCAACAAAACAGAGCCGCTGAAAGCGCCACGCTGTCTTTAGAGATCAGGGAGGACCTCATCAAGTGGACAAGCGACCCAGCTGATACCGTCGAATGGTCTCGCTCCGCCAACGACAATGGCACCGACACGGTTGCCGTACGCTTTACAGAATCTGTTCGTTCAGAAGACAATCAGCGATATGTGAGGCTGCGGGGCGTTTCTCCCTAACTCAGCTCATCATCTTGGCGCTAGTTTCACTCGCCATCAGACGGCGACCATGCCACGCTTTCTGCATGCTTATTTACCGATCATTTGTTACTTCTGCGCTGCTGGGCTTCGTGATGACACTCTCCGCCCAGGACACACCCGGCGATGCCTTTCCACCTACGGGAGGAATGTGGTTACCTAGCCAGATGCCTGAGCTTGAGGCTCAGCTTCGCGAGTTGGGATTAGAAATCGATCCTCAAGAATTGGCAGATCCAACTTCGAACACTCTTGAAGCTATCGTTAGTCTAGATGGCTGTTCTGGATCCTTTGTGTCAAAGGACGGTTTGATCATCACAAACCATCACTGCGTGGAGTCCTACCTTTCTTACATGACCGAGCAGGACAAAGCGGCATTGAAGACGCAGAATATGGAACGGACGAAGAAAGGGCTACCAGCGATTGAGGCCGACATCGACTACATGCGCGATGGGTATGATTATCGTAAGGGTGGCGAGCGTTTCACTGGACCGGAGTCACGTATCTTCATTACCTTTGAGCAGAAGGATATCACTGATCGAATGAAGGAAGGCTTAGCTGAGATCACCGATCCGTTGGAGCGCTATCATGAACTCGAAAACCGTGAGAAGGCAGTATTAAGAGAAGCCGAGAGTAATCCTAGCATTCGCGCGGAAGTGCGAAGTTTCTTTCGTGGCGAACAGTACATTCTGATCCGCAAGCGAAAATTGAAGGATCTGCGGATGGTCTACGCACCACCTAAAGCCGTCGGCTACTTTGGAGGTGATGAGCGGAACTGGGAATTCCCAAGACACGTTGGGGACTTCGCCTTTCTACGAATCTACACGGGGCCTAAAGGTGAAAGCGCGGATCATGCTAATGCGAACGTGCCTTACAAGCCGAAGAATATTATTCCCGTAGCTCATGGAGGAAGGGGCTTGGAGCCTGATGATTTGATCATGGTCGCCGGCTATCCTGGTCGCACAAACCGCGCAACCACATTTGCCGAAGCTCAGGACACAGTTGGGCGCTCGATGCCTTTCACCGTCGACTATCTTGGCCAGCTCCGCGATGTGTTCCGTGAACTTGAGAGTCGCAATGAATCCTTGGCAACGAAAACACAGCCTCCTCTCTTCGGTATCGAGAACTACCTTAAGAACAATCGCGAAGCCCTGCAGATTCTCGATGGAATCGGCTACCTCGCAAAGAAGGAGCAACTTGAGAAGGACTTGCTCGCGTGGACCAGGAAGGATCCCGCGCGCGCCGAAAAGTATGCACCTGTGCTAGATTCGATGGATGAAATCCAGGGTCGCTATCAGGAAGGTTGGCAGAAACGAACATTCACTGGCGGCCTCTTTCGCGGCTACTTCAACGGAATCGCTCATGCGTCCATGACGCTCGTTCGTGTGGCCAAAGAGAAAGAGAAGGCCGATTCGGCTCGCCTACCAGGATTTCAGGAACGCGACTATGAGAATCTCAGAGATTCCCTATCACAAATGCAGGGCACGTATGCTCGTGATATTGCGGTTGAAGTCAGCACCCACTTCCTCATGCGCTTGCTCAAGGCTGAAGGCGGCGGCGAGCCCCCGGTCTTTGTCACTGACTTCCTCGGAGCGGACCTCGTGGCGAAGCCAGATGTTGATATGATCCGAGCCAAAGTGAAGTCAGTGCTCGATGCGACCACTTTGGAAGATCCCAAAACTCGCCTGAAGCTGTTTGCAGAAACCAGCTATACGGACCTCAAAGCGAGTAAGGACCCGTTGATTCAGCTCGCTGTCGCTGCGGAACCAAGCATCCTGAAGAATGAGCAGCATAGCAAAGCACTTGCAGGCGAGATGATGCTAGTCTCTCCACTCTACGTGGAGGTACTACGCGACTTTCTCAAGAGTAGGCAGCAACTCATGGCCCCTGACGCCAATTCGACACTCCGCATCACCTTCGGCCAAGTAGGTGGATACGAGAAACAGGAAGGCGATCATCTCAAACGCGTGCCTGCGTTTACGACCATGCGCCAACTGATTGAAGATGAGCACCAGCCCGGCAAGAAGGATTTCGAAGTGCCAGCCCGTTGGTTAGCTGCGTATGAACGCGCGAAAGCGCATGGATTCGGCCCCTATGGCGAACGATTTTTCGGCAACCTTCCGCTGAACTTTCTCGCTAACGTCGACACCACAGGTGGCAATTCTGGCTCTGCCGCTCTCAATGCGAAGGGTGAGCTTGTAGGACTGTTATTCGATGGAAACACAGATTCCCTCTACGGAGATTACGTATTCGATGCTGGCGTTCGAAGCATCCTGTTAGACGTGCGGTATGCACTGTGGGTGCTCGATGAGATCGAAGGCCTAACTGATCTCCTTAAAGAGATGGGCATTGAGCCTACATTCCCTATAAAATAGGCAAATTTCGTTAAGCCGCCATGCCTGCGGCATCTGCCCGGGCCAAGCATGCCTCAACACTGCGGAGCATTTCCTCCATGGAGAAGGGCTTGGTGACCACTGCCTCCGGGCGAGTACCCGTCTCGGCGATAAACGTTTCAGGATCGACGGTGTATCCACTGGAAACGAGCACTGGAATCTGGGGATAGCGCTTCCGAGCTTCACGCAGAACCTCTTTTCCAGACATGACGGGCATGGTGAGATTCGTGATAATGAGGTCGATTTCGTCGGCATGCGCTCCCAAGTAATCCATGCCTTCCTGATCGGTTGTTGCACAGATCACGGTGTAACCATGATGCTTGAGGATTCCTTCACCTACCGCCCTCACAAAGGCTTCATCATCAATAAAGAGAATGCTCCTCGGCCGATCTTCTGAAACGACTGTATGCGGGCCACCTGGAGGCTCCGTGATCTCCACGGCTTCTTCAGTGAAGCGTGGCAAGAGGATGACAAACTCGATACCGACATCAGGCGCAGAATCACACTCGATTCTCCCGCCATGTTGCTCAATGATCCGGTAGGACATGGCCACTCCAAAACCAGTCTTCGACGTGGTGGTTCACTTCCAAAACTTCTCCATCAGGGCTTCCGACGAGGATGGCGTCGTGAATTGCCTCATTCGTAGAACGCAGAAGTGCCATTACCTCTAGTAGACTGGCGGTCTTCTCCGCAACGCGACGTTTCAACTGACTTACCCAAACGGCGTAGCCCACTACGACTAGCCCAACAAGGGCAAGAGAGACTAGCGCTACCTGCAGCCCAACTTCAATCGGACGCGTGAGCACTTTAACATGATCGACGGAATTCACATGAAGGGTGAAGGTACCATCACCCAGAGAGAAATCGCAAACACCACGAAACTGGATACGGATAGTGTCATGTAGACGCAGTCTCTCCATCTCTCTATCTCTCCATCTCTCCATGCGATGCTATGAAACGAACTTGAAACACGTGGTCCCCTTCTTTCACTTCGAGCCGATGATGGATGTCATCTGAGTTAAGTTCTTGAAGGCGCCCCTCTATGGTAATGTAATGGCCATCAGGATTCTAAGAGATCACATCCGCCGCGGTGTCTATGCCATTGGGATTCTCAAGAGGCCTGCAGTGCGTCTTACGCAAATGATCGGCGGTAAGATCGACATAACCCGATCGATTGTGTTTAATCGTACCTCTCACCTCCACATATTCTCCAACGGAAAGTATCTGACAGCTGCCACGAGCGACACGAGCGACACGAGCGACACGGGCGCGGTTCTCAAGAAAGAAGACATCATTCTCCTTCACATGTGTTACCTGCCCTGACAACTTCACTGAAAGACTATTAAGAGCATCCGGCGTATACTAAGGCCAACCGATCAAGCCTATACCAAGCGCCATCATAAATTTCTATTCGTTGAGATCCAGTGGCTGGGACTTTTAGTCACCGCGGAATGCTTGGGTTCGATACTGTGGCGACTAAAAGTCACCACCACCAACCAGTC
>CALLLI010000146.1 GCA_938082635.1 uncultured Verrucomicrobiales bacterium
TCGATCAAGAAGTTTGGGCTTCGCGAGCCTGAAATGATCGAACAGGGCTAAAAATGCACTGCGAAGGGTTTTCATTGCGCGAATTCTCTCACTATCACCCCGCAGGCATGCCCCGAACCCTTTTCGGCTAAGGTCTAGCTATTTCGATGAGATCAGCTCGGCGGCGGATTACCGTGTGGAGAAGATTGATCATTTGAAGCGAGCCGGCGTTGGCGTGCCTTTGGTTGCTTTGCGAGAGAATCGTGGCGAATCCCCGATCGAGAAATTCTATCCACCCGAAGCCATCACTCGACCACTCACGGCGGTGATCGCAAAGAAGAGGAGCCGTGGGGAGGTGACGGCTGTGGACATCGAACTCCTCTGTCCGCTCCAGAATGACAACATGATTCTCGGAGGTCGACTTCAGCAATTGGCGGCAGACTTCACCGTCCCGTGGGCGGTTTTTCTCTCGCGCACTGGTAAGTTGAATCGGGCTCAGGATTTGGATATCCTAACAGCGACGCCAAGTAGGGAGCCGCGACTCTATCTGATGGAGCCTTATGATCTTAACAAGGAGCCGATTATCATGGTGCACGGCTTGTTGGACACCTCGCTGGCCTTTGCCAAGCTGAGCAATGAGCTTTGGGCGGATGACGCGATCAGGCGCCGGTATCAGATCTGGCATTACCTCTACAACACCTCGGCCCCGCGCTCTATTCCGGTCGGCTATTGCAAAGCCAACTCCAAGAGCTTCGTGGCCTGCTAGATCTATCGGGCAGAGATCCGGCGATGCGATCGACGACGATTCTTGCGCACAGCATGGGGGGTATCGTGACGCGCTGCCTGATTACCAAGCCTGAAAGGTCCTTCTGGGACGCGGCATTCAAGAAACCGATCGAGGAACTTGTGCTCTCGGACGCAGATAGGGAGACCTTGAAGGAGGCGTTCTCATGGGAGCCTGAGGGGCATGTCAGACGCGTTGTCTACATGGCCGTGCTGCATCTTTGTAGCGACTATGCAGGCAATTGGATAGGCAAGCTTGGCCGATGGCTGGTGAAGCCGCCCAATGCCTTCGCTACTTTCTACAACCGCATTACGTCTGAGAATCCAGGCGTGTTTACGGAAGCCTACGCCGAGTTAGGAAAGGGGCGGCTCGATAGCGTGCATGCGCTTTCGCCGACACAACCTACCTTAAAGATCCTGGCAAACTTGCCAAATAGTCATCCCGTTCGTGTGCACAGCATCATTGGGAATCCCACGCCGAGTGTCCCTCTCGCAGAGTCCTAGGATAGCATCGTACCCTATTCAAGTAGCCACCTTGATGGCGCGGACTCGGAGAAGGTCGTGCCGTCGACACATGGCTTGATCGATCACCCGGAGACCGTGGCAGAAGTGAAACGGATATTGAAGCAGCGTCAGGTTCCCGCATTAGCGTCTGCCAAAGCCTTCTGCATCAGCAGGGCTGCCAATTGCTGTGTGGCGTCGTCGAGAGTCGTGTTGGCTTGCTTAAGCTGATTCGCGTCGTTGCTAGCGACGGCTTGTTTCACGGCGGCCGTGGCATCGAGGATCGCGTGGCGTTCGCCGTAGTCCAACTGATCACCGATCAGCGCTAGCGCTTGATCGACCGCAGGAAGGAGTTCTTCGCTCTTGAGTTTCGCTTCGGTGAAGACCCGCTCGCTCATGTCGTCGAAGGCGTGGTCCACCGATTCAGAGATCATGGCCTCCACTCGCTTATCATCGACATCTACGGCCGCGTGCTTGATTTCAAGAACGGTATCCTTATTCGTCTTAGTATCACGTGTCAGGACTTCGAGAATACCATTCTCGTCGATCTGAAACTGCACCCCGATGCGAGCACTCCCTTTGGGCCCGGCTTCAAAGGGAACTTCCACCTGGCCAAGTTCCCAATTGTCGCGCGCCATCTCTCGCTCGCCTTGAAGCACGCGAACGAGCATGGAGCTCTGATCTGGCATCGCATTGGTAAACATCTCGCCGGCTTTCGCTGGAATCGTCGTATTACGGGGGATGATCACGTTCATGAGCCCTCCAAAGCTTTCGATACCTAATGAAAGTGGGGTCACATCCAGCAGCACCAGGTTGCGAAGCGAGCCTGACAGAATGCCGCCTTGAATGACGGCACCCATGGCCACCGTTTCGTCTGGGTGTTGCGATGTGTTGGCCTCCTGTTGAAAGAGATCGGTCACAAACTGACGCACCAGCGGCATGCGCGTGCTGCCGCCTACCAGAAGGACCTCGTCTAACTGATCGAGGTCGAGCTTCGCGTCATGCAGCGCACGGAGACAGAGCGCTTTCGTGCGATCGACGATGGGGCGAGCCAGTCGGTCAACCGTCTCACGTGTGAGCGCGTGTTCGAAGTGCTTGTCCTTCTTAATGAAGGGCATCCGCACGAGATGCTCGGTAGCCTCGGAGAGTGCTTTCTTCGCCGCTTCTGCTTCTTCGCGGAACTTGATCTGAAGCGTGGCGTCTTGTTCAGCCAAAGAGGATTGGTTGGGCTGGTAAGTCGTCCAAAGATGTTCAGCAATCGCGTGATCAATGTCGTCCCCGCCGAGGTAGGTGTCTCCATTGGTCGAGAGGACCTGGAACACGCCTTCGCGGATTTCGAGGATGGAGATATCAAAGGTCCCGCCTCCGAGATCGTATACCGCGATTCTAGCATGATCCTTTGATTTATGGAGACCAAAGGCGAGCGCCGCAGCGGTTGGCTCATTGACAATGCGGTCCACCGTGAGGCCCGCCAGAGCACCGGCGCGCTTGGTCGCCTGGCGCTGCGCATCATTGAAATAGGCAGGCACCGTGATCACTGCCTGGTCCATGGGCGTCCCCATCGCTGCTTCAGCGGTGGCCTTCAGTTCTTTTAAGATGAGTGCGGAAACCTCCTCGGGGCTGAGTGAGCCGCCATCACCCAGCGCTATTCTGACAAAGCCCTCGTCATCAGCCACGAGTGGATAAGGATAGTGCTCTTGCTCAACCTCCGAAAGGCGTTTGCCCATCAGCCGCTTCACGGAGGTGACCACGCGTTCAGGCGAAAGCGCACGCTGGCGCAGGGCCGCGGCTCCCACGATGGGATCGCCTGATTCTGGAAAGTGAATGGCGGACGGGATCGAGCGATGGCCCTCAGCATTCGCCAAGAGAATGGGGAAGCCCGAGTCTACCGCGCCGATGAGTGAGTTGGTGGTTCCAAGATCGATTCCGAGGATGGCCATGCCTGTGACCTACACCACGAATGGACGCGAATGAACACGAATTCTTGCGGAACATGGCCATCATGATTTAGGACTGGGGAATGATTCGTAGCATGATGAGAGTCCTCCTCGTTCTTGGGTTCGTGGCCGTGGGTGAGGCGGCTCCCCCAGATCCTTCTGTGTTTGAGACAACGACCTGGGCCGAGGCGCCGCTTCTGACGAATCCGACCTCGATTTCCTTCGATACCCAAGGTCGTCTCTATGTGGCGGAAACCATGCGACGAGGTGCCGTCGATGTGGACATCCGTTCCCACAAGCCCTGGATAATGGAAGACCTCGCCAATCAATTCGTGGACGATTTGCGTGCCTTTGTTAGACTTAAGTTCGCTCCTGAGCAGAGCGAGTCGAATCAGAAATGGCCAAAGGATCTCAACAAAGACGGTCGCCATGATTGGCATGATTTGAAGGAACTCACTGATACGGTGCGCGTGCTAGAGGACACGGATGGCGATGGCACGGCAGACAAGTCCACGCTCTTTGCCGACGGCTTCAATGAAGAGATCACCGGCGTGGCTGAGGGCGTGCTCTGGCACGAAGGCGATGTCTACTACACCATCTTCCCGGATCTTTGGAAACTGTGTGATACGGATGGCGACAGTGTGGCCGACGAACGCGAGTCCATGTTTCGCGGTTTCGGTGTGCATGCGGCGTTTGATGGGCACGACATTCACGGCCTGACGGTCGGGCCAGACGGGATGCTCTATTTCTCAGTAGGTGACAATGGAACGTCCGTGCTCACCAAGGAAGGCGAACGGCTTCATTATCCTAACCAAGGTGTCATCTTGCGGTGCCACTACGACGGAAGCGGCCTCGAAGTCTTTGCTCACGGATTGCGCAATCCGCAGGAGATCGCCTTTGATGACTTTGGCAATCTTTTCACCGTGGACAACGACGGCGACATGCGTGGCGAGCGTGAACGCTTTGTTTACCTGGTAGAGGGAGGAGATTCCGGATGGCGCACCAACTGGCAGTTTCGTACGGAAGGCTGGTCGAAATACACCAAGCAGCCGACTTACAATCCCTGGATCGATGAACGCATGTGGGTGCCGCAGGAGCCGGGGCAACCCGCCTACATCACGCCTGCGCTCGCCAATTACTCGATTGGTCCTGGAGGCTTCAAATACAATCCTGGCATCGGCCTCAATGATGACTATCGGGGCTACTTCTTCCTCGTGCAGTTTCCGGCGGAAGTTGTGAGTGCTTTCCGTGCGGTGCCCAAAGGAGCCTCCTTCGAAATGGCCGATGAGCATCCGTTCCATGAGGGGCTGATGATCAGCGCGGTGCACTTTGGCAATGACGGCGCGTTTTACATGGCGGACTGGGAAGGGAAGTGGCAGCCGAACGACAAGGGCTCGATCAAGAAAGTCGATGACCCACGGGAGGCGGGAAGTCCTCGCAGGAAAGAGTTAGAAAGACTATTGTCATCTGACCTGAAAGAAGCCTCAAGAGAGGAATGGCTAGGTTACCTAGGCTATCCCGACCAGCGAGTAAGGCAGCGTGCTCAAGCGCACTTGGTCCGCGAGAAAGCGGCGGAACCGTTGATGAAGATCGCTGAGTCTCAAGAGGCGGAGCAATTCGCCCGCATTCACGCTCTCTGGGCATTGCAACAATTGCGAGGCCAGGGCGTCGATCGTTTTCTCGAACGCCTTCCTTTCCAAGACCCCGATGATGAAATTCAGGCCCAATGCGCGAAGGTGGCCGGGAATCTGAAACTCCAAGCCGCGGCGCCAGTCCTGACGAAGCAGCTAGAACATTCGTCTGCTCGCGTGACGTTCTTTGCTGCCATCGCCTTGGGTAAGATGCCGCGAGCGTATCCGCAAGCCTTTGCGCCCTTGGTGAAGATGATCGAAGAGAACAAAGGCCAGGACGCGTTCTTGCGGCATGCCGGCGTCATGGGGCTACGTGCATATGAGGCCACACAAACGTTGTTAGAGCATCCTTCCAAAGAAGTGCGCTTGGCTGCCGTGGTTGCCTTGCGCAAAGAGCAGCATCCGGCCATAGCCGCGTTCCTCAAGGACAGCGAACCCGAGGTTGTCGAGGAAGCGGCTCGAGCCATTCACGATGACTTCTCGATCCCTGAAGCCCTCCCCGCGCTGGCCGCGATGACGCCCACAACGGACGAAGGGCTCACACGCCGTATTCTCAATGCCAATATACGCGTGGGCGATGAAGCTTCCGCTCAGCGCCTCATCGACTACGCGCTCGATCCAGCACGCGCCTCTGCGCTGCGGTTGGAGGCCGCGCTATGTTTGGCACATTGGAATGCCGATCCGTATCTCGATCGAGTCACTAGCCGTGTGCGCAATCTTGGGGCACGGGAGCCACACGGGCGTCGCCTTTTGGAGGAGCGCTGGCCAGCGCTCATGGCTTCAGCGGACCCGGCGCTTCTGCGAGGGCTTACCCAGTTGGCGGACCAGCATGCCTTGCCGATCGATCTCGAGCTCATCGAGGAGATTGCGATGAATGAGTCGCGTTCTGCCAGTGTGCGTGCGCAGGCGTTGGAGCTTCTTCACAGCCGCAAGTCAGCAAAGAACGGTGAGGCTTTGGCGAGAGCCTTGGCCAGTGACCAGGTAAGCCTTCGTATCACAGCGCGGAAACTTTACGCCACGGTAGACGCTCAGGTCTTCTTCACTGAGATCGTGCCCAAGATCGAGGCAGCGACGCTGAAGGAGCGGCAGGGATTGTATGACGTTCTAGGGGACTCGACTGACAAACGCGCGCTCTCACCGATTCGCGAAGCGCTGCATGCAGTGATCGCCGGCACCTCTCCTCCCGAGGTCCATCTCGATATTATCGAGGCCGCCAAGAAACACGAGGAACTGAAAGAGAGCGTCGCTACCTATCAGTCCGGCCTATCAGCGGATGACCCATTGGCCGTCTTTCGAGTCGCCCTTAGCGGTGGCAGTGCGGCCCGTGGACGGGATATCGTTCATGAACATGTGAGTGCCCAGTGCCTTCGCTGCCACAACATCGACAGTGAAGCACATCAGCTAGGCCCTAATCTTGGCGGCGTCGGCACTCGCCTGAAACCAGAGCAGTTGCTAGAGTCCCTCGTCTTTCCCAATACGACGATTGCCGACGGCTTCGGAATGGTTTCGCTCAAGCTCAAGAATCGAGCGGAGGCCATCGCCGGAACAGTGATCAGTGAGGATGACAAGCAAATCGTCGTCGCTCAAGTGAGCGGAGAACAGGTAACCATCGACAAAGCGTCCGTCCTTGAAGAGCAACGCCTATTAGTGTCTTCCATGCCACCAATGCTCGGCGTTCTCACCATGCCAGAGATACGTGACGCCGTCGCCTACCTGCAAACCCTAAAATAGATTACGACTATATTGTTAGATGTCTCCTGAACATATACCGCTCGTCGTCGTGAATTATCAAATCTCGGAGGGCGGTGCTCCGTCGCCGCCGTGATCTCCCAAAGGTTCCGCAACGCCGATGTGTTTTTCTTTTTGCGGTTGTGTCAGAGTTTGATTGGGGATCAAACGAAGCGTTTAATGTAGCTCGGGCATCTTGCCCGAGTCGCGGCCCAGAAGGCCGCACTCCCATAAGATACGCCTCTTCGATCTCAGAGAGATCGATAACTATCAAACCCCTATCTCACGCACTCACTTTCTCAGCAATCACCCAAACATCAGCAACGGGTGATCTCTGAGATATGCCATTCGCGCACGTTCGCGTTCATTCGCTGTTCTAGAACAAAGATAACAAAGGTGAACCCGTAAGATTCGCTTTCAATCATTCCCAATCGTGGTCTAGAACGAGGAATGAAGATCACGCGCGTCTCTGCTTATCAGGTAGATCTCCCTCTCCATGAGGGCAGTTATCATTGGTCCGGTGGAAAGTCCGTCGATGTGTTTGATAGCACGATCGTCGCACTCGAGACGGATGCCGGCATCACGGGCTATGGAGAAGTCTGCCCCCTCGGCCCAGTCTACCTCCCGTCCTACCCCGCAGGAGCACGCGCTGGCATTGGAGAACTAGCGCCCCACGTCATCGGACTAGATCCACGTCAGACGTCTGTCGTCTATCAAGCGATGGATCGCGCCTTGAAAGGGCATCCCTACGCGAAATCGGCCATTGATATGGCCTGTTGGGACTTGCTAGGAAAAGCTTCGAATCAACCCATCTGCAATCTCCTCGGCGGCCGTTTCGGGGACGACCATGTGCTTTACCGCGCCATCTCCCAAGAAGCTCCCGAGAAGATGGCCGCGAAAGTCGCCGGGTACCGCGCCGAAGGCTACCGCCGTTTCCAGCTCAAAGTCGGTGGTGATCCAGAAGTCGACATCGAACGCATCCACGCCGTGGCCGACCTCATGCAGAAAGGCGATGTGTTAGTAGCCGATGCCAACACTGGCTGGCTGATGAAAGACGCTATGCGTGTCGTCCGTGGCGTGAAAGACCTCGATGTCTTCATCGAACAACCCTGCGAGACCTACGAAGAGTGCTTGTCTATCCGTCGCAAGACGGATCATCCCTTCGTCCTCGACGAAAGCATCTACAACATCCCCGAACTCATCCGTGCTGTGAATGATCAAGCCATGGATGTGATCAATGTGAAGATCTCCAAACTAGGTGGCCTGACAAAAGCCCGAGAGATCCGTGACGTCTGCGCCGCCATGGGTATTGCCATGACAATCGAAGACACTTGGGGAAGCGACATCATCACCGCCGCCATCTCTCACCTCGCCCATAGCACCCCCACAGAACTCCTCTTCACCTCGACCGACTTCAACAGCTACGTCACCGTCAGCACCGCCGAAGGCGCCCCCCAACGCGTCAACGGCCGCATGGCAGCCTCCACCGAACCCGGCCTAGGCATCACGCCGCGCATCGACGTCCTCGGCGAGCCCGTATTTGTTGTAAAGTGACAGAGCGTTCTGGGATGAGTTCTATACTACGGGCCTTCACGAATTTTCATGAGGCAGAAAGCGAGGCTAATTCAATACCGGAGGGCTGTGCTTCGTCGCAGCCGTGATTTCCTAAGAGTTCCGCAATGCCAGGGCGTCCTCGTCTTCTCAATGATGCTAGAGGCAGAATAGGAACTATTGGAGGCGCCCGGTCTATCTTAGCGGAAGACATCCGCCTCTTGTCTGACTTTGTGCGAAACGCCAAATCCCACATTGGTGATATCGTAGTGTCCAGAAATTCGATTGCGGCGTAAGTTATGGACCTTCAATCGGTTGCGGACTCAATGGGGATGAAATTTCGAGCTGCATTTCTTCGGTTTGAGACTGCAAGAATCAGAAATGGACGTGTTTAGACTGGTTAATGGTGTCTCTGGCAGGCTGGGTGAACCAGCAACGAGAGCATATGATCGACTACTTGCAGGAAGAGATTAGAGCTGTGAAGGATTGAGCCCGAGTTCACATCGCCAAGCGAAGGGAGCGTGGGATGTCGTGAGCGGCTTGGCGGATTGATTCGTTACTACTACCGGGAGGCGGCATGAGCGCAGGGCGATTCGAGTTTCCGGACACTACGGCATTCGCTCCTGAGTATAACTGGTAGTTGTAGTCACGATTGACCGGGAGAGAAACGTCGATTTCCCAAACGTCGTCGTCGATTTCCACCATCAAGATCCCCAGAGCTACGTCATTTCCACCGAGCACCGGAAGGTCTCCAAGAACATGAGCCTTGTTGTTTCCAGTGATGGCGCCTTCATAGCGAAACGTGACCGTTTCGTGCGTCTGCGCGAGGCTGAGGGTTTGAGAGGGAATGTAGAGGATGGAAATTCGGCAGAGTGCGTTCATCACCCTCAGGAACGTGAGAATCGAATGTGGGTTTCAGCTGACTTGCCAAGTTTCTAAAGAACTCTAATGTTTATGTTGAGAGTGTCATTTTGACGCGGTTCGTGGGAAGAGTAGTCTCTTGGGTAGCGACAAAGTGACCCGTTTCTGGGTTTGGATTTAGTAGTCTATGTGAGTGTAAATAACTGATTATAAAAGAGTTAAATGAGATTTGTTTCGTGTGGCACGGCGAATGCATTCGTAGAGGCATCATGAAACACATCAGATACAACCATCCCTTAAGTAATTCGTTCAATGAGCTTCTCACGGAGTTCGACCCATTCTCTCGCCTTCTAGGTCACCGCTTTCGCGACCTGGTGAGCGGTGACTCTCGCCTGCCTGCAGACGTTTTTGAGGCAGACGATCACTACGTGTCCCGTTTCCAGTTGCCGGGCGTGCCGAAGAGTGACGTCAGCGTGAATCTCGAACCGAGTGGCGAGCTTGTCGTGAGTTACGAACGCGAACAAGACGGCGAAGTCGCTAAGGCGGGACGTCGACTGACATTGCCAGACGACGCGAATGCCGATGAGGTCAAAGCGAAGCTGGAGGACGGCATTCTCACGGTGACTGTTGGCAAGGCTGAAGTGGCCAAGCCGCGTTCCATCACCATCGACTAACGAACAATCAAATTATCTAAATTAACATTTCATTTCGAAAGGAAACCTATTATGAATAACTGTTGTACTAACGACGAATCGGCCGTGGCTTACGTGGAGCCTCAGACCAATGTGACCTTTACCAAGCCGCACTACCGAGCGAAGCAAGATGAGGCAGGCTACAGTCTGCGAGTCTATGTTCCGGGAGTGGGTAAGTCCGGGGTGACCCTGACGCTTGCTAAGGATGTTCTAACCGTGACGGCGAAACGCTTTGACGAGACGTCGGAAGGGTGGGCGTCAGTGAGTCGCGAGTTGTCTACGGATGACTACCAGCTTCGTCTTCACTTGGATACGAAGATTGATAGCGATCGCATCACTGCGAAGCTCGAAGATGGCGTTCTGGATGTGGCCCTGCCATTGAAAGAAGCAGCCCAGCCTCGCGTCATTGACGTGGTCTAGGCGACACGAATTAACACACAGCAACTAGGGGACATCGTCGTGGCTTGGGCTGCGGTGGTGTTTTAGTGTAGTTGAGGCATCCTGCCTCTTACACCGGGAGGATGCCGGTGCTACCTTGCTGCGGGGCTTTACAGCTCTAGCACTTCTTCGAGGTCTTTGGAGGTGAGGCCCTGCATCATTGGTTGATCATCATCGAGGGCGGCATCGATGACTTGGCGTTTGCGGCGTTGGAGACGGAGGATCTTCTCTTCCACAGTGTCTTCGGCAATGAGCTTGTAGGCGGTGACGACGTTCTGCTGGCCGATTCGGTGGGCGCGGTCGGTGGCCTGAGCTTCGACGGCGGGATTCCACCAGGGATCGAAGTGAATGACGGTGTCGGCAGCGGTGAGGTTGAGGCCGTAGCCGCCCGCTTTGAGGCTGATGAGGAAGACCGGGGCCTTGCCATTTTGGAAGCGATCGACCTCTTGCTGGCGGCCTGTCGTTTGGCCGTCGAGGTAGCAGTATTCGAGGCCCAGGGATTCCAGTTCATTGCCGAGGAGCTTCAGCATGCTGACGAACTGGCTGAAGATGAGGACGCGGTGGCCGCCTGAGGTCGTTTCTTCGAGAAGTTCGCGCACAGAATCGAGTTTGCCTGACGGGTCGGTGAGCTTTGCGGTGTCGCCGCTTAGCAAGCGCACGTCGCAACACACTTGGCGCAAGCGAAGGAGCGTCGTCAGCATGGTCATGCGAGCCACGCCTTCGTTCTGGCCACGCGCTTCTAGCACCTTCTCTCGACCGGCTCGGAGAATACTCGTGTAGGTGTTACGCTGAGTTTTAGTTAGAGAGCAGGTGAGCACCTTCTCTAGCTTGTCTGGTAATTCTTTGGCCACGCGGCGCTTGGTGCGGCGAAGGATGAACGGGTTCAATCGGCGGCGGAAACGATTGATGATGTCAGGGGGCGCGCCGCCTTCGCTTGAGAGTGCTTGCTCGTAGCGTTCCTTGAAGGTCTGGTGGGTTCCGAGGTAGCCGGGCGCGACGAATTGCATGATGGACCAAATGTCTCGCACGCTGTTCTCAATCGGTGTGCCTGTCAGGGCGAAGCGGAAGCGTCCACCGACTTTGTAGGCGGCTTGGGCGTTCTTGGTCTTGGCGTTTTTGATAGCGCTTGCTTCATCAAGGAAGATGCCGAGCCAGGCCTCGGACTGAAAGCGTTCGAGGTCACGAACGAGCAGGCCGTAACTCGTGACGACGAGGTCTGCCTTGAGCGCTTCTTCCCAAAGATGATCGCGCTTGGTTCCGTGAAGTTTGACCGTCTTCAGGTCAGGCGTGAATCGTGCCGCTTCCTGACACCAGTTGTCTAACAAACTGGTGGGACAGACGATCAAGCTCTTGGGCGACTCGGTATCTGTGGAAGCGTGCAAGGCCTGGATCGTGGAGAGGCTTTGTATCGTCTTTCCAAGGCCCATTTCATCGGCAAGAATGCCGGAGAGACCGCGATTCGTGCGGGCGAGCATCCAGCAAACGCCCTCTTTCTGGTAATCGCGAAGGATGTCTGAGAGATCGGAGAGGGTCTCTTCGGGAAAGTCTGCTTGGGGGAGTTCGCCCACGTCGCGATTGGCAAATTCACCTAGCGTTTGGCGTAGGAAATCTTCCTGACTGGTGGGGATGCGATAGCGTCCGTATTCTTGATCGGGCTCGATGTCTTGGAGGACGGCGTTGAGTTCCTCACAAGCTTGCAAATCGACAACGACACGTTGCCCGTTCTTGAGCTTGGTGTGGCTCTGGCCGACTTGTAGGAGGCGCTGAATTTCGTGCTTTGGTAGGCTTTGATCTTGTTCGCTGCTGTAGCCGATATCGACATCGAGCCAGCCGCCATCGGCATGGGGGACCGTTCGGATCTCTGGGGTGATGCGAGTGATGTCTTTGGTCACATGAGTGAAGCGCTCACCCATGGTCACTTCCCAATCGCGTTGGAGCCGAGGGAGGTCGCTTGCGAAGAACTTGAGCGTGGCTTGTTCGCCTTTCAGCATGCGTTGGCCGTTCTTGTTAGGTTCAGAGAAGCCAGCGCTTTCCAAGCGTGCGAGCGCGGCTGTTTCCGCAGCGACATTGCGGTCGAAGAGTTCCCATGGGCTGTCGTCTGCAGCGAAGGGGAATGCGCTGGACGTCTCGCCTGGTTCCACCCGAAGATCGTCTCCGTAGAGACAGGTGAGTTCGGCCGCGAGGTGGTTTAGGCTGCCTTCGAGATCGAGTCGAAAGGTAGGCTTGGCCGGGCGAAGGCTCGGCATCTTTGGCAGGGCCTTGGTATCCAGGCGGAAGGCGTTCTCAAGGGCTTCGGAATGTTGAAAGAACCAGCGCCAGGTGCGCTCGAGTGGGCGTCCATTTGGATTCGTGGTGGCAAAGAGCAGTTCCTGGTCAGCGGTTGGCATTTGGGCCAGCTTGGGCACGCGCAGGATGACTTGGCGCTCGAGTAGGTAGCCCCAGGCCGAGCCTTTAGTCACGGCGAGCGCGATTTGGTCAGGCAAGTTGATCTTGAGGGCGAGCTTCGTTTCGCTAGAAGGCACTAGTGCCAATGGTAGTCTTAAGGGGAGGGACTCCACGCGCAGTGGTTCTTTGCCGATGAAGACCCGAGGGTGTCCTTGCAGAGCCGTGAAGAAACCTGACAGATGTGCCTTCTGCAACATGAGTTGCGGTGGGACCTTTGTCTGACCGAGTTGCTGGAGCCAGGCGAGCACGGGGATGTCGAGTTCGTTGCCGTCCTGGGTGTCCGTTTCCTCCACGCTGACGCTGAGAGTGCCGCGTCCAAAGCCCTTCCCGAGATTCTTGGGCAAGCGAAATGCTAGTGCGGCGGTGGGTGCGCTGAACTGGGCGCGAGGTTTTGCTGGCGTCTTGATGACTTTCTCGGCGGGCTGACCGGAGGAAGGGGCGTGTTTGTGTAGGCCACGAGCCACGGCGACTCCGAGAGCGATGGCGTGGTGACACAGGGTCCCGGTGCGCTGGCTCTCCCGGCAATTGCAGAGATTCTCCACGTCCGTGCGGCCCTTGATGAGCATGCCGGATCGTTGGCTCTTCGCACCGTCTCCGACGCTTCCCCGCACGAGTTTGCCGTCGAAGGACACATCCAAGATGCGGCCCTGGTCTACTAGCATTCGTGCCCGTTTGACCACCTGCCATCCAGCGGTGTCCATGAGCCATCGGTCGTTGATTTCGAAATTCGCCACGAGTAGATTCTAAAGCTTGCTTAACCACCTCCCGGCATGCACTTATCAGGCGCGCACGGGACGGTGCGGGCCCGCCACATCCATGAAAATCATCGCCATTGCAAATCAAAAGGGAGGCGTCGGGAAGACCACCACGGCGGTGAACCTTTGCGCTTGTCTGGCGGAGCTTGGCAAGCGCGTGCTCTTGGTGGACCTGGACCCTCAGGCGAACGCCACGACAACGATGGGAATGACTCCGGATCCGGAGATAAATCTCTACCATCCATTGGTCGATGACACGCCGGTGGAGGACCAGATTCGGGAAACCCATCTGGACCGTTTCTATATCTTGCCGGCTGCTCTTCAGTTGGCTGGGGTGGAAGTCGTGATGGCGCGGCAAGGGAATCACCATAGCCGCTTGCGGGAGGTGCTTGCGCCTCTCGAGAATCTGAACCAGCTGGATTACGTGATCATGGATTCGCCGCCATCGCTCGGCATTCTCATGACGTCAGCATTGTCGACTGCAGACGATTTGTTAGTGCCCGTGCAATGCGAGTTCTTCGGAATCCAGGCGCTGGCTGGAATTTACGGGGAAGTGTTAGGTAGCATGCAGGAAGCGGGTCTCGCTCATGCTCGGATGGAAGGCATTGTCCTCACCATGTATGACGGGCGGACGCGTTTGGCGCGAAGCGTGATTGAGGAAGTGCGGACTCATTTCCCAGAGCAGACTTATAAGACGATCATTCCACGCACGGTGCGTCTCGGAGAAGCTCCAAGTCACGGCAAGACGATCATCGAGTATGATCCCTCGGGTGTCGGGGCCTTTGCCTATCGCGCGTTGGCTGATGAGTTTATCCAGCGTCGTCGCGAGTACCGGATTACGTAAGGGCATCACCTCGCCCATAGGTGAGCTGTCTGAGGCGGTGGAGTTAGTTTTGCAGCCCGTTCTCACCATCTAGCAGGGCTGTCTTTCTGTTCCCCTGTTTCTGTCTGAATGTTGTCCTGCTTGTGTGTTTATAGACAGAAATAGGGCGACAAAAATGGGAAACTAAGAGTTCGTCTATTACGGTTTGATGGTGAGCTTGAGAGCATTCTTGCTGGCCTAGCGTGTGGCATCGGGGCAGTTTGAGGCATGATTATTCGCCGTGCAACGGGGTCCGACATTGATGCGCTGATTGCTTTCAATCAGGGGATTGCGATGGAGACTGAGAGCGTTGCCCTCGATGGCGACACCTTGCGCAAGGGGCTCCATGGCTTGCTCTCTCAAGATCGCTACGGCTTCTACACCGTGGCGGAGAAGGAGGGCCAGGTGGTGGGTTCCCTCATGATCACGTATGAATGGAGTGACTGGCGCAATGGCGTTATTTGGTGGATCCAGAGTGTCTATGTGAGGGCCGAGAATCGTCGCCAGGGGATCTACACAGCGCTTTATGAGAATGCTCGGAGTCTAGCGAGGGAAAGCGGCGATGTGGCTGCGATTCGGCTCTATGTGGAGAAGGGCAACGAGGTCGCTCAGCAAACCTACAGCAAGCTGGGTATGAAAGAGACCTATTATCGGATTTTTGAGACAGAATTTGTCTGAGATTCCGGCCCTGGGCATGGCAACCAAGCGGCCTTGCTGGGTTTACTAAAACATGGCACGTGCGCACGCATTTCTCGTTTCTCTAGGCCTCTCCGTTTTCGTCTCAGCGCTTCAGGCTGAACCGGTTAGCTACTACAAGCAGATCAGGCCCATCTTCCAGGCGAACTGCCAGGGCTGCCATCAACCGGCCAAGGCGAAGGGCGGGTATGTCATGACCACGTTTGAGCAGTTGCTGGCGGGTGGCGATGAGGGGGATGCGATCATTTCAGGGAAGCCGGATGAAAGTTATTTGGTCGAGGAGATTGCCTTGGTGGATGGCGAGGCGGAGATGCCCAAGGGTAAGCCGCCATTGGAATCTGGGGACCTTGATCTCATCACGCGCTGGATCACCGAGGGCGCTGTCGATGACACACCAGACAATGCCAAGCTACGCTACACGGCAGAAAATCCACCGCTCTACTCGCGGCCGCCTGTGGTGACGTCGATTGATTTCTCGCCTGATGGGAAATGGTTAGCCATTTCGGGTTTCCACGAAGTTCTCTTGCATCGCGCTGATGGTTCTGGGTTGGAAGCAAGGTTGATTGGTTTGTCAGAGAGGATCGAGTCGGTAGCGTTCTCACCTGATGGAACGCAGCTCGCTGTGACTGGTGGATTGCCTGCTCGGATGGGAGAAGTGCAAGTGTGGGACGTGGCCACGCGTAAGCTCACGCTTTCCGTGCCCGTCACGTATGACTCGGTCTATGGGGCGAGCTGGTCTCCTAACGGAGATCGTATCGCCTTTGGTTGCTCGGACAACACCGTGCGGGCGATTGATGTCAAAACTGGTAAGGAAGTGCTCTATCAAGGTTCGCACACCGACTGGGTCTTTGACACCGTCTTCTCAGTCGAAGGAACGCACTTGGTATCCGTGGGGCGTGACATGACCTCTAAACTGACGGAGCTGGCGACGCAGCGCTTTGTCGATAACATCACGTCGATCACCCCGAAAGCTCTCAAGGGGGGCATCGCCTCAGTGGATCGTCACCCGGTCAGGGATCATTTCGTAGTCGGTGGTTCTGATGGCGTGCCCAAGATGTATAAGATGTTTCGCACGACTAAGCGCGTCATTGGGGATGATGCGAATCTCTTGCAAGAGTTTCCGGCGCTCGAGGGGCGTGTGTTCAGCGTGGCTTTTAGCGATGACGGCAGTCGCGTGGCGGCGGGCAGTAGCCTAAACGGGCACGGGGAGGTGCAGGTTTTCAGCATTGATCCTGAGGCGAAGATCGAAGACGCGATTATCAAGATCTTGGAGAAGCCCACGCACTCACGGAATGACGACGAGAAGAAGAAGCTCCAAGCACACTTCGATGCGAGTTCGGAGACGATTGCTTCGCTCAAATTCGAGACCGGCATCTACAGCGTGGCGTTCTCGTCGGACGGGGAAACGGTGGCGGCCTCCGGGACAGATGGCATCATTCGCTTGATTCAAGCCCAGGGCGGCGAGGTGACGAAGGCCTTCGAGCCAGTCAGAGTGATGAAGCATCTTCCAGGTGAAGTGAGTGCCTTGGAGGTGGTGCCTAGTGAGATTCGCCTAACCAATCTTCATGCTTACGCGCAAGTATTGGTAACTGCGCAGTTGGCCACCGGGGATCTGATCGATGTGACGCGAGATCTTGTCATGCCATCGGTTGAAGGACTTTCGGTGTCGCCCAATGGCCTTGTCCGTGGCGAGACGGATGGTGAGTATCAACTGACCTTTGCCTATGCTGGCCAGACGATAGAGGTGCCGGTCACGGTAGCCGGTGTCGAGGGCGACTTTACTCCGGATTACGTGCGCGATGTGAATCCTGTCATTTCAAAGGCTGGCTGCAACATGGGCACTTGTCATGGATCGAAGGACGGTAAAAACGGTTTTAAGCTCTCGCTCCGTGGCTATGATCCGGTTTATGACCTGCGCGCGTTCACGGATGACATGGCCTCGCGTCGCGTGAACTTGGCCTCGCCTGACAGTAGTCTTATTCTATTGAAAGCGACGGCAGGCGTGCCTCATGAGGGTGGGCAAGTGGTCAAACCAGAGAGTCATGCCTATAAAATGATCCGCAGCTGGATTGCTGATGGCGCCAAGGTGAATTTCGAGTCTCAGAAAGCGACCAAGATCACGCTGTCTCCTGAGAACCCAGTCATTCAATCGATCGGAGACCAACAGCAGATCCGCGTGATTGCTAGCTACGCGAATGGAGCGGAACGCGACGTGACGCATGAATCGTTCACCCAGAGCGGCAACATAGAGATTGTGGAAGTGGATGACACAGGACTTATCACGACGCTTCGTCGCGGTGAGGCAGCTGTCCTCGTGCGGTATGAGGGCAATTACGCCTCGACCATCGTGACCGTGATGGGAGACCGCTCAGGCTTTGTCTGGGATGAGCCTGAGAAGTTCAACAAGATTGATGAATTCGTAGCATCGAAGTTAGAGCGGACGAAGACGGCCTCCTCTGGTGTGTGTTCTGATCAAGACTTTGTCAGGCGTATCCACCTTGATCTGACCGGCCTGCCACCATCCCCAGATAACGTGATGGGCTTCTTGGTGGATACGCGTGATTCGCAAACCAAGCGTCGTGAATTGATCGATCAACTGATCGGCAGTGAACCTTTTATTGATCTGTGGTCGAATAAATGGGCGGACTTGTTGCAGGTGAATCGCAAGTTTCTCGCGCCAGAAGGTGCTAAGCTCTTCCGTGAATGGATTCGCAAGGAGGTCGCTGCGAATACGCCCTACCAAGAGTTTGCTCAGAAGGTTCTCACTGCTTCTGGCTCAAACAAAGAGAACCCAGCGGCTTCTTATTACAAGATTCTCCGGACACCTGAAGACACGATGGAGAACACCACGCACCTCTTCATGGGCGTGCGCTTCAACTGCAACAAGTGTCACGATCATCCGTTTGAGCGTTGGACGCAGGACAACTACTACGAAATGGCCGCCTACTTTGGCCAAGTTGGGTTGAAGAAGGATGAGGCTAGCGGGGACAAGAAGATCGGTGGGACTGCCGTTGAAGGCGGTAAGCCACTCTTTGAAGTCGTTTATGACAAGAAAGAGGGCGAGGTCGTTCATGATCGAACCAAGGAAGTGATAGCGCCCGCGTTTCCGTTTGAAGCCACGACCAAAGCGAGTGACGACGCAAGTCGTCGCGAGAAGCTGTCGGACTGGATCACGTCTGAGGACAACCAATACTTCGCCTCAAGCTATGTGAACCGCATCTGGGGCTACCTTACTGGAACCGGTATGATCGAACCGTTGGACGACATTCGTGCGGGTAACCCACCGACAAATCCTGAGCTGCTTGATTGGCTCACAGAAGGCTTCATTGCGAGCAACTTCAATACCCGTGAGCTGATTCAGTTGATTTGTCAGTCACGGACCTATCAATTGTCGATTGAGTCCAATGTCTGGAACGACGACGATCAAATAAACTACTCTCACGCAAAGGCTCGGCGTTTGCCTGCCGAGGTGCTTTACGATGTGGTCTATGCGGTGACAGGTGCAGGGTCCACCATTCCAGGCGTTCCTAAGGGAACGCGTGCGGCGCAGTTGCCCGATGTTGGCGTGGGACTGGAAGATGGCTTTCTGGCGAACCTGGGACGTCCTGTCCGAGAGAGTTCGTGTGAATGCGAGCGCAGCAACGAACTTCAATTAGGACCTATCATGGCTCTGGTCAGTGGCCCGACTGTCAATGACGCGATCAGTCAAAAAGAGAATGCGATTGCTGATCTGGTGAAGACGGAGAAGGACCCTGTCAGTTTAATCAATGCGCTGTTCCTGCGTATCCTTAACCGCCCTGCGACGTCTGAAGAAGTGAAGCTCGCGGAGCAGTCCTTCGAAGTGATCGATGGCAATCACGAGGACGTGCTCAAGAGTCTTGCCGACTACAAAGCGCTGATGGCGGCAAAGGTGGAAGCTGAAGTGAAGGCTCGTGATGAAGGGATCGCAGCCGCTGAGAAGACACTCACGGATTACAAAGTCGAGTTGGTGGGGATCGAAGCTCAGCGAGATAAGGAGCAGAAAGCGGAGATAGCCAAGCGTGAGAAAGCACTGCAGGAGCAAGAGACTGCTCTAAGTGCAAAGCGGGTAGACTGGGAAGCCGCTCAGATCGATGCAACAAGTTGGATGACCTTGTCGCCGAACACGCTGACGACGTCGAACGGAGCTACCTTGCGCAGGCAGGCGGACGGCTCAGTCATTGCTAGTGGTAAGAATGACAAGGTCCGCTACGACTTCACTGCGGAGACCGACTTGCCGCAGATCACGGGAATCCGTATTGAGGCACTCACGGACGAGGCCTTGCCGAAACGTGGTCCTGGGCGTGCCGACGATGGCAACTTTGTCCTGACAGAGTTTGAAATTCTAGCGTCGCCATTACCTAATCCATCAGCTTGGGACAAGCAGGTGACGTGGGGTTTTGAGGAAGCAGCCCAGGGGTGGGGGGGTGAGAAAGACTGCAAGATTTCTGTTGCGGATGGCGCTCTGAATATTGAGACCGATGGAAAGAACCCATGGATCCGTCATCAGAGAGTTTCAGGTGAGGCAGGCGACTATGTGTTAGGCGTCACTGCGAAGTTTGCTGGGCACCTGGATGCTGCGCTTTACTGGACAACGGAGAAGACGAAGGAGCCCGATGGCAAATTCGTTAGGAAGCTTACCCTCATAGGCAGCGACTCAGAGTGGACGACGCATTACTTTGCCTTCCACAGCAAGGAGGCGTTGACGGGCCTGCGATTTGATCTCGGTAAAGGCAAGGCTAAGATCGCCGTGGATCAGTTCGTGCTCTATCGTGGCAAGCTGCCTGAGATGAAGGCGATTGTACTTCAGAATGCCAAGGCGGACTTCAGCCAGGACACCTACGCAGTGGCCACTGCGATCGATGGCAAGCGAGATCAGAACAACAACGGTTGGGCGATTTCGCCGCAAGGCAGTCGCGATCACATTGCCACGTTCGAGATCAAAGAACCGATTGGTTCGCTCGCTGGGACCCAGTTTCTACTGAAGCTAGACCAGCAGTACGACGGCAAGAAATTCGGCCTAGGGAAGTTCCGGATCGCGGTGACCAATGATGCGCAGCCGTTGCAGCTAGGCTTGCCGCAAGCTGTCTTCACTCGCATGCAAACACCTGCGGCGCAGCGCAGTGAAGAGGACCAGCAGAAGATCTTTAGCTACTTCCTCAGCCAAGACGCTGAATGGAACAAACGCACGCAAGCCGTGGACAAAGCGAACGCTCCACGAGGGAAAGATGCGAAACTGATAGCATTAGAGGGAGCCATGGCGACAGCCGAGCAGCCGTTGCCCGCCGATCCAAAGTTGAAGGAACTCGAACGTGCCGTTTCTCTCAGCACCGAACAGAAGAAGAACAAGCGACTAACGGGAGCTCAAGACATCACTTGGGCACTGATCAACAGCCCTTCGTTCTTGTTTAATCGGTAACCAGAGCCCTTACTGTCCGGAAACTCGAATCGTCGCCCTTTCATGCTGCATCCCGGTAGTAATAGCGTAGCAATCCGCCGAGCGGCTCGCGGCAATTCACCTCACCCTCTCGACTCGAACCGAAGTCTGGCTCAATGCTGACTCTTGCAGTCCCAAACCGAAGAAATACAGCTCGAAATCCCATCCCTATTGAGCCCGCAACCGGTTGAAGGTAAACAACTTATGCCGTAATTGAATTTATGGACACTACGCGATCCGCCCCGAGAGGCAGCATTACCCGAATCACAAATCTAAACTCACCTGATAGATACCCCTATGAAAGCCATTAATCGTCGACGCTTCCTCTCACGCAGCACTGCCTCGGTAGCACTGTCCCCTGTGGCCCTCAAAGCTGCGGACAACCAGGCCGCCCGCCGGACCACCGCCCGCCCCTTGGTCGTGTCGACCTGGCCTTTTGGCAAAGCGGCCAATGAGAAGGCCCTGGCGGTGATCGCCGGTGGCGGGTCGACGCTTGATGGCATCGAGCAAGGGGTGGGCCTCACGGAATCGAGCGGCAATCGTTCGGTCGGCTTGACCGGCATTCCCAACGCGGCGGGGGTCGTGCAACAAGACGCCTGCCTCATGTGGGGCCCGGGCCATCAAGCGGGCAGCGTCTGTGCGATCGAAGGCGCAGTACATCCGATCTCGGCAGCACGCCGAGTGATGGAACAGACCAAGCATGTCATGCTGGCGGGCAAGGGTGCGCGCTGGTTCGCTGAGCAGCAAGGCCTGGAAACCGTGCCCGTCGAGGCGCACCTCGCCAAGTATGAAGCCTGGCTGAAGGACACGCAGGTGCCAGCAGCGCAGGGAGATGGCAAGGAAGAGGAGAACCACGACACCATCGCCCTGCTGGTTCTGGACAAGGAAGGGAACCTCGGTGGCGGTTGCTCGACCAGTGGCTGGGGCGGCAAGCTGCCTGGCCGGGTCGGCGATTCCCCTATCCTGGGTGGCGGGCTCTACGTGGACAACGAGGTCGGCGCGGCAGGTGCGACCGGTTTGGGTGAGAATGTGATGCGCTATTGTGGCTCTTTTATGGTGGTCGAGTACATGCGGCAAGGGCTGGACCCCGAAGCCGCATGTGTGGCGACGATCGAACGCATCGCGAAGACCGATCCGCGTGGGCTGGACCTAAAGATCAACTTTGTGGCCCTGGACAAGCAGGGCCGCTACGGTGCCGCTGGATCCGGAAACGGCTTCTCCTACTCCGTGACGACGCAAAGCGTGAGTGGCGTGCTGAAGAGTGCATCCCTCAGTGACCTGAACGTGGGGCCCATTGGCGGGAATCGCTTTGAAGATTGAGCCTGTGGTTCGCTCTATGGAAATCAGAAGCACCCTAACTCATTAAAGATTAGAGGGTTGTGATGCTTCTAAAAACAGTGTGCCTAGCCCAAGTTTCTTATTACCGGCGTGGCACCCCTATAAAACCAGTGCCTGCGTCGCGAAGGCACTACAAAGTCGTCGCTCCTTTCAGTTCCGACTTCACCGCTGGGCAGGCCCCTTTCCAATCGATCCCGAGTATCTGGTAGACCCGGCTCTGCTCCGCGTCTGGCAGGCTCGGCTTGCGCACTGTCACAATGCGACCGTCCTCCAGCGGTAGCCGGGTGCTGACTAACGAATGCGTACAAAGTAGGCGGCGCAAGGTCTTCCTCTCCCGCGGATCCTCAGCCTGATCCATGTGATGGAGCACCCAACTCAACAAGTGATAGGCGAGCACGCTGATGAAGATGTGTGCATCGACGCGGTGTTCGAGCTGGTAATAATTCGGGCGCAGACCGAGCGTGCTCTTGAGCATCCGGAAGCCGCTCTCGGCTTTGAGCAAGGTCATGTAGAGTCCCCAGAGTTCCGCGGCTTCCATCTCCTTGTCGGTTTTTAAAACGTAATCCCCACAGAGTGCGAGCGCTGCTTCGACCTTCTCCTCGTCCCGCGTCGCCTCCAAGGTCGGCTTCGATTGCCACTCTGACACTGATTTCGATTTCCGCTTCGATTCTGATTTCGGCTTGGGCTTCGATTTCGGCGTGCCGGGTTTGTGGGCTATCTTGTAAAAGCGTTGTGCTCGCGGATGCTTCTTCTGTAGGGTGCCTATCTTGCGCTCAATGACAGGAGAATTTTTGAGGCGACCTTTCACGCAAAGCTTCGACATCGATTAAGAAACGAGCCGCTGCTAGGAATTTGCTTTTGAGTTGGGGCGCTTGAGGGCGCCGTTGAAGGGATCGTCTCGTCGTCGTTATGTAAGATCTCGGCTGTCATGCCTAAGTATCTTTCATATAATTACCACAAAGTGCAGGTTATAATCATATATGTTCTATTGAACACTATAGCCACTACATTATTCGCCGGTCACACCCAGTTCAGGTTACCTAGTATTTTCCTGGCGTTTTTGTCGGCGGTCGCAATCAGTGGTTGTTCAGATAGTAATGATAGTCAGAGCGAATCTACGAATTTGTATGCACTAGAGGGAATGGCACCAGTTTAAGGCCGTGCATCGGTGGAAAATCTTTGCCATAGCCGTAACTAACCCTAAAGCATTTTCGACCCGCTATACTAATAATGTAATAATAGTTGCAAATACTAACATTGCAATGTTTATTCGGGCTCACTATTGCCAAAAATCGGTGAGATTTTTGAATTAGATAATGCATGAACGCTGTCTTGGAGAATAGGTTTTCATGCTAACAAAATCTCAGTTTTTAGCCGGATTCTCTACCCTTCTATGTGGCCGTTCCAAA
>CALLLI010000147.1 GCA_938082635.1 uncultured Verrucomicrobiales bacterium
ATGGATCACAGGGGTGCCTCCAAACTCCGATCGGATACTCAGTGGCTGATACGTTCCATTAACTCGCGGCCCATCACCTGACACCGAATGCCGCCCGCCATTCGGACTGTATTCCTGTGCCCATTTACGTTTCTAGGATTATCGAAGGACGCTGCCGCAACAGTCGTTGCGATAGCATCGTTACTAAGAGCATCGCCCTTTATATCCAAATTCGTTTCTCAGGCGAGAAGGGTTGGGACGTCTACGCCGTCCCGTCGATCAGACCTTTCATGTACCCAATGGCATGGAGACGCCCTAACATTTCGTAACCTGGATTCTCGTTTGTCTCGCCTGCGAGGGTCGGCACGTGATCCGGGCGAATCGGCCCGTCAAAGCCCGTTTCCCGGTAGGCGCGCATGCACGCCGCCATGTCCGTCTTGCCCGTGTCATGAAAGGACTCGCGAAACAGCGTCGCTTCGCCTTGCACATCTCGAAAATGCGCGAAGGCAATCTTCCCGGCAAAGCGGCGGATGCCCGCCGGGATGTCCTCGCATCCCGAAGCGAATGTCCCCTGACAGAAGCAAAGTTGATTCGCCGGACTATCACAAAGGTTGAGCACGCGATCGAATGCCTTGTAGTCAATGATGATGCGATCCTGCCCAAGTAGGTTCGGTAACGGTGGATCATCCGGATGCAGGGCGAGCGTCACGCCATGATCCTCAGCAAAGGGAGCCATCTCTATGAGAAAGGATTCGAGATGCTGCCAGAGCGCCGCCGCCGTCGTCGTTTCTCCCGAGAGCGTTTGGTTAACCTGTGAGAGCACGAACTCCGTGACCAACGCACCTCCACGCTCCGTTGCGGCAAAGGAGGTCCGCTGCCAGTCATTGTCCGGCATCCAGTTGTAGCAAAGTGTCCGGATCCCGCAGGCGCTCATGTTGAGAATGAGCGCTTTGAAAGCTTCCAGTTGCACTTCCTTACCCGGCCGACCATGGACCAAGAGGTCATGCGGAAGATGACGCTCGATCACACTGATCTTCAGCCCGTGTTCTTCTGCCAGTCCACATTGCCACCTCAACGCCTCCACATCCGTGCTGGGAAACATTCCCACAATGTCCGTCGCACCGACCTGAGCCGCTAAGGTTAAGTGATACGCGGACATGGGTGTGAGAAGGAGAGCAAGCTTCATGAGCGAGAGCATGCTGGAGGCTGCCAGCCAGTCCAAGCCGGAAACAGCGAGAGCCTTAGAATGCCCGTTGAATCATAAGAGAAGACACCGGGGTGAAAAGTGGGGGAAGGCTTACGCCCATGCCTCAAAGCTCTGATGGATCTGATATTATCGGCGCTTATTTTAAGTTATGGCCTGAGATGTTCCTGGATAGCGGCTTCGTCCATACTCGGTAAGGTGGATTGGGTAAACGAAAGGTCGCAGTCGGAAGTAAACTCACTGCCTATGACTAAAAATGAAACATACCTCTATTAGTGACCGCTCTCAGATCTCCAAATCCTCAATGAGATTGGCAGTACGAATTGCGAGTTCGTTCTTGATTGCTGCCCTTTTGGCAAAGCTCGGTAGAGTTGCGCCTCGGGTTGGGGATGGAGCGGCACACACTTGCTGTGATCCATCTTTCGGCAGAAAGGTGGCCCTGATTGGCGGCCCAGAGAAAGACGAGATCAGGCAGAGGCGTTTGGATCTCTTCAGGAGTGCCGTTCTCTTCGAGCCACTCTGCAGCTGATTCGGGAGCGATTTTGGCACTACTGATGACAAGGGCTTTATCTCGAACTGATGTTGAGCCCATCTCGTCGATGATCTCGGCGACAGTTACCTTTCCAGTAAGAAAGACGCCAGCAAGAAAGGTTCTGCACGGCATAATGGGCTTGAACATGACTGGCTCCCTCAGATTTTCCCAGGATCGTGCCGATCTCGCCAAATGTATGTCCTTCGACGTAATGACGGAGGACGTTTCGGTCGTCTTCTATGAGGCGCTCAAAGAATTGCCGACGCTCACGCTCACCATCGCCATCCTGAGAAAGTGCCGTTGGCGCTGTCTCACTAAAGAACTTGAAGAGCCTCCTGCCGCCGATGCTCGCCACGGGAAGCACGTTTGGCCACATAGTGGGCGGTTTGGAAAAACCATCCGAGCAGACAGGGGTGATCGGCAAACTTCACCAACTTTTGAGCGAGAATGGCAAAGACCGTTTGTGCCACATTCTCGCCTAGCAAGTGATCGGCAAGCGGTCTGAAAGACGCCCCCGAGATGCCCACTCTACGAGCACCGTGAAGGCAGTTTCGCACCCAGAGAGAGCCTAGCGCGAGAGCAGTTCGTTATCTGTGAATTCATCCAAGGGAAGTGCGTTCTATTCCACTATCCCAGGCAAGTGCGGGTTCTGTACTAGTGTTTTAAGAAAGAACGATAAAGCACTCCGAGCCACCGATCTACGCTGCCAAACCCAGATTCGGATCCACTCGCTTGAGTAGAAAGCTCATGTAAATGCACCCCGTTCTCAATTAATGAATATCATTGTGTATCAACGGTTTACTAATTCTACGCATACTTCCACCACACCCTCGGTTCGCTCGTGAAATCACCCATAGAAGGCAGCGATTATTGCTGAGGTGGCGAATTCATGGCCTAGCGTGCAGCACGTGAGGCCTGCACTTGCAGCACGCTAGGCCATTGCTGCTGCACGGCTTGCGCAGCCGAGATGACATCCCAGAGGGCGAGAGAAACCTCCCAGGTTTGCCCTGAGCCTTCTTTCGTATAATGGACTGTGCCCTCGTTGACGCGTCGTACAATAATCCCGTCGGGGAATTTCTCCCCTGGTTTTGGGACTGGAGTTGATTTGGTGCTCATATATTAGATATTAGTCGTGGCGGTCCTTACGCTAGCCTTCTTTGTTTGGGACCCCATAGTAAGGAAAATGTTGCACGCTAAGCTCGGGTCATCGTCAACCTTGCTCGGCGGGACTACAAAGAACATTCGTCTCACCAAGGGACGCAATCAAGACTTTCTTGAGCCGTACAGGACCATGTCTCAAGAAAAACTGGGAGCCCATCTCCTGCCCATCACCCCGATGTGGAGCCGTTCGACTCGTCAGCCCTCTTCATCGCCCTAGGCAGCAGCTTGAGGTCTCGACATCCTCTTGCTATGCGGAACTGGTAACCGCCGAGAGGCACATGAGTGGCGCGCTCTGCCGTGAGGGTGGCGTAAGGCACGCAATAACAGTGATTATTGCAAGCCTGGAAATCATTCCAAAGCTAAGCAAACGCTTTAGCATCGGCGCTTACCGATTCTTGGATTGTAGGCAAGCAAGACTCGGAGACCCTACTCCGTTTTGATGGGATCTGCGGGGTGGGTGGGTAGTTTCATGGGGTTCTCGGCCATCATGCGGAGGACTTCTTGGACGCCGCGTTCGAGTTGAGGATCTTTACCTTCGATGACGGATTGCGGGTCGTTGTCGACGATTATATCAGGGTCGACGCCGTGGCCTTCGATGATGTAGCTGCCGTCCGTGTCGTTGGTGGCTTGGAGAGGGACGTAGACGGTGCCGCCGTCTAAGAGCGGGCCGCGACTGGAGATGCCGACGACGCCGCCCCAGGAACGTTTGCCGATGAGGGGGCCGAGGCCTGCTTTGCGAAATCGATAGGGGAAGATGTCGCCGTCGGAGGCAGAGGTTTCGTTGAGGAGACAGACTTTATTTCCATGAAAGACGGTTCCAGGATAGGTTCCTGGTTCATTGCTAGAGCACCCGAAGCGCGTGCCTAACAGTTTCGTATTGAGGCGTTCGATGATCCACTGAGAGACGTTGCCGCCGCCATTGGAACGCACATCGACGATCATGGCTTCCTTGCGGATCTGTGGGTAGAACCATTTGATGAACTCGTAGATGCCGGGAGCGCCCATGTCGGGAATGTGAAGGTAACCGACTTTGCCAGCGGTCATGGCGTCGACCTTGGCCATGTTGCCGAGGACCCAGTTGAGGTAGAGTAAGGAACTTTCAGAGGCGATGGGCTTGTAGGTGATGTCGCGAGCGCCGTCGTCTTCCGGTTTGTCATTTATGGTTAGCGTGACAGAGCCGGTCTTGTGTTGGAGCAAGCGGTAGGGATTGTCGTCGCCATCGATGGCGACGACGAAGTCACCTTCGCTGATATCGATGCCGACTTCGGTGAGGGGCGAGCGGTACTTGGTCTCTTCGTTGTGGGCTTTGAGCATGTGACTGAGGCGATAACGTTTCGCTTCGGTGTCTAACTGAAAGCGCGCGCCGGGCAAGCCGACTTGAGGGCGTGCGGGGATGTCGAAATCGCCGCCTGCAATGTAAGCATGGCCAACGCTGAGCTCGGAGATCATCTCGCCGATGACGTAGTTGAGATCTGAGCGGTGGGCGACGTGCGCGACGAGTGGGCGATACTGCGCGCCAATGGCGTCCCAGTCATAACCGTGCATGTTCTCGATGTAGAAAAAGTCCCGGTAGCGGCGCTAGACTTCATTGAAGACGGTGAGCCATTCTTCGCTAGGCACGCGATCGACCTTGAGATCGCTGGTGGAAATGGTCTTCTTTTTGTCAGAACTGCCGACTTTGTAACGCTCGAAATCGCCATTCACCCTGGCAAGGATAAATTCGCCGTTCTGCAAGAGGGTGTAACTGCCCGCGCCTTCGGCAACAGCGCTGGATTTGCGCTCTTTGAATTCGAACGAGTGCAAGGTGGTCTTCACGCCTGAGCCACGTCCGTAGTAAGAAGCACCGCAGGTGGCGTAGAAAAGGCGACCTTTCGTGACCGCCAGACCGCCTAGCCCGAGTTTCTTGTTAGTGTGTCAAAACCGGCTATTTTGACGATTATTTTCAACTCGAAACATCATAACTCGTCGATAATCAACGCTTCGATTTCTGAGTTGCATTTTGTAGTGCCTAATTTTAACTTATCGTGGTTGGCTTTCTTCCGCGGTCCCATAGCTTGGCGGTCGTGTATTTCCGAACCAAGACTATCAAAGGCACTCCGTTGCTTCAACTCGTCGAATCCTACCGCAACGCCGAGGGTTCCC
>CALLLI010000148.1 GCA_938082635.1 uncultured Verrucomicrobiales bacterium
GGAGCAGCAAAGATGGCTCGGATGGTGATCGCCCGCATCCTGAACCCCGCCGGCTGGAGAGAGCATTGGGAAGGCAGAAAGAACCTTGGAGGCAATGCTATCATCATCTTTCAGGGTGTCGAAGTTATCAGTTAGCCCCCACATCCCGGACGTTACCAAGATATTTCCTCGGTGGGCCTGGGTTATGGCGTGTGTGCTGTTGGGCTTTGTCGCGATTGGGACTTTGTGTGGGGGAATCTAATTATCGCACTAACGCTAGTATTTGTGGTCACCATGGTGGGCTTTGGATTGTGGCGGAGGTGCGAGAAACCGGTGGTCCGAGTAGGGGAATCCGTTCCGCCAATCCCGCCGTCTACTCCTTCGGCAGGTCCCCCGTCAATCCCTGGGAACAAGGCGCAGGACTTTGTCACGCAGGCCTTCTCGTCACCCGTGCCCCCGCCGATTTCTGAGTCGACGGAAGCGCAGCCAAGTGGGCCGCGCTATTCTAAGCTTGTTCTGTGGGCATTTGGCTTCGCGACGCTGGGTTGGTTGCTCTTCTTCACGGGGCCTATCATTGGGTGCGTGCTGGGATGGGTGGCGCTAAAGCAGATCAAGAAGTCAGAAACGCCTCTCAAAGGACGTGGCTTTGCGGTCTTTGCTGCGCTCCAGGCGCCCGTGCTATTGATAGCAGGCATGCTGGGTGGTGGCACCTTTGGATTGTGGGAAGAGAATCTCATGCCCCTGCCGTTTCCTATTGCGATACTAGCATTGTCTGCCTTGATCTTCGTGCTGATCAGACTGGTCTACAAGTTGATGGACATTCGCTGACTGTGGGCGTGGAAGCGTTGGTTGGGATTCAGTGCGGTCCTCATCGGGATGCTCGCGTTGACCACCGTGGCTTGGGCCTCTTCGGATCTAAATTATTTGCAGAGGCTAGGTGGGGACCCGGTTTTTCGTCAGGCGGGTGTCGAGCGCGTCGTGGAAGCGCGCTCTTCCTGGCGGGAGGATTTTGCGAGAAACTACGATGACGCGTTCTTGGTCGTGTTGGCAGTGATTGCCGCGACGTCCGGAGTGCTGTTTGCCGTTAGCGGTATAGGTTCAGGTGGGCTCGGGCTTCTTCTGACTGTTCTCATTTCCCTTGGGCTCTATCAAACGCACACAAAGTATAGTTTCATTCTCATGTTTGATGACTTTTCTGAGAGTTATCAGTTCGAGCCTACCCAAGAGTCTAACCACTTTCCTTCCCACGTCGATGGCATCCGAGTCTACTGAAGACCAGCCCGACTTTCGCATGGCGGAGACCCGGTGGACGCAAGTCATTCGGTCAAAGGGGCATTCGTCGGAAGCCAAGCTCGCTTTGAAGGATCTTGCCGAGGCCTACTATCAGCCCGTCTTCTGGTTTATCAAAGAACGCAGTCCGAACGAAGACGCCGCACGCGATCTCACGCAGGAGTTCTTTGCGCGGGTGCTCGATAAGTATGGGTTTGAAGGCGCAGATCCTAACAGAGGGCGTTTCCGGTCCTTCTTGTTAGGCGCGGTGAAGCATTTCCTCTCGGACCAGCGCGCTTATGCGCAACGGCAGAAACGTGGCGGAGGTGGCGCTCATGTATCGCTCGACGCGCCAGGCACGGACTCAAGCTTGCCCGGCATCCAAGTCGCCGATGACAAAGCGATCCCGCCGGACGAAGCCTTCGATCGTCACTGGGCCAACGCGGTCCTGGCCCGTGCCTTGGCACGGCTCGAAGCGGACTCTGTGTCTGATGGGAAAGTAAAGCAGTTCGAAATATTACAACCATGGCTCGCAGGCGGCGCGGACCAACCCCAAGCCGAGGCCGCTTTCCAGCTCGGCATGAGCGAGTCCGCCGTCCGCGTCGCCATCCACCGCCTACGCCAACGTTTCCGCAAAGCCGTCCTAGCCGAACTCGCCCAAACGGTAGGCCCCGAGATTCCCGTTCAGGACGAGATGCAACACCTCTTCGCCGCCCTCAGCCGGTGACGCTCCTTGGACTGCGGCAGGCTCCTGCCGCTTTCGTGAGCCAGCCTGCTGGCCACGGCTAGACGGAAGGCCATTGCCCTAAGTTGCGATCGCGCCCACACTGCCAGCATGATTCGCCAATACTTACTCGCTAGCCTTCTCTTCTGTTTAGTAGTTGCGAGAGCCGAGGAACCGACACTTGCCTTCAAAGACCTCTTCAACGGCAAAGACCTGACCAACTGGGTCGACGTCAACACCTCACCCGAAACCTGGTCAGTCAAAGACGGTCTGCTAGTCTGCACCGGCTTGCCCATCGGGGTCATGCGTTCCGAGAAGCAGTATGAGAACTTCATCCTCGTCATCGAGTGGCGCCACATGGAAGCCGGCGGAAATTCCGGCGTCTTTCTCTGGAGCGATGCCAAGCCCGAAGGTAACCGATTGCCCAAGGGTATGGAAGTGCAGATGCTAGAACTGGAATGGCCCATCATCAACGCCACCAAAGATGGCAAGCCTCGCCACCTAGGCTACGTCAGTGGCGAACTGTTCGGCGCCGGCGGCATGAAAGCCGTCCCTGAAAACCCTCGCGGTACTCGTAGCATGTCCTATGAAATGCGCTGCAAAGGCAAAGGCGAATGGAACCGCTATGTCATCGTCGCCGTGGATGGCACAGTGAAACTCTCAATCAATGGGAAGTTCGTCAACGGCATCCGCGAAGCCGACACTCGCAAAGGGTACCTCTGTATGGAATCCGAAGGCGCCGAGATCCACTTCCGCAAGATCCAGGTCATGGAGCTACCCTCGGGCCGGGCGGAAGACTTGGGGATGGTGCTAGAAGATTCTGAAACCACGAATGAACGCGAATAAACACGAATGGATGTAAGGTAGCTCCGGCTTCCAGCCGGAGTCTTTGGATATGACCGAATGGGAACAAGAGATCCGGGATCTAGCGAGTTATCTAACCCAGGCTACTGTTTCCCGTTGGGGGAATGGAATGGCCACCAGATGCCGCTGTAAGTGATAAGCTGCAGGTCGTGCTCTTTGGTGATGTGTTCTAAAGCCGAGAACGGGCTGAGCTCTAACTCACAGGAAACCAAGACGTTCTTATCAACGAAGTCTGGGTCATCCATATAGTCTATGCCCGCATCCTCAGCCAGCAGGTTGATGACGTCCTCTAAGCGTGCGGCGGAGAAATTGAAGTGTTCTTTGGGTGCTCGTCGCAGTGGGGCTGCGAGATCTTCGTAGATCTCGCGCTCAAGTTGTTCCTTCTCTGCTTGAGTTTTTAGCTTTCGTGTGAGGACGCCGTATAGGTCGGATACCGACCTGGGTGGTGTGCAGAGGACGAGAACCATGCTTACCAAGGTGTACCATGCTAGCGCTAGTCCGAAGCGGCGGTCGATAGAGAACCGAGTGATCGCTAACACGGCGACGCCGACTAAAAGAAAAAGTGGTAGGATGAGTTCCCAATAGTGAGGGCAGATTGTTCGTGGTGCTAGATAGACCGCGAGGGGGAATGCGCCACTCACGAACAGGGTTGCCGTGATACGGAAGGCTCTCTTTCTATATAGAAGAAAGAGGAGGGGCACCAGGAGGGCGGAGGCGATCAAGGCCGCTGTGCCATATCCCTGAAGAATCTCATCACGGTAGTAAGCGCCTCCGGCGAGTAGATGACTCATCTCGGAGGGGAGTTTACTCTAGCGGAGTGCTTTTTTATACAATTCAGTGGTGAATCCCACAACCATCGTGTTGCCAACCCAGATGGTGGGGGCGCGGAGGTTTCCCGAGGGGCCGATGATGGCTTTGCGGAGGTCGTCGTCGGTCGCCTCGCCTTGAAGTTTGCCACCTTTGAGGGTGAAAGAGACGAGCTTCTTGCCTTTGGCAGCGTGAATGGCCGTGGCGGCCGCCGCGAGTTTGAGGCCTTCTTCAGCAACGATGGTTTCCTTCTTGGCGTCGGTGACGGTGTTGGCTTCTAGCTGATGTTCCTCCATCCAGGAGGACGCGCGTTTGCAAGAGGTTCAGCCGCCGCGGTGGTAGTAACGAGTGATGGATTTGGCCATGATAGGGTGATTCTAGGGCAACTTACGAAGTGTTCAATCCCCCAACCTCATGGATTCTGGCTCGGATTTCGGTGTTGGGCTGTGGGCAACGCTGGAGAATGGTCAATCTATGCTGCCATTACTTTCGCCGCTCACCGTGATGACTTCAAGATCATCACAGGGTGCCATCTTAAGGGTACTGTTCCACCGAAGTGGATTTCGGTAGCGAGAGATAGGTAAGGCATCCGAATGATATGAGGGACAAATTTAGGGCCACTATTAGCATTCGCATTGGTAGCCATGCCTCCTTTTTGAGATGCGCCACGATCGCGAAGGCCAATCCTAGAAGTGAGCCGAGCGATACTGCGAGAGTCATAAGAATAAGTAGCGCGACCACCACAAAGTAGCCGGCTTTCCCTGTGGGATCGCTGTCGCGAAGATAGTGGAGACAGAGCGGATAAGACAGTAAGCCAACCAATATTGGAGCGCAGAGTGACGCAATCGTAAACGCCGGAATGTTCTTTCCTTTTAGGGTTTGTTTGTTCATGACGTCAGGAGGGTCTTGCTGGAATGTGAAGTCATGATGAGGAGGGGGTGAAAGTTCGGTGAACTTTTCCCCTGAACGTCAATACGAGTGAGGGGGCGGCATCCAGTTGGCCAAAAGGGCTGAGCGCGTGGCACTAGCAGTGCTGTCTTTCTGTCCCACTATTTCTGTCTGTTGTTGTGAACGCGTATGTAGGAGGTGGTCTTGGGGTGAGGGTGCTGGTTGTGGGACGGCCAGGAATGGCCATCCTACGAAGTGGTTGTGCTTTGTTGGGGCGCAGGCATTGGTGGGGGATGATTCAACCTTCTGCCATTGCTATTGTGGCCCATCCTGATGACATTGAGTTCATGGCGGCGGGGACGTTGTTGTTGCTGAAGGAACGCGGCTTTTCGATTCACTACATGACTGTCGCGAGCGGGAACTGTGGGAGCATGACGATGGATTCGGCGACAACGCGTGAGATGCGGCGGAAGGAGAGTCAGGAAGCGGCGGCTTTTTTGGGGGCGACTTGGCATGGGGCGCTTTGTGATGATTTGGAGATTGTTTATGAGCTGGCGCTGGTTCGGAAACTGGCGGCGGTGATTCGGGAGGTGAATCCGTCGATTGTTCTGACGCATTCGCCTCAAGATTACATGGAGGATCACATGGCAACGTCTAGGCTTGCCGTGACGGCGGCGTTTGCGAAGAACATGCCGAACTTTGAGACGTTGCCTGAGCAGGCACCTGGGGCAGGAGATGTTTCGATCTATCATGGGATGCCGCATGGGCTTTGTGATCAATTGCGCCAGCCGGTAGTTCCTGACCTGTTTGTTGAGACGACGAGCGTTCATATGAAGAAGCGTGAGGCGTTGGCTTTGCATGCGAGTCAGAAGGAATGGCTGGATCAGAGTCAGGGGATGGATTCGTATCTCGTGGCGTTGGATGAGATGTCGGCGCGGGTGGGCAAGTTGCATGGAGAGTTTGCCCATGCGGAGGGGTGGCGGCGGCACTTGCATCTTGGGTTCAGCGCGGAAGACAGTGATCCTTTGGCGGAGGTGTTGGGAGATCGCTGCCAAAGTGTAAGAAAGTAAGGGGAAGGTAGATTTGTGGGAGGATGGAACCTTGGACTGCGGCAGGCTCCTGCCGCTTTCGTGAGCCAGCCTGCTGGCC
>CALLLI010000149.1 GCA_938082635.1 uncultured Verrucomicrobiales bacterium
AAAGGGGAATGGACCCTTGTGTGCTTAAGTTACAATCTCAAACGCCTACACCGACTAAAAGCCTCCTGAAGAGCGAAATGGGGAGGGATAGGCACTGAAATCGGGTCATGAAGGCAGAAACAAGACAGAAATCGAAGAAGAACTAACCAAATCAACACAAATCCGGGAGAGACCGAAGATCGACCCGAAATAGCCGAATTCTAACACGGACACCATTGCGGGCCGCTTTTCACGAAGTCCGACAGACTCCTAGGCCGAGCAACTCCATCTGCTCACCGATGTCGGTGGCAACGTTGTACAACGCAAACGTGGGAGTGTCAGCCGTGATTGCTGGATCATCGAAGATGATGAGCTTGTAGTCGCCCTCGCGGATCGCGCGACCGGGGTTCTCGATGGTGTTGCCGAACGCCTCTGAAACCACACAGCCATTCACCTCGCCACCAATCAATGTTGGGTAGAGATCGCGCGAGTCTAGCATGGTGCCCGTAGGGACAGCGTCCTCGACGTCGATGCCCGCCAAGGTGAGCACGGTTGTGTAAAGGTCTGCCACCTGCACGAGGCTGTCATTCGTGCCTCGCGCGCTGATGTCTGGACCGGCAGCGACCATGGGTACGCGGATGCCTCCTCCATAGAGCGTTCCCTTCACGCGACCGGCGCTAAACGGTAATTGAAACGCTTGGCCAGGGCTGCCATTGTCACCAACCAGAATGATGTTCGTCTTGGCTAGATCAATGTTACCTAGGAGCCGCCCAATTTCGAAGTCCAGAGCTTCTAGCGTTTGTTCGTAACGGTCTCAGTTGTTGGTCGGCGCTGCCGTTCCTGCAGGCAAGAGTTCCATCGGCGGATCGTGGAAAGGGGCATGGGGTGCGTTGAAACCGACCCAGCAGAACCAGTGAGCCGCTCCAGCTGACCCGATAAAGGCAATGGCGTCATCGACTTGATCGGTCGTCGCATAAGTGTCAGTGACTGGCGTCGTGATTCCGTTCACGGTCTTATCCCACTCCCAGTAGTCATCGACATTTGCTGCAACCACGCCGGAAAAGCTTGGCCAACCACCGTTAGTCGATGGACCGTTGTTACCGCCGCCAAGGTGCTATTTCCCCACCGAACCAAGCGCGTAGCTCGACCCGGCAGCGGCGAATGCCTCAGGTAACGCGAACTCGGTTGTCGGCAAGGTCGCACTCGCTGGCGAGCCAACACCATGGCGGAAAGGATGCCGACCTGTGAACAAGGTGGCCCGCGTCGGTGAGCACATCAGCTGCGCGCAGGCGTTCGTGAATCGCACGCCATTGTTGGCGAGCCGTTGTAGGTTCGGCATCTTCGGAAGTTGAGCTGCGCCGGGATTGTCGATCGGGCTCCAGTCGATCCCTTAGTCGTCGATGAGCAGCAACAAGACATTGTTCCCGCCCGCGGGTCCGAAGTTGAGATCGACGTCGAAGCCGTTGTCATCGAAGGTCCCGACGTCGACCAGGGTGGAGCGGTAGAACTGGCGATCGTTCGTGTTCAAAGCACCGGGATCGGGAGCGACTAACTGGTCGCGATCTATGTTCGCCGTCATGCTGGACCATGCCTTGAGATCGCCGGAGCGCTCAACGACATACGTGCCGCCTTCGATAGCGGACCAACTCACAGTCACGTCGCCGCTCGATTGATTTGTGGTAATCTCACCCTCTTGGATCCCTTTCTCGGGTCCGCCTACAAAAACGATCTCAGCACCGACAGGGATAGCGCCTGCTGTGTTTGCTGTGGGATTGCCGTAGTAGGTGCGACCAATGTTGTAAGGGAACTTCGGTGTGCCGTTGGCTTCGATACTAACAAATTACGCGTAGGCGCCCTCAGGAAACTCTGGCGTTACGCAGAACCGACCGTTGTGCGAATCGAGGTCAAAGTCAGTGCCGTGGGTCTGCCCAAGATCACCGAGGTAATCGTAGTCTTCAAGGTATTGGCCTAACACGTGCTGCGTGCTCACCACAGGCCCGGAGGAGGTCGCTGGGAGCGTGTGTTTTGTTGTGCTTTCCGCCGAAGTGTAGCCCTGATCACGCGCCGCGTGTGCCGGGAGCGTCTGGCGAACTGTGATCGTGCGTTTCTGATAGCCAGAATGCATCCGCGTCACTGGACTGCTGGCGTCATTCGGATCGCTGTAGCCGTACGGGCCATAGAGGGGATAGCCATCACTCCCCCATCCGAGGATGGGGGAGTGCTCTCCGCTGAAATTCTCGGTGTAAGTGTTGGTTGCCTCGTCGTAGTCGACGCTGTCGCATAGTAAATGCCTTAATTCGGGCGGGTTTGCGTGGTAGTGGTGATTCGCTCCCGCCTGGTGAGCGTTGGCCGCATCGGAGGTGACGCTCTCATTGACGAACGCGTCGCGGTTCCAGACGTCATCACCGTCGACGCCATTGCTAGCATTTGGGCTGTCGTCTTGCGCAGCCGAGGTATCGTAAGAGAACGCGTCGCGGGAATCAAACATGGACACGCCATCAACGAACAAACCGATGACACCTAGCCCGGTAAGCGACTTGGTCGTCGGCACAGTACCAGGATTACGCGGGATTCGGTAGATGACAGAGCGATTGGACGGGTAGTTCGGAAACAGGTTCGTTTTCGCCGCATTCAAATACCAGGGGCCCATGATGTGAGCACCAAGACCGGAGGCGCGTACGTAGACATCAGTCGTCGTCGCCGTGACTTCGCTCACGCCGGCGTAGGTCGGTTGCGCCTGTGTCCCCTGACCGTGGCTCCATGTGGTCACCGAATTGAGCGCGCCCTCGTCGGCGGTCGTTTCAACGATCCTCGCATAACGGCCGGAGAAATCGGTACGCCATGAGGTAATAAGTGGATCGGCCACGGCGGCTGCCGTAAGCAGCAGGGATAGGAAAACGGTGGGCTTCATTTGGGGAAGGCTGTTTGTTAGTCTTTCCAAGTCGACTCGTAGTTGAGAAGATACGCTCTGCGGTCGTCAGCAAATTTCTTGAGCGAAATGCTGCGCCTTTGCTGTCCATCGTTGGTTGAATCATTTTCCGTTTGTTCGCCTTTGGTTAGGCTTTGGAGGAACACTTCTGTCGAAGTCAGCTTCCGCGTGCCAGCCTTCACATCGTCGGCGATGAGCGTGTGCAGGTCCGTAGCGATGGGGCCTAGCTTTTCCCAATCAAGCCACGTGTTAGCAATGTCGTGAACGTATCTTAGGTAAAGTTCGCGCCATTCTTTGACGGCGAGCAGTTTGTGAATAAGCAGTTTACTTTTGTCTTTGGCGGCGATTAATGGGTCTAACTCAACCCCCTTGACCTGTGGCCGACGCTCTCCAGGTGGCGGACCTGCGCCTCCTGAATGATCTCCACGAGGTGGCTGATCACCATCAGCTTGGGGGCGCTCACCGTGAGGTGGTTTTTCACCTTTGAGGCCCTCGCGGCGAGGGCCTCGTGGGCCGCCGCGTTCACTACCTGGCCCGCCGGTGTGAGGAAGCGTGAAGGTTTCATTCACTTCATGCGGGATGATGTGGAATTTGCCTTTCTTGTCTTGATAGAAGTTGTAGTCGCTTGTTCGGGTCCAGTAGCCGTCGGAATTGATCAGCGCATTCTCAAGGGCGCGGAATTTCAATGCCCCTTCGACATCGATGATGGGTTCTAGCGCTGCTTTTAGTCCACTTATAGGTGTTTCTGTAAGGGTTTTGCAAAGATTGATCAGGGCCTTCCAGGATTTTTCCTTATCCTTGCTCTTGATCTCGTAGATCGTCTTGTAGGCCTCGGGATCATCGCCGAGATAGGTCAAGCTTGCTTTGCCTCGAGGGCTGCCGGGAGCTTTCCAGCGAGCGCCTTAGCGTGTGTCATACCGATCCTCGATGAACTCCTTGTTCACTTGCTGGGAGTTCTGATAGATCCCCCAGCTCTCGCCATTGATGACGACGCGCACCAAGTTGGCCTTCGCTGCTGGAAGAAACTCCCGAGCGATGTTGAGATAGAGAATCGCTCGAATCATCGACGGATCTCCGCTCGCATTGTGCAAGTTTATGGTCTTGTAGCCATCGAGGCGTTGGTCTTCGTCCGTGAAATCGATGGAGACATTGAGAGGGCGCTTGTAGCCTGCACCAACCCGGGAGGATGATTGACCACGCACCCTTACGCCGACGTCTTTGTAAGTCTTGCCATCGACATTCAGATTGGCTGGTATCTCGACATCGGTGTTGTCGAAGTCGATGAGTTCTTTCTCCCAATCCTCATTCTCAAACTCGAAGAACAGCCTTCGCAGGCTCTTTATATCGTAGAAGTCGGTATTTGTGGTCGGCCCAACTTCCTCAAGCGCGACTTTGGCGCCGGGAGACGTGGGTTCGGTCGGCACTTTTCCTCCTGGACGGCCACCACGCCGTCGTCCATCGCGATCTCCAGCTTTGGCCTTGTCCTCAGCAAGAAACGTGCGGGCTGCTTTCCGCTCTTCACTGTCGAGGCGCTCGTTGTCATCCTTGTCGAACTGCGCGACCAGCTCACGATCTGGTTCCGGGCCTCCAGGACCACGACGCTCAGGGCGATCTGGTTGTTGGGCGCCAGCCGAGACGCAGGATAGGATAGCGATCAGAGGGAGCGCTGATTTCAGGAGCTTGGAGGAGTTGGTCATGAACATGTGGATTACGAATTTTCACATACTCCCAGAGGTAACCTGAAGATTGTATTAACGCTGGCACGATTGGCAGAGAAGCATTCTGGCTGGTGCCAGAATGAGTTCGTAGAAATAGAGAATCTCAGAAGTAAGACCTCAGTAGCCCTTAGCTGGGCATGGACGTAGCTTACAGGAGGCCAGGGGCCAGAATAATCTTGTGTCCATAAATAAGCTTCCTGGCTTCTATCATGAGCCTTCAATCATCCGAGAGTTCTCGGGCTGCGATTGGTTGTGGATATCTCGCATATTACCTCGACAATCTGGATGTGATAAATTCTTTTGGAAGAGCATGAAGCGAACTCTGATCACAACCTACCGCTTCGGAAGCTCCATTGTTGGCCTTTTGATCGCATTGTTTGCGATCTTGCTAGCATCATCTGACGTCAGCGCGCAAGACCTGGCGCCTACACCCGCAACATCTGCGCCGACTCTGCCTGCCTATGGGATTGCGGTGGTGAAGGACGGAGATTCCTGGTACTTCGACGCCGTCGTTGAACGGCTCACGACAGAGCTAACGGCCTTGGCGGAGAATCGATACACGTTTGAGGTCAAGACTCTCAGTGCTGGTCATGATCCAGTGAAAGTGCGCGCCTTGCTGCGGCAGGCGTCTGCCGACCCAAACGTCGATGTCCTCTACGCGACCGGCGCGGTGGCCACGGAGAATGCGAAGCGCATGTCAGTAGCGGAGCGTACCAAGCCGATTTTGGCCGGTGCCGTGCAGTTCTCCGACACGGCGGGACTCATTTCACCTGAGGGAACGTCATCGATATCTAACTTTACGTTCATTACCGAGCCCAAACGTGTGACGGCTGATCTAGCGCTACTCCAACGTCTCACCAATGCGACCACGCTTCACGTCGCGATCGATCGATTGATTTACAGTGAATTTGATGAATTTGATGAAGCTCGTGCGGCTCTTGAACGCAGCTTGGGAGTTCGTTTGAGCATTCATACGTTCAACCCGACGTCGGTAGAGGCGTTGAGCGCCATCCCCAAGGATGCCAAAGCCGTCTACATGGGCTTACAGCCACGAATGTCAGTGGAGGCTCGCGGGAGATTGTATCAAGGGCTTGCCGAGCGAGGTGCGATGACAGTGACGATGCTAGGAATTGACGATGTGAAACTCGGTGCCTTGGCCGGGCAGGCTCCAAATAATGGTGCGGCCATCTCTCGACGGGCAGCGTTGAACATCCATCAGATGCTACAGGGCGTCTCGACGGCGAATCTGCCGGTCTACTTGCCTGTGCAGGATCAACTCTTTATCAATGCCGCGACGGCGAAGACGGCCGGGTGGTCGCCAACGTATGAACTTGCGTTAGAAGCAAATTTCATCAACGAGGAAGCCATGTTCCACGGCGCTCCCATGGCGCTGGAGGAGTCGATGCGCCGCGCTGCAACGAACAATGCGAATGTTATCGTAGCCTATGAGGAGGAGAGGATTAGTCAACAAGACGCGCTGATCGCAAGGAGCGCGCTACTGCCACAGGCGAGTATAGAAGCGATCCGTAGTGGCGCTCATTTCTCTGATAAGGTGAACACCTTGTCACCCGACTACTCGCATGCGGGTTCCTACGGCTTGCAACTGCGACAGGTGCTCTTCAGCGATGAGCTTTCGACGAATGCGCGAGCGCAACGTAAGAGCGCGGTGGCGTCTTCGTTAGATCGCTTATCGAACGAACTCGATGCCATGGATGCTGCGGCAGCGGCCTACTTCAATGTACTCTCGGCACGAGCCCTCTATCATATCGAGAAAGAGAACCTTCGCCTCACGCAGAATAACCTTCAGCTATCTAGGCTGCGGGTGGAGATTGGTTCTGCAGAGCCATCGGAAGTTTATCGCTGGGAACAGGATACAGCTCGAGGCAAAGCCACGCTGCTGCAGCGGGAGACAGATCGCGCGAATGCGGTGGTGGCGTTTAACCGCATCCTTGGGGAGCCCCGCGAGTTACAGTGGAACTTTGCTGACATCGAGTTGGCTGACGACGATTACTACTTCCTCGACGATCAGTTGAAGAACGTCAAAAGTCAGGCTGGCTTCATCAAGTTCGGTGTCTTCATGCGCTGGCAGGCCGTGGAGAATTCCCCTGAACTGGCTTCCTTTGACTATGTGTTAGGCGCGCGTGGAGAAGTTTTGCGGCAGAAGCAGCGGCGCTACTTCTTGCCAGAGATCGCGGCCACGGCGGGTGCGGGTCGTGTGGGAAGCGGTAGTGAGCTTTCAAATACCGATGCCGAGGATCGGCTCAGCGTTGGCATCCAACTCAGCTTTCCGCTCTTCGAGGGAGGGAAGCGCAAGGCGGATATTCTACGGCAACAGGCGTCCATTCGCCAACTCGCGGCGCAACGTGAAGGCGCCGTGCAACAGATCGAACAAGGTGCCTTGACGGCCTACAATAACCTTGGCGCGGCGCATCCGAACATTCTCTTAAGTCGCAAGGCGCTGAATTCTGCAGAGAAGAACTACGCTGCTGTGCGCGACAAGTATTCCCAGGGAGCGGCGTCCGTTCTTGATCTGTTGGATGCGCAGTCGGCGCTTGTTGGTCAGAAACAACAAGCCGCGACAGCCGTCTATGCCTACCTAACTCAGATTCACTCCTTGCAGCGATCCATTGCGTGGTTCGAGTTTAGGAAGACTCCTGCGGAGAAGGCACAATTCCGGGCCTTGTTGAAACGCTTTCTGACAAGCAAGCAAGCAGCCCTTCCTCGCCCTCAACCTTCAAATGCGGTGCAAGCGGAAGCGAAAGCCGCCGTGGACGCCGCGCGTCCCAAGGAAGTTGTCAAACCCACTGTCGCCCCACGCAAGAAGCGCGGATTCTTTGATCGCTTTCGTCGCAAACGTTAGACCACTATGAAGAGCCAATCGATTCTTTTGAACCTCACCTTAGCCCTGTTGCTCGTTGGCTGCGGTAAGCGGAAAGCAGTGCTGCCCGCGGTGCCGCTCCGCCCAGTAGTGACCTTCACGGTTGAGTCGGCCACTGAACTAACGGAACGTCGTTTCTCCGGGCAGATAGATTCCGCCGAGGGCACTGGCATCGCCTTCGAAGTCGGCGGGCGCGTAATCGAGGTATTAGCGAAGGCCGGTAGAAAGTACGAGGCCAACGCGGCGTTGGCGCGGGTGGATGATACCGATTACCGCAATCAGCTCAGCGATGCGCAGGCACAATTCACCAATGCCGAGCAAGAGCTGCGCCGAATGCAGCGCCTCTACGAGAGCGGAAACGCCAGCCAGAGCCAACTCGACGCCGCGATCGCGCAGGAACAGAGCGCGCGTGCAAACTTCAAGCGCGTGCAGAAGTCGGTGTCTGATTGTGTCCTTAAAATGCCCTACGCGGGCGTCATCGGTCGTGTCGATGTGGAACCGCAGGACGTGGTCTCCACTGGCCAGGCCATGATGACCATCCAAGGCGAGGCGGGTCTCGAGTTTGACATTGGCGTTCCGGCAGAGGACATTGCGAATCTGATGATTGGCATGCCTGCCGAGTTGACGCTTGGCGCATTTCCCGGCAAGACCTTTTCATCGACGATCAGCGAGATCTCTCCAGAGGTCGCCGACAATACTACTTATCCGGTTACACTAGCCTTGTCAAACGAAACCGACTGGAAGTCAGTTAGGCCAGGATTGGATGGGGAGGCTAGCATGTCCTTGCCGAATCCTCTTGGTTCCACGCTGCGCGTGCCGTCCGCGAGTGTCGCCGCCGCTCCCGATGGGACGAACTACGTTTGGATTGTCGAGCGCACTGGCGATCGAACCGGCAAGGTCGTGCGTTGTCCGGTGACGTCGAATGGTTTTGCGCCTGACGCCATGATCGAAATCACCAAAGGGCTAAAGGCCGGCGACGTGATCGTTACTCGAGGTGTGCACCAGTTGGATGCCGATTTGGAGGTGATTCTCAAAGACTAACGGTATGTTTAATCCTTGCGCCTTCGCTCTCGAGAACAACCGCACCACGCTGGTGCTGTACTTTGTCGTCATGCTTGTCGGCGTGGTGACCTACTTTACGATTGGGCGAAGCGAGTATCCAGCCTTCACCATTCGCAACGCGATGGTGATCACTTCTTATGACGGCCGTTCCGCAGTACAAGTCGAGGAGCAAGTTACCGAGCCCCTGGAACAGGCCATTCGCCAGCTCACAGAGATCGACACAGTCACGTCTACTTCCAAGCCCGGCTTGTCTATCATCTCCGTCGAGGTCAAGGAGCAGTACTTCGAGATGGAGGACATATGGTCCGACATGCGCAACAAGATTGCCGAGACGGCGTTGCCAGAAGGAGCTCGGGCACCGCAGGTGAACGATGACTTCGGCGATGTGTTCCCTTACATTTATGCCGTCACGGGTGATGGTTTCACTCCGAAGGAACTGCATGACCGCGCTAAGTACATCCGCGACGAACTCCTCGAGCTGGAAGGAGTGGGCAAAGTTGAATTGCACGGTGTGCAGGAGGAGCGCATCTACTTGGAGTTCTCCAGCAGCGAACTAGCCGCGCGCGGAATCTTGCCGAGCCAGGTCACGAAAGCGCTTAGTTCGCAGAATGCCATCGCCACTAGCGGTGCTGCCGATTTCGGTGACGAGCGGCTGCGTATCGTCACTTTCGGCGAGTTTGGTTCGGTCAAAGAGTTAGCAGACTATCAGATGTCGATCCCTGGTCAGTCTGTGACGCTGCGCGTTTCTGATCTATTCAAAGTCGTGCGCAGTTACCAAGATCCTCCGCAGAGCTTCAGCCACTTCAATGGTGAGCGTGTCCTATGCATTGCAGTGTCCATGTTAGAAGGCGGCGTTGTTACAGAAATCGGCGAACGCATAGACAAGCGCATTGACGAGATAGCCAAGACCCTACCACACGGGCTCGAGATCAAGACGATGTTCTTCCAGCCCGACTACGTCTCGGCCTCGATCAATGCCTTCATTATCAATCTTGGGCAGGCGTTCTTCTTTGTCGTGCTCGTCATGCTGCTCTTCGCCGGCTGGCGTTTTGCGGTCATTGTGAGTGTTCTCGTTCCCTCCACCGTGCTCTTTTGCTTCGCGCTCATGCCGTCAATGGACATTGATCTAGAGATGATGTCCATCGCCGCACTCATCATCGCTCTTGGCATTCTTGTCGACAATGCCGTGGTTGTTTGCGAGCAGATCCTCAATAGAGTCAACGCCGGACAAGACCGCCGCAGCGCCGCCATAGGGAGCATCCAGGGGCTCCTTATCCCGCTGCTTGCTGCTAGTGGTACCACCGTTGCTGCCTTCGGTAGCATCGCCATGGCTAAGGGCGGCGCAGCCGAGTTTACCTACAGCCTCTTCGCCGTGGTCATGCTGGCGTTGTTGGGGAGTTGGTTGTTGTCTATGACGATCATCCCCATGCTCTGTGTCTACTTCTTGAAGCCGCTCAAGAAGGATACGCTCATTGGCCGATTTCTGACACGGCTGGCTGATCCTTATGAACGCTTACTGCGCTTCGTCCTGCGCTGGCCAATTGCCTACCCTCTCCTGATCCTCCTGCTCACTGTGGTCGCCGGGTGGGGGTTTAAGTTTATCCCCAACATTTTCTTTCCGCCTAACGAGCGCGGCCAGTTCGTGGTCGATTTCGAGCTGCCGCTTGGCAAGAACGTGATCGAGACGGAGGCACAGATTACTCGACTGGAGAACTGGTTGTTCGAAGAATACGGCGATGAGGTGAAGAGCGTCTCTTCCTGGATCGGCAATGGCGGTCCAAGATGGTACCTTTCTCTTAGCCCGGAGCAGGCCAACCCCAACTACGGCATGCTCAACATCCTCACAAAGAGCGAGGACCCAGCTGTGGTATCGTCCTACATCGATGCGGTGAATGACTACGCCAAAATCGCCTTTCCCGACGCGCGCGTCTCGGCCAAGGCGCTCGAGAACGGCCCGCCCGTCGGTGACGCCATCCAGATCCGCCTCAGTGGCAAAGACATTGGCATACTTTATCAGTTGGAAGAAAGTATCGCTGCGGAGCTTAAGAAAGTTAAAGGCAGCTCCGACATCCGTGACGATTGGGGCGCGTGGACCAAGCAAGTCAGCATCAGACCAGACCCCGTGCGCTCTGCCCGCCTTGGTCTCACTACTAGCACTATTGCTGATGCCGTCTCCTTGCAATACTCGGGTAATACCGTCTCAAAATACCGTGAGGGTGAAGACTCCATTCCCATCGTTCTTCGCACCCGTGAGGATTTCCGCAACAACCTCGATCGTATCGGCGATCTCCCGGTCTTTGGTCCAAAGGGGGGAGCGGTTCCCCTTAGGCAAGTCGCCGATGTTAAAGTCGAGTTTCAGCCCGGCTCCGTACTCCGACGCGACACCCTGCGGACCATGACGATCAAGGCCAAAGCGCGTGGCCGCTTTGCCTCCGAAGTCCTGGCAGACGTCAGACCTCTCATCGCTGGCCTTTTGAAAAGTCCCGACTGGCCTGATGGCTACAAGGTCGAATACGCTGGCCAAGTCGCTGAGTCTGCCGAAGCGCAGCAGAACATGGCCGCCGGCATGCCCATCCCCATGGCCATCCTCTCGCTGATTCTCATCGCCCAGTTTAACTCCCTGCGCCGCTTTTCTATCATTGTCATCACACTCCCGCCCATGCTCATCGGCGTCGTTCCAGGCTTACTATTAACAGGGTCGTCCTTCGGGTTTATGACAATGTTGGGTATGATTGCCCTGCTCGGCATCATCGTAAACAATGCGATTCTTCTCATCGACGAGACCAATGTGCAACTCGAGTCTGGCAAAGAGCTGATCCAGGCCGTCGTCGACGCCGCCAGATCTCGCCTTCGCCCCATCCTTATGACCACCGCCACCACCATCATCGGTCTCATGCCACTGGCGTTTAGTGGAGGCGGCATGTGGACTAGCATGGCTTGGGCCATGATCTTCGGTCTCGCCTTCGCTACTGCGCTGACATTGCTCCTTTGTCCCGCACTGTTCGCTCTCTTCTTTGGGCGCAGTGAGCGAAAGAAAGCCGAGGCCACCGTGAAGGCTGCATGAGAACGTTTTTCCAGAGCTACCGCAGCGTGCCGCTGCTTCTCTGCGTGCTTTGCATCATCCTGACCTCCACGCTGCGAGGAGCCGACCATCCGTTGGCCTACCTCATCTCCGGCTCCATCTGGTCATTACTCGTTGCCGCTGCCGCTTCCTTGTTAGAGCCTGGTCGTCTGTGGTTCCGCACCTTCATTGCTCTCGCGATGTTGATTCTAGTCAATATCGCGATCCAGGATGTCGTCGTCGGCAATGTGCTCCTCGTCACCGTTCGCCACCTCACGATCATCGCCATCCATCTGCTCACCCTCGGGCTGCTCCTCCGCCACGCTTTCGGTCGCTCTGAAGCGCCAGCCTTCGATCGTATCAGTGGCGCCGTGGCCGGTTACCTCTTCCTTGCTCTGATCTGGGGCAACCTCTACGTAATCATCCTCGACCACCAGCCAGAGGCCATCGTCGAAACCGCGACCGCTGAACCCGTCAGCGAAAAGCATGTCATCTACTATAGCCTCGTCACCCTGACGACTCAGGGCTACGGCGACATCGTCCCCAAGTCCTCACCCGCCCGCCTCGCCGCAGCTCTTGAAGGCACCGTCGGCACACTCTACCTTGCGGCCTTGATCGCCTTTCTGATAGGCATGGTCAAACCTGAAGAGCAAGCGGGTTAAGGACGCCTTCCATGCAACCGGTGGTGATCCACAAAGTGCCCGCTGCTGGAGGCGTGTTAGGATAAAGGTATCGTCTTCGTGGGTCACGGCATTACCGGAATCGATGGTGCGAGTAACTCCAGTGCATCCTTGTGGGTGATCGGTTTGAGGAAGAGCGGGAAGCTTTGCTCGGTAGTGGTGGATTGCTTGTAGGGATCGAGAGTCGCATCGGTGAGCAAGCCGCGACGACAAGCGTTGTTGCCTAGGTTGGCTGCGGCCGTCTAGCCTAGCCCGCAAATCTCATAAGCTCTAAAGAAGCTTGGTGTTGAGAATGGCCAACAATTTGTTAGCCATGGAGTTAGCGAAACCACAACCCAACACCAAGCTTTGTTGCTAGGAATTTGCTTTTTGCGTGGGGCGCTTGAGGGCGCCGTTGAAGGGATCGGAGATGGGGAGAAAGGGGGTTATAGCGTGGTAGCGATGCCATTGAACGCCACACCCATCACAGCAAGCGGCAAGAGGAAGGCAACCGAGAGCCATCGCTGACCATAGAGCAAAGACACCGTCTCATTAGCATTGAGGGCAAAGAACGCCGCTACTGGAATGATGGTCCAACAAACACCCTGTAACACCAAGCCTGCCATACGCTGAAATTTTTCTGAGCGAATTACTGCTAGGAAATTGCTTTTCGTCCATGGGGTCAGATTCGCCGCATTGCTAGGGATTGGAGGGGGTTCAGTGACCTTGTCTTGGGCGAGGACCGGCGCGCCAGCGAGGGTCAGGCCGGCGAGGAGGGCGAGTGTGTTCGCTTTCGCGTTCGTGGTGTTGGTTTGAGGTCGTCGCAATCGACCATTCAGCCGGCAGGTTGGAACCGGTTACTTCGGGTTATCCGGAAAGACCGTCTTCCAGTCGTTCTTCATGTCGACCACCGTCCAGCCGTGCTCCTTCGCCGCCTCGAGGCCGGTGACGAGTTTGCCGCTGGCGATCGGTTTGGCATCGTAGGCGTATTCCCGTTCGGCATCGGTGTGGTGGACGATCAGGCCCAAGCTCGGCCGCGGGTTGCCGATGGTGGTGTATTCGAGCATCGCCTGGTCGCCGTCGCTGTTGCCGAAACAGGCGATCGGGCGGCGGCCGATGAAGCGGTGGATGGCCTCCGGCTTGCCGGCCTTGTCGTCGATGAAGAGGTTGTCCATGCCCTTGGTGAGCACCGGCTTGCCGTCCTTCATCTCGAACTTGGCCGAGCTGTAGGTGCCGATGACCTGCTCGGGGATGATGCCGTAGGTCTTGTCCGAGAAGACCCGCATGAAATCCTGGCCGCCGCCGGAGACGATGTAGGTTTTGAAACCGTGGTCGCGCAGGTAGCTGAGCACCTCGAGCATCGGCTGGTAGATGGTCTCGTTGTAGGCCATGCCGAACTTCGGGTGCTTCGCGGTTTTCAACCAGTTCGTCACCCCTTCCGAAAACTGCTCGGGCGTTCGATCGGCGTGGGATTTCGCGATGATGTCGAGCAGGCCCTTGTAGTGGTCCGCCAGCAAGGGCCCGAAGTCCTTCTTCTGCAGCGCCTGGATCGCGGGGTTGTCCTTCCATTCAGGGTTCTCGGGCAGCAGTCGCTCGACCTCGGCGAAGGCGTAGAAGGCTTGCGGTGGCAGCGGCGTCTCGCACCACAGCGTGCCGTCGTTGTCGAAAACGGCGATGCGTTCCTCGACGGGAACGAAGTCCTTGTTGGAACTGTCGGAGACCTTCTCGACGAAGTCGGTGACGGATTGCTTGGCCGGGCCGGCGTTCCACGAAGGGAGCGGGTCGGCTTTGAGGGAAACGGCGAAAACGAGGCCCGCGAGGATTGAGGTCAATGGCGCTTTCATAAGATTGAATCGGTGATCATGGCGGTGGATTTCATGGCGGGGTGGCGGGCCTCCCCGCCTTGTTGACTTAACTTCAGGCTACTGTTTGCCTGTCATCAGCTGTTCCACGATCGCGCTGAAGTCCAAGTTGGCGGACCGGTCAAAAGAAGAGAAGGCAGGCCGGGAAGTTCCGGCCTGCCTTGATTTCGGGAAGGCTTTTACCTGCCCGGGGCGGCCGGGGAGCTGAGGGACTCCAAGGCCTCGCCGACGGTGAAGCTGGCGGGCTTCTGGCGCGGCGGGTATTCCTGGAAGGTGCCGAGCACGCGGGCGACCTCGGTCTGGATCGGGACGAGCACGTAGGCGCGGCGGTACCACCAGTCGTTGTAGTTCATGCCTTCGTCGCCGCGTTCACCCGGATCGATCTTGAGATCGAAGAAGATCGGGGCGCGCAGGGTGGTGAAGGGGTGGCGCCAGACGTCGATGCCGGTCGCCTCCTGGATCATGAAGTGGGCCTTGATGCGCTTACCACGGACCGCGAGCAGGTCGCCGTCGTCGCTAAAGTACATGAAGCCTGGGCGGGCACTTGCCTCGGTCTTGCCGGCGAGATAGTCGCTCTGGTCGAAGCCGTCGAGGTGGACCTTGAAGGTCTTGTCGCCGGCTTTGTGGCCAGCCAGCAGCTTGCCCTTGATGTCGGTTTCTCCGGCGGCGGCGAGCAGGGTCGGCATCCAGTCCTCGCCGGACATCAGGTCGGTGAACTTGCTGCCGGGTTTGACGGTGCCAGGCCAGCGGATCAGGGCGGGCACGCGCCAGCCGCCGTCCCAGTTGGTGTTCTTCTCACCGCGGAACGGGGTCGAGCCGGCATCCGGGAAGAGGCAGACCATCGGGCCGTTGTCGGTGATGTAGACGACGATGGTGTTGTCGGCGATGCCGAGCTTGTCGACGTAGTCGAGCAGCTGGCCGATCGTCCGGTCATGGTAGACCATGCCGTCGGCGTAGAGTCCGAGACCGGTTTTGCCATCATCTTCCGGCTTCACATGGGTGAAGTTGTGCATGTGGGTGGTGTTGAACCAGCAGAAGAACGGCTTGTCCGCCTTCACCGCGCGATCGAGGAAGTCCTCGGCCTTGGCCAGCACCTCCTCGTCGATGGTTTCCATGCGCTTTTTGGTGAGCGGGCCGGTGTCCTCGACCTTGCCGTCGGCGAAGCTGTGGATCACGCCGCGCGGACCATACTTCTTCTTGAACTCGGGGTCCTTCGGATAGTCGGAGTTCTCGGGTTCTTCCTCGGCGTTGAGGTGGTAGAGGTTGCCAAAGAACTCGTCGAAACCGTGGTTGCTCGGCAGGAACTCGTCCTTGTCGCCCAGGTGGTTCTTGCCGAACTGGCCGGTCGCGTAGCCGAGCGGCTTGAGCAGTTCGGCGATGGTCGGGTCCTCGGGCTGCAGGCCGAGGTCGGCGCCGGGCAGGCCGACCTTCGACAGGCCGGTGCGGAAGGGCATCTGGCCGGTGATGAAGGCCGAGCGGCCGGCGGTGCAGCTCTGCTGCGCGTAGTAGGCCGTGAGCTGGCCACCCTCCTTGGCGAGGCGGTCGATGTTCGGAGTAGTATATCCCATCAGGCCGCCGTTGAAGGCGCTGATGTTCCAGTAACCGACGTCGTCCCCCATGATAAAGAGGATGTTCGGTTTGTCGGCGGAGAAGACCGTGCCGGTCAGTGCCATCAAGGACGGAATGATCCGGTGAAGCAGGCTTCGGATTGGTTTTAGTTTCATGACAATTCAGTTTGGTTTCCAGGTGGAGGGGGTGGAGGGGGTGGAGGGGGCTCGCGGCATCAGCGGTGTTAGGCATGCTGTATACCGGTGAAGAAAAATCGAGCGGTATCAGGAGTAACACAGTTCTTGCGGGGAGCCATCTCCTTCGTTATGCAAAACGCGAAAAAAGCACGAAGCCGTGAGAAATGACTGGCAAACCGGAAAAGTATCATTCGTGGATGTTGATCATTATGCATCCTCGATGATATCCGTCTGGGATTTGACATTCTGGCAGCTGGGTCCGGCTTCGGGCGATGGGGGCTGCGATTTTGTCTCGGACGGCCGCAGCCTTCTCTACGAGGAGCACTTTCCGGCGACGATCGCGTTGCGCGGGACGGTGCGCCGGGGTTCGGTGGCTATTGTTTTGACGAACGGCCACGGACGGCGGGGCCGCTGGCAGGGCTCGACCCATCCGGATCATGGAATCGCGTATGCGGATGATCGCAGGGAGCTCGACGCCTTGCTTCACCGCGCCACCGGCAACCTGGCTGCGATCATTCCACTCACGGCGTTTCGGGAGACATTCGAACAACTCTCCGGCCGTCCGGTGGAGGAGGTGTTTCCGGACAGCTGCTAGGAAATTGCTTTTCGTCCAACTGCTAGGAAATTGCTTTTCGTCCATGGGGTCAGATTCGCCGCATTGCTAGGGATTGGAGGGGGTTCTTGCTTTTCGTCCAACTGCTAGGAGATTGCTTTTCGTCCATGGGGTCAGAGTCGCCGCATTGCTAGGGATTGGAGGGGGTTCACTGCTAGGAAATTGCTTGCTGCTAGGAAATTGCTTTTCGTCCATGGGGTCAGATTCGCCGCATTGCTAGGGATTGG
>CALLLI010000150.1 GCA_938082635.1 uncultured Verrucomicrobiales bacterium
CCCTTCGAGGCGAAAGCTCCGCGTGAACCAAGCGCGTTCATCGTTGTTCTGTTCTGCCGATGTCCAGATGACGTGAAGTTTGGGCTGATGACTCGGGCGAGTATGTGAGACGACTGCTGCCAACGCTCCTTCTAGTGTCGCAACGATGTCAGGATGTTGCCCCATCAATTCGAGCAAACGGAATGTGACCGCTTGTTCGCCCGTCCAATCGCCCAACTGAAGATTTTTACGAAACTCGTATTCTTCAAAGGTGAACGCATCGGCTCGCAAGCGTTCCGCGCACCGGCTGATGGCGCGCTTGTCTTCGACTAACAAGACCTCCTCGAGAAAGAGAGCCGAGCGTTTTGCCGGAAGATCGTGCGCTGCCAGGGCCGCGACAAAGGCATCGCGTCGCGCACGATCAGTGGCGGCATCCAACTGGCCAAGCAAGGCTTCGACGACCGCTGGTGTCTGCATTCCCTCAAGGACACTTAACAATCGTTGCGTGTCTGATAGTCCTGACGCCTTACTTAAGGCGCGGAGCACGACCTGATCAGCGCCGGGCGTCTTCTGGATCACTTTAAAACCCACATCGGCCAATTGACTCCCGCTTACGAACTGATTGGCCTCTGCCATGAACGCCTTCCCATGAAGACTACCCAAACGCGTGAGCACCGCTCCCCAGAAACTGGGAAACTGCCGCCCCTTGCCATCTAACTCAGCAAACCATCCGGTCTGGGTCGAAACTAACCAACGCACGAGATGCTGGCTCTCCTCTGGAGTCCATCCTGACGAAATCCGCGAGAGGCAATCCGCAATGTGGAACTGAGTGACACCATCGGTTTCGCTCCCCAGTTCCTTCAAGAGGAGTGCGAAACCTCTGGCAACACCATAATCTCCAAGAAGTCGTCCTTTCTCCCAGCGGATCTCTTTGTCCGCTTCCGGATAGCTCTGAAGTAGAAGCTCGTTCACCAAGAGCCCCTGGGAATTCCGGCCGCGCGGCCAATGTGGCAAGATGATATCAGATCTAGTGCCGCACTTGGGCGCTCTGGTCGATGACATGTGTTTCATTCATTCGCTGACCGGGAAGACGAACACCCACGGACCGGGAGAGAACTTCATGAACACGGGATTCACCCTCGATGGCTTTCCAAGCGCTGGGGCTTGGGTCACGTATGCGTTAGGAAGCGACAATGCTTCTTTGCCTGCATACGTCGCGATTCCCGACCCGCGGGGCAACCCGCAGTCGAGCGTGAATTGCTGGGGCCCGGGCTTTCTTCCGGCCGCCTTCCAGGGGACGGATTTCAATGCGGCCAATCCTGTTCGTAATATCAATCGACCGAAGGGGATCAGTCCTTCCAGTGATCGCGCCACGCGTTCATTTCTGGAGAAGCTGAACCAACATCATTTGAAGCGCTATCCTGGCGACACGGAACTCGCGGCGCGCATTTCCAGTTATGAGCTCGCCGCTCGGATGCAATTGAGCGTGCCCGACGTGAGCGATATCAACTCAGAACCGGCGCACATTCTCAAGATGTATGGAGCGGATGACGCCGGTGACTCTGTCAGAGATCTCAAGGCGGCCTACGCCAAGAACTGCATTCTGGCACGACGTCTGGTGGAGAAGGGTGTGCGTTTCGTGCAGCTCTTCAACGGCGCCTATCAAACGGGAGGGGAGGGTGTGAGCAACTGGGATGGCCACAAGTTTCTGCACGAACAGTATGGCAAGCATGGTCCCGTCCTCGATCAGCCTACGGCTGCCTTGATCAAGGATCTCAAACAGCGTGGTCTGTTAGAGAACACGTTAGTGATCTGGTGCACGGAGTTCGGCCGCATGCCGACCTTTCAGAAAGGCGCCAGTGGCCGTGACCACAACCCGTCAGGCTTCACCGCCTGGATGGCTGGTGCTGGCGTCAAGGCGCCATACACCTACGGGGCTACGGACGCCTTTGGGCACAAGGCGGTGGAGAACGTCATGACGGTCTATGATTTCTACGCCACTGTCCTGCACCTCCTCGGACTCGATCACGAACGCCTGAGTTTCTATCATAATGGTATTGAACGCAGGCTAACAGATGTGCATGGGCATGTTGTACGCGATCTGTTAGCTTAGAATAGGAATTGAAGCTCGACAAAAAATTCAGGCACAAGCCCCTGATTGTCTAACATCGTCTTAACTTTCGAGGTCTTTGCTGTCACCTCAGACGGGGAAAGATCGTCGAGGCCAGGGACGACATCGTCGTCGTGGAACTGCACACCCTCGAAACCTAGCGGACGATAGAGGGCGAATTTCTCTTCATGCGGGAAGGCAGACCGAACTTCCGGCCCAAATGGATCGGCACCCTCGCTGATATTCCAAGGGCCAAAGGAGAAACGATAGTTAACTGGAGGAATCATGGTCAATGATCAACCCTATCCCGCGGCAATCGGCAACGTGTGGAGTCTCAAATTGTGGGACTATTGTCTCAAGTCGCAAATAAGAGGGCCATCCACCCTCCAACGAGGCCCTCCGAATGTCGAACAGCTGCCGCTTCAGGGCTGGTGGTGCATTGCGTGGGGCTTTCTCCAGCTTCGGGGAGTCTGCATCATAAGTCGCCGGAAAGTGCGATTAAAATGAGGAAGGTCATTGAATCCAGATTCATAGGCGATGTCGGTCACGTTTCGCTTCGTTGTAGCGAGAGCCTGGCAAACGTGATCAATGCGAACCTCTGTTAGAAAGCTGGAGAAGGTCTTTCCGGTGCTGAGCTTGAAGTGGCGTGCGAAGGTGGCGCGCGATAGCGGGAGGTGAGCTAAAATTTCATCCAGACGGAGTTCCTCCTGATAGCGAGTGGTGATGAGATTCACTACCATCGCAATCGAATCATCATAGGGGTCGCCTGGTTCGGGTAAGTGAAAATCGGCGCTTGCTAGAGGTGTAACGTTGTCCTCGGCAGCGGTCGAGATAGATTCAAGAATCTCGATAAGGCATCTCAATCGAGACAAAGGCGACAAGTCGGGCAACATCTGCACAGTCGTATGCAGCGACTCTGCTAGCCTCCCCCCCAGTCGTAGCCCACGTTCACAATGCCCCCAGAGAAATCGTAATTCGTCGATCTCAGGAGATTGCCAAACAGTATTTAGGGTCTGCGGATCGAACTGAATGCAGTAGCCAGTACTTGGCCTTTGCATGCGCCAATAGTGCGGGAGATTCCGACCAATTAATACCGCTTCACCATCGCTGAAACGACTCAGCCGGTCTCCGACTAAATGGAGTCCTTGGCCCTCCCTAATCAATGTCAGTTCAATCTCCGGATGTCGATGCCACTGTGTTCCGCGGCCCCTCACTGCTTGGAAACCTCCGCAGTCAGTGTGCAAACGTACATTTTCAACATCCTGCGTCCAACTGAGGAGCCGGAGGGACTGACCAGGGACAGGCGCGATGGATTCGACAAAAACAGCCATGATATACGGACAAAAAGTATATCAAAGACAGCCAAAGGTCAATGTCACGAGACAATACGACAACTATCTGGCACAAAGTTCCGTGAAATGGTGATCTTGAGCAACGTTACACAGACGCCAGAATTCGAGACTTCTACCCCAAGGGCACGTTATCGTTCTTGCGCAAACCGCGGCCTGAAAAGACACCTCTTTCCCGGGTGGAATAGTGAGAAAATACGACAATTCCTTGAGAGAATTGACCGTAGCCCGCGAAGAGGAGCTTTCATAGATTAAAGTCAGTAAGATTCTACTAGCCTTAACCCCTTGCCCTATGAAGACGACTGCCAAGCTAACTAAACTTTCAGCACTGCTGGCCAGTGCATGTCTGGCTCTAACCGGACCACTTTACTCCCAAGATGGCCCATTTCCACCTGATGAATGGCCAGCCTCAGCAGATGGAGAGAAGCTTGTGCATTTCACTACAGTGGACTTCTCCCTCACTGAGCTAGGCGATGGCTGGGAGGAAACACTATCGGTTTTATCAGGAGGTGATCAAGCCACGGAGCCAATGATGATCAGCGGCTTCGAAGGTGTGAAAGTGACAGGCAATTACCTGAACATTGCCGATTTCGATTACTCTGTTTGGGAGGAGCATGAATCGATCGACGTTCTTGTTCAGGTCTTCGGTAACGAGGCTGTCCTGGGAGCGGATGGTAGTCCCAGGACCTATCAATTTCTAACAGGGACACTTCCGGAGATCACTTTTCCCTCGGGAGGTTCCATTCCAGTGGAGGGGAAGAATAACCAATGGAACTGGGTCCTCTTCACGGTGCCTAACGATCAGCGTCCAAGTGGTGAGGGGCGATACGTGGGCGTCGTTCCAGATGATGCCCAGGGTGGCATCGGTGCTGGTGGTGTGAATGGGGGGACCATTCGGGTTGAGACCGTCCCCGGGTGGATTGTCCGTGCGGTGGCGTTCGGCGAGCCTGGTGCTTTCGGCACGGCTGAGCAAGTGAACCAGTTTTGCTGGAGCCGAAGCGTGCGCGGACGAACCCGCTACCAATCATGCCTTTATCGACATTAACAATGGCACGAATGAGCATATGGAAGTGCTTACAGGAGGAGACCAGACCTCGGCCATTGAGGAGGGAGTCGGCCCTGAGGGTGACAAACGCCGTGCGGTAAGGGCAGAGAGTTCCTATTTAAATTTTGGGGTGACGGATGATTACCTCGGCGCGTCCTGCTCTGATCCTCGAGCGGTCAAGATTTGCATTGAGTACTATGATGATCCGGCACTTGCCGGGTCGTTCTTTGGGCCAGATGCCTACGCTACGGACAATCAGGGAGGCGTTGGGTTTATCGATTTTGGTCGCTGGCAACCGACGCGCGGAACCGGTGAATGGGTGAGGCAATCTTACACTCAGTCCGGGGTGAGTTTATTCGGAGTGAACACCACGCCGCTCACCGGCGGTCTGCGCCTGAGCTTTGATGAGCCCAACATCTTCATTTCGCGATTTGATATCGCCGTGATGCGGGTAGGAGATCATCCGCTCGCTGGCCAGGATCCTTTGGAGGATTGCTTTGAAGATCCTGCAGTATGTGCGGGGGAATATGGACTCTATGCGGAACTGGACCTTGCGAATGATGTATTCGATGGCCTGGCTCAGGGCAACTCCGCGGGTGATCAAGAAATGATCGAAGAAGAGGCAGGTCCAGCAGACGACAGGCGCTTGGCCGTGCGAGCAGCGCATGGCGATGGCACGGTAGGTTCTGCCCACAACTACCTTAACTTCGCACTCACAGACGAACCATTTGGGCCCTCAAGCCAGCCCAACGCTCGGCTTGCGATCTGCCTGACTTACTGGGATAACCCTGATCTTATAGGTGCTACCATTCGGCCAGAGGCCTACCGCTCCGTGCGCAATGGAACGGAGGGTTTTGCCTTCATGCCGCCGAGCGTCAGTTACACCATCCGAGGGACAGGCACCTGGCGTGAAGCCTATTTTGAGGTTCCTGATATCAAGTTCAGTGGAGTCAACCAGGGTCCACAAGCAGCAGCCCGGTTCCTTACCAGTGGAAAAATTCATGTCTCTCGGGTTCGTTATGGTGTCATTCGTTCATGCGGTCCAACAGCAGACATGAATCCACTTGAGGAATGTACACCGCAGGATCCGCCCCTTGACGTTTCTCGCGCTGCGATAGGCGAACTCCGACTCGCGTGGCCAGTGACTGGGAATAACTGGATTTTGCAAGAATCAACTGACATTGCTGTATGGGACGACTCTGCGGAAACACCTCAAATTGAGGGCGAAGAGAATGTCCTCACCATACCCTCCGGGGAACCGCTGCAGCGCTATTTCCGCCTAAGGCAGTGAAGGTCTCAGGAGTCATGAAGATGCGTCATCTTTGGGGTATACTGCTACTGGCCTGCGGTGGAACTGCTATGGGCAACGTGCAAACGCCAGGGCCTGGGCCACTGCGCGTTCGGGAAGTTGTCTCATGGAACGACGGTCAACTGAAAGACCGGCTGGGGAAATCGCCTGACTGGATCGAGCTGGAGAACATCTCTGAGCAAACCGTGGTTCTGAAGGATTACGCGCTCTCCGACGATCCTGACACTCCTGCGAAATCGGCGTTTTTGTCCGGGACTCTGGCACCAGGTGCGTCCATTGTCGTCTTCGCTTCGGGGCGACCGGAACGTTCAGCAGGCAAGGAGTTTCACGTCGACTTCAAGTTGTCTGCGGACGGTGATCTCGTGATCATTACGGGCCCTGAAGGTACCGTGAACGACTCTGTGGAAGTATTGCCGACCACTCTGGCTAATGTGTCCCAGGGACGCCTACTTGCTGATCCTAACCAATGGCTATTCTTTGCTGAATCTACTCCCGATAGGCCTAACCCCGCGAGTGGGTTCGAGTCGATCGCCGAGCCTGTCGCGTTTTCTCATGAAGCTGGCTATTACGCCGAGTCCTTTGCCCTAGCATTCACCGCTGGCCCTGGCAGCGAAGTGCGTTACACACTAGACGGTGACGAGCCGTCTGGGCTCGCAGCGCTCTACGGGGAGCCGCTCGATGTGCATGATCGATCCGGGGAGCCGAATGGGATATCGATGATCGAGGGAACCTCGACTGCCAATCAGCACACGGATGGCTGGTTCCCGCCGCGCGGGCTTGTCCCAAAAGCCTTCAGCGTGCGTGCACGTGCTTTTCGTGCCGGTGCGCTCCCTGGGCCGATCATCACGCGGACGTTCTTCGTCGGGCTCGACCCGGCCACGAAATGGCAACTACCAGTAATCGCTCTGACAAGTCCTCCAGACGGTCTCTTTGACTATGAGAATGGTATCTGCATGTTAGGTAAAATCTTCGATGACTACCGTGCGGCCCATCCTGCCAAGCCCCTTACTGGCCACACCTCGGCCAACTACACCCAGCGAGGATCGGCTTGGGGACGTTCAGGATACTTCGAGTTTTTCGAAGCCGATGGAAGCTTGGGGCTCCGTCAGAATGTGACCCTTGATATTCAGGGTCAATCATCGCGTTCGTTTCGGCAGAAATCACTTGGGCTGTCGCCGAAAGGCGATCTTAGCCCATCGAGCACTTTCAAATACCCCTTCTTCCAGGGCCTGCAACGACGAGGCCTGGGAGGCGAACGGGATGAATTCGCCGGGCTGCGCCTTCGCAATTCAGGCAATGACTGGGACTTCACCATGATGCGCGATGCGCTCGCGCATCGCCTCGTTGCTCCGTTAGGTATTGATGTAATGACGTCACGTGCTGTCGCAATTTTTCTGAATGGCGAGTTCTGGGGCCTCTACAATCTGCGTGAGCAGGGCGACATCGAATCCATTGCGACGCATTACGGAGTGCCCAAGAATGACATTGTAATAGCCGAGGCTGATGGCGTTTTCAAGGAGGGTGATCCCACGGCCACTTCCAGTTATCGGGAGCTTCGAACGCTAGTCGATCGCAGTGATTTGAGCGATCCCATGGCTTTTACCGAAGTATCTGCGCTCATGGACATCGATAATTTCCTCCACTATCAACTCGCGGAGATCTATCTCGGAAATGCCGACTGGCCACATAACAATGTCCGCTACTGGCGGGAGACCGGCCTTGCGGAAGAGATGTTAGGGGAGAGACCTGGATTCGATGGCCGATGGCGTTGGATACTTTTTGATGCCGATCTGGCGTATGCTCACTTGTGGACAGGTGGAGTTGCCGAGGCTTCTCTCGCTTCGGCACTCAGCCCTACCGGAAGACCGGGAACTAATAGCGGCTGGGCAACTGCTTTGTTGCGTGGATTAATGGAGAATCCTGAATTTCGCGTCGATTTCATCAACACGATGGCCGGCCATCTCAACTCTGTTTTTAGCGATGCGCGCGCGAAGGGGATCGTGAACGACATGAAGACTATCATTGCTCCCATTATGTCCGATCAGATCAGGCGTTGGCGCACTTCCAATAATTCCATCAACACCTGGAGGACGAATGTGAGGATCGTGGAGGGATTTGCTCGCCAACGTCCGGCGGTAGTGCGGAGGCAGTTTACACGCGAATTGGGTATCGGGAACATGGCGGATGTCTCGGTCATGGTGACTCCTGCTCGTGCAGGTATGGTCACGATTCATCGCCTCCGACTGGACAGCACGACTCCCGGTGTTGAGGCACCAGTTTACCCATGGGAAGGCGAGTTCTTCGAAGACGTGCCCATCACATTCACAGCCACCGCACGACCCGGCTATGTCTTTGATAGATGGGAAGGCAGTGAGGGTAGTTTGGCCGCCATGGAATCAATCCTAACCGATGACGCGGAATTTCACGCGGTGTTTCGGCGGATGCAGTCAGCCCTCCCCTTGGGAGAAAACCTGTCATACGACTTTGACGGTTGGGACGAGGCGAGCCTCAACGGTGCGCATCCGCCTTACATGCGTTTAGAGCAATCCTCCTCTCCGGTGACCATGGATCAACCTGAAGCCCTGATGGACTCCCTTTGGGTTGGGCCTTATGGACTCAAGAACCGCAGTCGCTTCGTCGGTCTTGATGAACGGGGAATCGGCCTTCGCGATACGGGGCGCGCGGCGGAGTTCGAAGGAAGCGGTTTTCCCGGAGCGGTCGTCCTGGCACTAGACACAAGGGGCTTGGGAAGGGCCACCGTATCGTGGACCGCAGAAACGCTTTCGCTAGGTGACCGTACTTCTCTCATGACACTGCAAATTGCGATTGGGGAGGGCGGCACTTATGAGGAGTTGCCGGATGCACTTGGCAACGTCGTGCGTTACACGGCTACCAGCACAGAAGGGCCAACTGCTTTTCCTCCTGTCGCCTTGCCCGCAACTGCCTTAGGTCAACCCTATGTGGAACTTCGTTGGCGTTACCACGGTATTTCAGGAGAAGGAGGGAGCGGTGCCCTTATTCGCCTGGATGACATCACTCTCACTGGCACTCCGTTCATCAACGTTGGTGAGATTACAACCGTCCGTCGGACGTCGCCTAACCACTTGACGCTTACATTTAAAGGAGACCCCGATGCCGAGCATCTACTTCAATGGTCCAGCGATCTCGGAAGCTGGCAAGACGGCGAGACCTTCAAAACGACATCTGCTGGTGAATCGCTTCTGGAATTGATTAGCCCAGAGAGAACGGCGCGCTTCGTGCGTGTAGCACGCCCGTGATTAAATTCCCAAAGAATGAAACTACCACCGATCTCCTGTCTCTTCATCGCGTTCAACTTGTTCCTACCTGAGTGTGTATCGGCGGATGACGACAAAGATTCGAAAGCACCTAACATCGTCTTTATCCTTGCCGATGACCTTGGTTACGGCGACATTGAGGCTTTCGGCGGTGACCATTGCAATATTGATACGCCTCATTTCGACTCGTTATGCGCGGACGGGATGAAGTTCACCGACGCTCACGTGACGAACTCCGTCTGTGTGCCGAGCCGAACGTCCATCATGACAGGACGGTACGCCTTTCGCTTTGGTCGAGGCGAACAAGGCGGGCCTTGGGGATTCTCCGGGCTTCGCTTCCCTCCTTCTCAGTTCACGCTTGGAAAGATGTTTCAGCAGGCTGGCTACGAGACCGGATATTTCGGTAAATGGCACCTTGGCACTCGGATGACGACTCGCGATGGCGGTGTCCAGAATTCGGCAAACACCGATTTCACCAAACCGATTCAGATTGGAACTCCCCAGTATGGATTTGACGAGAGCTTTATTCTGCCGGGCTCACTCGACATGTTCCCCTATGTCTTTGCTAGGAACAATCGGTGGGTAGGAAAGGTCACTGCGCAGAAAGGGTGGTCCGCGTTCAATCGAATCGGTCCTGCCTCAGAGGACTTCGTTGACCACAAAGTGTTAGGGCGATTCTGCGGCGAAGCGGAATCATTCATTTCCGAACAAGCAAAGAGCAGCGATCCCTTCTTTCTCTTTCTAGCTCTGACAGCACCACACACGCCGACTTCACCGGCACCAGAGTTCGAAGGTAAGAGCCGTATTGGAATCTATGGTGATTTCGTCATGAACACCGATGCTTGCATTGGCCGCATCGTCGCCGCTCTAGAGAAAGCCGGAATCACTGAAAGCACCTTGGTGATGGCATCGTCCGATCACGGGCCGGGTCATTATTCCGGCAAGAAACGGAAAGCCACTGCTCATCAGATAAAGGAGATGGAACAGGATGGCCACCGCGCCAACGGCCCCTGGCGCGGCTACAAGTTCTCCGTGTTCGAAGGCGGTAATCGCATTCCATTTGCCGCCAAATGGCCGGGAGTGGTGAAGGCGGGAAGCGTTTGCGAGTCGCTGGTCGGGATGAACGATCTCATGGCAACTTGGGCGGCAATGATCGGATCTGATCTTTCTGAAAAACAGGCTCCCGACTCGATCAGTTTCCTGCCCCTTCTCAAAGGCACTAACACCCCCGGCATTCGGAATTCAATGGTGATCCAAGGCACCCGCGGCAACGCATTTCGACAGGGAGACTGGAAACTGCTGCTCTGCCCCGGCAGCGGAAGTGCGGGCCCTTTCGCCACCGCACCGGAAGCCGATGTTGCGTGGAAAGGTGCTATCCAAACCTATGGCAAATCTCCGGCCGACCATGCGGAGTTGGAGCAACAGCCCTTCCTGCAGCTTTTTAATCTCGCTAATGATCCTGGAGAAACGAAGAACCTCGCCGGGGATCAACCAGATCGCGTCAGAGAAATGATTACCTCCTTCCGATCCATCATCGCAAATGGGCGGAGCTCTCCTGGGCCGGTTCTGACGAATGATCGCGAAATGCGAATTTTTCACCCCGTGCCGAAGTTTGTCTGGAAGAAGACTAACTGATCAGCTTCTCCTGGGGACGGACCGCGAAAGAACTATGAACCAAAGATGGTCCTTCGACGAACTGCCCATTTGATCAATAGGGTGTTGTCTCCGTCGAGGAATCAGTGGAACGAAGTGAAACCAATCCTCATCACAATCTTGGGTCTGACATTTGGACTTGATCTCGCGATCGCTGAGACGCGGTGGGACGTTTCTCGTGATTTCATTTAGTCTCCGCTATGCTAATCGCAAACCCTACGGGCGATGCGTTCGGAAGGGGCCGGCGGGCAGGCCTTCTTTATTGATGAGGTTTGGCACGGCTACCTGGTCCCAGGCGAATCTTGCTGCGGTCGGTTTGGCGATGGCGTTGCTGGAAACAACGATGGTGTTGCCGTCGATCACGGATTGGGCTTTGACGAATTTTCGGTCTTTGCCCGCGATTTCAAACCAGTCGAGCGGTTTGGCGTCGCGCGAGGCGAGCCCGCTTCCGGTATGGTTGAAACTCAGGCGAATCTTGCTGTCTTCGATAGCCATCGATTTGTAGAGGGGGCCGGAGTGGACGAGGTCTTCCTGGCCGTAGTCCTTGGCGAGAGCCCAGAGCGCGAGGCGCTTGCCAACGTCTTGCTTGTTGGCGGGATGTAACCAGTTGGTGTGGCCGACGTCAGAGATGACGGCCATGCCGGTGTGGGGAATGTCCAGAGCGGCGGTCTGGGCTTCCCAGAGCTCGGGGAGAGCGCGTTCCATGCCGCCGCCGTAGTGATAGGGGGCAATCTGCACGAAGTAGAAGGGGGCGTCGGGGCGGAGG
>CALLLI010000151.1 GCA_938082635.1 uncultured Verrucomicrobiales bacterium
CCATCCCAGGGCGGCCGGTCTCCTGCTTATCTCCAACAATCTTGCGTTCGAGCAGCGCAAAAATTTGCTCATTGATCTCGGGAGTTTTGAAAACCCACTGCAGCCCGGCGAGAACTGGAGGCAATTCATCACGGCTATTGAGAGGAATGGAAATGTTCTCGATGGGAATTTGGCCTAGCCCAATTTGGACGTCGAATCGTCGTCTCATGAAGAGTTACTTCGTCGAATAATCCGTCATAACGAAACGCTAGAACCGTTCTACTAGGGGATTCATGGCACTAAACCGTTCGCGATGTCTGAAGATTCAATTGGCGCTATGCGCCCCTGCCCCCGACAGACCAAGCGCTGCGTCGTTCCCGCTCAGGCACTAGCTACTGTGGTGATTCGGTGGTTGGTGCGGGGGGGAACTTTGGTGCGGGAACGATTGTTTCAAACTTTCGCCATGACGGGAAGAATCACCGCTTGGCTGTAGGTGATTTTCTCGTCGATACGGGCCGTTGCAAATTTGGAGCCATCATCGGCGATGGCGTTCACACAGGCATTCACACGAGCATCTATCCCGGGCGCAAGCTGTGGCCTAGCACCAGCACGCGGCCTGGTGATATCGTTCAGAAAGATCTGCATCTTTCCTAAGAGTGTGATCTAGATGAAGAGTTCGGCAGCCACGGGATCGACCATGGCACGATGTTCAGCGGTGAGCCGACAATGGTCATCTACAAACTCAAGTACGCCTTCGCTCTCGAATTCTTGGGCTCGTTTGCGAGCGGTGTCTGCTAGGCTCGCTAACTGGATTCCCCGACTGGTACGGAGCATCAGGGCGACGCGTTCGTTGTGGAGATCCGCTTCTGAGAGCGTCTCCTCGTTCACGGTCACGGCGCCTTCTGCTGCGTAGCGAACTGTGTCAGGAACATTCTGCCATCGCTGAGTGCCTACTGTAGAGACCGCGCTGGGGCCTAAGCCGAGGTAGTTCTTCCCTTCCCAGTAGGCTTGGTTGTGATGCGACTCACATCCTGGCTGGGCGTAGTTGGAGATTTCGTAGTGCGTGAAACCCGCCTCTGTGAGCAGTCGATCTGCTAGGTAGAAATGATCGGCATTGTCATCGACGTCTTCCTGGAAGTTTCCGCGGCCTAATTGATTAAAGAATGGAGTGTCTTCTTCGTAAGTAAGGTTGTAGGCGGAGATGTGCTGTGGGTGCAGCTTCAGAGTTCGATGGAGATCTTCTTCCCAGGCCTTGAGACTTTGTCCAGGAAGTGAGAACATCAGATCTAGATTGACGATTGGAAAGCCTGCTTCTCTAAGTATGTGATAGGACATGGTCGCCTGTTCGGGAGAATGATCTCGTCCCAATGTCTTAAGGAGGTTTGGCTGCCAAGACTGGACTCCGAGGCTCACGCGGTTGATCCCATGGCTGTGGAGGAGCTCTGCTTTCTTCTGGTCGAAGGTCATGGGATTGGCTTCTGTCGACCACTCTGCTAGATGGCTTAGATCGAGTTGTTCGCATAGTCCTTCTAACAAATGGCTCAGTGCGCTGTGATTCAACAGCGTTGGTGTTCCCCCGCCAAAGTAGATGGTCTCTGGCTGGATTTCGAAGCGCTGAGACTTGGCCGCTAGGTCTGCTAACAAGGCGTCGACGAGGACCTTCATGGAGGTTTTGCCGGGTTGATGCTTGTAAAACGCGCAGTAAGGGCAAATTCTGTGGCAGAATGGCACATGCACGTAGAGATGGCGGACGATCATAATAGTAGCAGCGCGCGACGTTCCCACGGAATGGTGAGATCAGCAAGCGACTGGGAAGCTCACTTGGCGGGGGATGTCTTAAAACACGTTTCGCGATCTTTCTATATTACGTTGCAGCTTCTGCCCAAACGCGTGCGTGGTCCGATATGCTTGGGTTATTTGCTAGCGCGGACCTCAGATACGATTGCGGATACAGAGAGCGTGTCCGCTGCTGATAGATTGGGCTTTCTTCAGCGCTTCGAGGCTGCCGTGAAGGGCGAAGAAGATGTTTCCGAGCTTCATGTCTCTTTGCAGCGCCAGTTCCAGCCTCTGCAAACGGATCCTGGGGAGACCAGATTGCTTGATCATACCGAGGAGGCCTTTCATTGGTTAGGTTCAGTTTCTGGTTATGAGCAGGAAGTCACCCGTACGGTTCTAGATGAGATTCTACTGGGTCAGCGGCTCGATTGCGAGCGTTTTGGCGATCCTGGCGTGTTGAGGTATTTGTCATGCTCGGACGAACTTGAGGAATACACTTATCTTGTGGCTGGTTCTGTAGGTGTCTTCTGGACACGTCTTTGCTTTCATCATTGGGACAAGTTTGCCGATGAGTCGCGGGAAACGATGCTCGATTGGGCAAAGAGCTATGGTCGTGCCTTGCAGCTCATCAATGTTCTTCGAGATCTCCCGAAGGATTTGGAGAATGGGCGCTGTTACCTGCCAATCCCAGGTGCTCAAGAAGGCGTGCAGCCTTCTGCTGAGACGTTGATGGAAGTATCTCGAGATTGGGAAGCGCGCTGCCAAGAGCAATTGGAAGAGGCAATGTGTTACTGCCAGGCCGTGCGTCCCATTCGTCTCCGTTATGCGACTGTTATCCCGCTTTTGTTAGCGGAGCGGACACTCGCTTACTTGAGGCCGGCTTCGTGGGAGATGCGGAAGCAGGGGGTCAAGGTTTCCAGGGATGAAGTGAAGACGATTCTCAAACGCGGGTTGGTTGCGAATCTTCGTCGCAAACGGCTTGGCACGTATGCTGCGGAACTGCGCGAGGTCTAGGACGATGGCAGGGCGACGGGGCCTTCAAAAGCAGGCCATTTGGCGTGCAGATTGAGGTCCTTGGGCAACTCGACATCGAGAACTTCTTCCTTGGTAACCACTTCGTCGGCGTAAGTTAGGGAGATTGCTGTGATCGAGAGGCGGTCCTCGGGGAGGTGCGCAAGGTGGAGGATGGCGGCAAGGTCGCCTCCCCGCCTGATCTTGAGGGTGTCGCCGGGCTTGTAGGGATTGGTGAACTCGCCAGGAATGGGGAGGAGGTATTCGAGAACGGTATTGGGGAATTCCTTGGAAAGCGCGCGCAAGGCCAGCCCGGTAAAAAGATCTTCGTCTCCGAGTGGGCGCGTCTCGATGATTTCAAACTCTCCTGTGATGTATCCTAACATCTTGCCGTCGATGTAATTCTGCACGTAGAGACGCTTCTGCGCCTCATTGATCACGGTGAGCTGTTCATCCGGTCGCCCGGACTCTTCGTCGAAGAGCTGTCGGGCTTTGAAGAATCTGCTGCGTTTACCGCCAGACCTGGGCGGCCGACTAGAGCTGAATGCCTTGAGATCTTCCAACTTCCCCATCTTCCTCAGGATGTCGTAATTCAGAGGAATGTGAGGATTTCTAAAGATGTAGGCCGGCACAATCCAGGCGAAGATCGTCATCGCACTGAGGAAGATAATGAGGAGGATCCAAGCCAGTAAATTTACACTAGCCGTTTCCTGGGGCTTTCCGTCGCGGGCATAGCCGTAAGGCGCTCGCGAGCGTGTTCCTCGGATGTGACTGCTTCGCGCCACGGTTAGTTTGCAGTAGCAGGGGATTCCTCGGATTCTTCACTGCTGCAGACCGAGCCATCCAGAGCTGGATCGTAGGAAGGCGTCGTGCCTTCTTCAGCGGGCTCGAATGAGGTGCCACATCCACAGCTGCGTGCTGCATTGGGATTGGTGATCTTGAAACCGGCATCGGTGAGGGCGTCTGAAAACTCGAGTTCCGAGCCACTTAGGAAAGTCAGGCTCTCAGGATCCACGACGACACTGCCACCAATGGTCTCGACGATGCTGTCGCCTTCCTTCGGCTCATCTAACTTCATGCCGTATTGATGACCCGCACAGCCACCCTTCTGCACGAGCAGGCGCAAGGCTTTCCCACTGTCTCCGAGGAGATTCTTCAGTTCTACCGCTGCCGTGTCCGTCACCGTGATCATGTGGGGAGCCTAGTCCGACCCAGCTCGCGGTCAAGGCCAGGCAGAACGGACTCCAGGCAGTCGTTGCTTTTCCTGAACAACTCCCTAAGGTCCCTCCCTTCCAATGGATACAAGCACAGAAACGCCACAAACAACTCAGGACCTCTTCGAGAAATACGTCGCCCCGACCTATGGTCGCTTTCGTGTGGCTCCGGTCCGAGGGCAGGGGTGCTGGTTGTGGGATGAGGCAGGGAAGAAGTATCTCGATTTCGGGGGGGGCATCGCGGTCTGTTCGCTTGGCCATACACATCCCCGGCTGACGGGAGCGATTCAGGCCCAGGCGGCTTCGCTGATCCATTGTTCGAATCTTTATCAAATACCGGCCCAGGGCGAACTGGCTAAGCTCCTTGTGGAGGGCGTGATGAAGATTCCTGGTAAGGTCTTCTTCTGCAATAGTGGAGCTGAAGCTAATGAGGGGCTTTATAAGCTAGCTCGCCGTTATGGCACTCTGACTCCGAAAGCGAATGGTGAGCCTAGGATTGAGGTGATTACCTTTCAGAATTCTTTCCACGGACGGACGCTCGCCGGGATCGCGGCGACGGGCCAAGAGAAAGTGAAGACGGGCTTTGGTCCACTCATGGAAGGCTTTCAGCATGCTCCTTACAATGATATTGAGGCACTGAAGGCCGCTGTGAATGAGAACACCGTGGCGATCATGCTAGAACCTGTTCAAGGGGAAGGTGGAATCAACGCCGCATCGCCAGAGTTTCTCCGAGCGATCAGAGACCTTTGTCAGGAGCACGATCTACTCTTCCTCCTGGATGAGGTTCAGTGTGGCATTGGCCGGACCGGTCACCTCAGAGCCTGGGAGACGGTGCTGGGCGAAGCGCCCGAAGCGGCAAATATTGTTCCTGATGCAGTGAGTTGGGCGAAAGGGATGGGCGGTGGCTTTCCCTTTGGCGCGATGTGGTTGCGCGATGTGACGAAATCGAGTGTTAGCGAGTCGATCTGCAATTTGTTAGGCCCAGGTTCTCACGGAACTACTTATGGTGGCGCGCCGCTGGCATGTGCAGCCGTGACTGCTGTGATGGAAGAGATTATTGAGAAAGACTTGGCAAGTCATTCTGCTGCGATGGGGGCGTATCTAAAGAACAAGCTTCGAGAGGCAGATTTACCATTCGTGAAAGATGTGCGCGGCCTAGGGTTGATGATAGGCATGGTCATCGATCAAGACGCGGTCAAGGCCTTGTCTGCGTGCGAAACCTCGGGTTTGGTGCCTTCCATCTTTCTGGTGGAGGCTCTGAATAGGGCCAAATTGCTTACCGTGCCAGCCGGTGCGGATGTCGTTCGTCTCTTGCCTGCTCTCAATGTATCCGAGGCAGAGATCGATACTGCGGTCTTCATGTTGAAGACAACCTTTGAGAAACTGGTGGCTACAAACTAGGTCCTGGGTCTCACATTTCCATATCTCTTAAGCTATCTTCTCAAATGAAGCATCTCTTATCTATTGAAGAACTCACTGCTGATCAACTTATCGACCTTGTCAATTTGGGTGCAGAGTTGAAGGCGAATCGCAATGTTAATCCTGGTAGTTACACCCCTCTGGCGCACCAGTGCTGGGGGCTCATCTTCACCAAGTCTTCTACCCGCACGCGGGTGAGCTTCGAGATCGGGGTGCGTGAGCTGGGTGGGGCGGTCATGTTTCTGTCTGATCGCGATCTTCAGTTGGGTCGTGGAGAGCCCATCGAGGATACTGCGCGTGTGTTAGGAAGGATGCTCCACGGCATCATCATTCGTACGGATGGTCATGATACGATCTCCCGTTTCGCTGAGATGAGCGGCATTCCTACCATCAATGCCTTAGACGATGACGAGCATCCGTGTCAGATCCTGGCCGATTTGTTGACGATCAAAGAGAAGTTAGGTTCTTGGGAAGGTCGAAAGGTGATCTTCGCTGGTGACACCGATTGCAATGTGGCGCGTTCCTGGATGTGGGCGGCGGAGCGGCTTGGCTTTCAACTCGTGTTGGCGGGGCCAGAGGAGTTCCTGCCTTCGGCTGAATATCTTAAAGGGTTTAAGTCTGGCAATGTCCAAACAGAAACCGATCTCAAGGCGGCTGCAGATAATGCAGATGTCCTTTACACTGATGTTTGGGTGAGCATGGGAAAGGAGGAGGAAGCTGTTAGCCGACTCGACACGTTGAAGCCCTATCAGATCAATCAAGGTATTGTCGATTTGGCGAAGCAGGAAGCTTTGGTCATGCATTGCTTACCCGCGTATCGCGAGAAAGAGATCACCACAGAGGTTCTGGAGAGGCATGCTGATACCATCTTTCAGGAGGCTGAGAACCGGCTTCACGCGCAGAAAGCGGTATTGGTGCGCCTCGCTGAAGGCTGGAATCAGTAAGATTTACTGTAACGGAGATGGGCGTGAAGTCGTCTTCGAGCAGGAAGCGTCCGCTTCTGGGAGCGAATCGTCGTGATCCGGTGCTATTCATTTGCTCGTCGGGCAATCCCTTTCGTATTATTCCCTCTAACCCCTTAACTCGTGAGTGGAAAGTTCTCATGAGTTGGCAGACTGATTTCGTAGCCGTGTAATCTTTCCTTTCGACAACTCGATGCTGAGATCGATCAACTCGCCTGTCAATTGTCTGAACTTCTTGTATTCGGTGATTTCGGCACG
>CALLLI010000152.1 GCA_938082635.1 uncultured Verrucomicrobiales bacterium
TTCGTGGGTCAATCAGATTGAGATCTGGTTTAGCATTCTGGTTCGCAAGCTGCTTCGAACTGGCAGCTTCGCTTCAACTGACCAACTCCGCGACCGAATCATGGCCTTCATCGATTACTACAATGCGACCATGGCGAAACCATTCAAATGGATGTCCAAAGGCTTTCCCGCCTAAACGGACTTCCGCCGATCTGTACTAGGTCGAGGGTACTGATCTTCGAGAGTGCCGGTGAGCCCACCTTTGGAATACTCCTTGAGATGGTTGGTGATGGTGTTGGCATGGAGGTTGAGGACCTTGGCAATAAAGCCGTATCTAGCCCCTTCATGATGCATCCGAATGACCAAGAGTTTGGTCTTATTCTTATCGGTAGTCGCAGGGTCGTCGAGTGCTTCGGCAACGTCGGTCAAGTCTTGGTCAGTGAGTTCTAGGCGGATCATCTTGGCCAGCGATGGTAAAGCAAGGTAGCTGAATAACAGCTCCTCTCTTTTTCACAAATCGTGGCGCGTGGCAGTATACGACCGTCAGCTGGTGGAGCTCGACAATCTTGAACAACGTCAACTCGACGCTCGCCTTAGTAGTGCTCAGGGTGTCGAGCCGAGGATCAGTTTAGATCTCACCAACGTTTCTCTTGCGGATACGATGACCTATGCGCTACAACTCGTGGGACTCGACTATCGCTTGCGCAAGAACACCGTCATCATTGGCCCACTTTCTGAGCTGGAGGCCTTGTAGCTTGGGCTTCTAGCCCGAGCCGTCGACTGGAAGCCGACGCTACCTTCCGGTTGTGAGCGATGCGAAATCTTCCCATTCCCATGGAACACGATGCTTGCAACCTGGCGCACTCACATACTTGCCCTGTGGCAGCATCGTCACCGCTTCTCGGCCGAGGTTGCTGAATTTCGTATCCTCTTCTCCGCAAACCCACTGCACGGGACAAGTGATTTGGTCTAACTGATCCCAGAGTGATTCTTGGTTCCCAAGAGACCATTCTTGGAAACACTGAGCCATGCTAGGCTCGAATCTCTCCGGTGTTGCGAGTGAAGACTCTCGGTTGAAGACTGGTTGGGCATTCCAATTGCGGATCACGTCCTCGAACGGTTCCTGTTGAAAGCGTTCGAGCCATGCTTCGTCGTGAGCGCGTCGTTTGGCACGGCCAGAGCGTAAGCCAGGATGAGTCGACACGATCACCGCACTTTGCCAAAGTGTCGGTGCGGCAAGTAAGGCGTGTAGAGCGAGCCTGCCGCCCATGGAGTAGCCGACGAGACGCGGATAGGGATCTTTTTTCGCCACGGTTTCCACCCACTGGGTTGCCCATTCGGCCAAGTCTGTTCCTGGCTTCGTTGTCCAGAGGTCCACGTGGCGCTCGTTGGGAAAGATTGGTTCCCAATCGCGATAAGAACCTAAGGCACCATGCAAGCACCAGAGCATCAGCTTAGCGAAAGACTGCTCACACAAAGGCACAAAGGCACGAAGATGGCGATTCCATGTAAGGTAGCTTGGGCTTCTAGCCCAAGACCTCGGCTGGAAGCCAGAGCTACCTTACATGGAACAAAGGGACGCATTGTTGGATAGGTGCTAGGGCTCGTTCCTGAAGATCTTGCCTAATTCTTGGCGTTGCTCAGTAGAAATGGGCGCCGCATTCCAGGTGGCTTCAGCACTCTGGGGATCGCGTTCCTGCCATTGTTCGAATACCTGATGCAACATTTCTGTTTGGTCGCCAGGGTCGCTCATGCTGAGCGCCCATTGGTAAGCGGCGTCTGGATCGCTTGGTGTGATGTGTTCGACCAACCGTCGGGCTGCGATATCGCGGAGTTCTCCTTCTGGAAGACCGCCAACCCACTCGGAGGCACCTAACGTATCTTGCTCGACCCAGTGATCCGCCACGCGCTCGAAGGCATGGTGTTGCGCATCGTTCTTTGCAGGCAAGGTTTGTGCCCAGTTTGCAGCCGACTCTGGGTCAAACCTACTCCACTGTCCGGCGAGATCGCCCGCCATGTCACTGTAGGCATCTCCGGGGGCTGCCGAGAAATCCAGTTGATCAATCATGCTCGCTGCCGCTTGCGGGTCATTGTCTGCGATGGTGCCGATCACGCCGCGTATTGCAGCAAGACCTGTGTCGCCTTCCAAGTTGTTGGCCCATTCTAATGCTGCACTGGGATTGTCACGAGCCCAGTGATGCGTGGCCTCACTGACCGCATCCCGTTGCTGATGAGGATCTGATAGTGTGAGGGCATGCTCGGCGGCACTTTGAGGATCATGGCGGGCCCATTCTTGGGAAACTTCTTGGAGCGCTTCACGCTTGGCTGCAGGATCTAAGGTTTCTGTCCAGGCCAAGGCGGCTCCAATGTCGTCTTGCGCCATGCGGTGGGCAATTTCTCTAGCAAGTTCACTGCGTTGACGGCCGAGAGGGAGCGTTTCAAGTTCAGCGGCAGCGAGCGTGGGATCTACGTGGCTGAGCGCCCGCAGAGCTGCTGGCATCGCTTTTGGATCAAATTCCTGAGCCATCCTGAACGCGGCTTCAGGGTCACTCATCGCCATGCCTTCCAAGGCGGCATGGACTGCACGGGAGCCTCCTGCAGCGGCTAGGTCGAGGATGCCTGCCCCACCCGGATCGCGTTCAGCCCACACTCTGAAGAGGGCTTCAACGGGGACATTGGGCGTGTCATTCATAAAGAAGTCGGCTAGGAATGGCAGGCCTTCCAGGTTGGTGCGGTGGGCCATGGCGCTAATGGCTTCTTCTTTCTGGCGACGTGTTTCTAATTTGCCGAAGGCTTCCAGCGCCGCATTCACTTCACCACGCTCGGTTAGTCTTGCGAACGCCTGGTGAATGACTTGCTCTTTGAGCCGTGGGTTCTTCTCGTGAGCCTGCGCATGTTTGAGGGCGGCGAGTGGCTGCTCGTTTGCCCAACGATTATAGAGAACGCGCTTGAGTGCTCGAGCTTCTGGGCTTTGGTCGTTCGATTCTCGCAAGTCGTCTAGCATCGCAGCGAGCTCACTCGGCGGCACTTTGTCTAGGGCTCGATGCTTATTGCGCTCTTCTGATAGAGTTAGCAGGTGTGCTAGCGTGGGCTTTGCTTGGGCCTCTTGGACTGGCACGTGTTGGTTGCTATCCGTATCTTGTGCGTCTGTATCTCGCTCGAGGCTGAGGCCGGGTGCGGGGGCTACGGATGAGACGTGATGCTCGACGGCTTTCGTCATTTCGGAACGACGTTCCAAGGCCATCCCGCCAAGGAAGGCGAGCGCTAGAAGCACCAGTTGGATGACGAGTTTCACAGGTCAAGCCTACTCCGTGGGTATGAATTGACAATCTTTGTGTCGAATTTGACACCTCGGCTGAATTCGGGTGGAGTCGTGGGATGGAGCTCTTTCCCCTGTTCGGAGTAATTGTTCTCCTCGTTTTCAGCGCGGTGTCCGCGGTGCCGCCTGCAGCAGAGGTTCCCGGCACGGTTGAGGCGTCCGTGGATGGGTTCCTGGCGGATGAACTTCGGCGTGTCGCCGCCGCTGTGGATGGCTGGGATAGCGAGGTCTTTCATGATACGATCAAGCCTTTGGTCAAATAGTGGGTGGCTCCCTTCGCTGAGCGCTCATGGGATGCGGAGATTGTGAAAGAGATCAGCCCTAAGATTGGGGTAGCTGAGATGCGTCCGTCGAAGCTGACGGAGATGCCGCTGACTGGAGGTTTTGTCGTTCGTCCTCCACAGGGAGCGATTAATCAGGATGCTTCTGAGACGGATTTGAAGAAGGCTGTGCAAGGTTGGTTGCAACCGTTCGCTCCTAACAAACCGCTGGATATTCACACGAAAATCTTTCGGGTGGTCATGGAGGGTGATCGTGGGATTTTAGGAGTGTACGTCGAGGTGACCGGCCCTGCGCGTGACCAAGGTTTCGTGCAACAGAACATCACTTGGAAGATTAATTGGTCTCGCAAAGACGCGAACAGTTTGTGGGAAATGGATAGTCTTGTTCTGGCAGAGTTCGAAGAAGTGCAAGCTACAGAAACCACGCCTCTCTTTAGTGATGTGACGAATGAGGTGGCTGGTCAAAACGGAGCCAATCTTAGAGCTTGGTTAAGGATTCCAGATAGGTTAAGAAAGTAACATTAAACCTACACAGAATACCAAAACGTAATACAAGACGAAACCACTCAGCGCGGTTCAAATTCCGCGTCGCCCTTGAGGCAGCGAAAGGTCTCAGAAGCATCAACGAGATCGCCGCAGAGCGCAAGATAGCGCCCTCACAAGTCACCGCATGGAAGAAAGAACTGCTCTCCGAAGGCAGTGCTCTCTTTGAGCGGAAGAACGCCAAGAATCGAGAATTCGATGAAGCCAAAGAGCGCACAGAGCGCACAGAAGCGCTGGAACGAACCTTGGGACGCGTCGTCGTTGAGAAGGAGTTCCTCGTAAAAAAGTGCGAGGAGCTGGGGATCGAGCCATGAGAAAAGCCATGGTAGAAAGAGATCATCCTCAGCTCAGCATCCGCCAACAGTGCAAACTTCTCGAAGTGAATCGCAACCGGCTAGAACCCAAGCGGCAAACCGCATGGCAACCAAAGCCTGAACACGAGGAAATGCTAACATTGCTCCCGATAATTCACACGAAAGACCCCACGATGGGAGCACGTCAACTAGCTGTCGTGCTAAAAAGAAACGACTATGATCCAAGCCGTTGGGCGACAAGAAAGATGATGGAACACCTTGGAATCAAGGCGGTCTACTGCAAGCCCTGCACGACCAAAGCAGCGCCCGAGAACCCTAAATACCCGTATCTTCTGCGAGATCGCAAGATCACCAAAGCGGATGAAGTCTGGGCGATCGACA
>CALLLI010000153.1 GCA_938082635.1 uncultured Verrucomicrobiales bacterium
AAGCAACCACGCGCTGCCGCGGGGAACCCTCGGCGTTGCGGTAGGATTCGACGAGTTGAAGCAACGGAGTGCCTTTGATAGTCTTGGTTCGGAAATACACGACCGCCAAGCTATGGGACCGCGGAAGAAAGTCAACCCCGACAAGTTAAAATTAAGCACTACAAAATGAAACTCAGAAATCGAAGCGTTGATTGTCAACGAGTTATGATGTTTCGAGTTGAAAGTAATCGTCAAAATAGCCGATTTTGACACACTAACAAGAAACTCGGGTTAGCGACCGCTGTCAGCGAAGCGTTCGTAGGTGCTGGCGATGAGTTCCATGAAGACGCCCTTCAGTCCGCTGCTGGTTGTCCACCAGCGCTTTGGGTCGTAGGCGCTTGGGGCGACGGAAATCACGCCGATGGTCGCAGAATCGCCGAAGACTTTGCGTGCGACGGTGGTGCTACGGAGACCGTGAGGGCCTTCCGTAATGACATTGATGCGAAGGGAAGACTTGTTCAGCGAGGCTAGCGTCTCCTTCGCTTTCTTGAAACCCATATAGGTTCGATGACGCTGGCTGGCGCCTCCTGGAGCAGAGAGAATCTTCGCTTCGGGGACGCCCATGGCCTTCAGGGTCTCCGCAGCCAGGGTGGCCCAGTCTTTCCAATCCATCAGAAGGCTGCCTTTTTCCAAGTCGACCCCTGCAGTGCAGATCAAGTCACAGCGTCCGGCTTCCAGTTCCGCCTTTGCTTGGGCCACTGCGTAATCAGAGACCCAGCCTTCGATGAGGACAACATCTGCTTTCGGTAGGCGAGATTCGGCAGCGAGGTAAGGGTAGGCGCCTCGAAACAGAAAGAGACTGGCCCCGGCTAGCATTGCTAGGAGTAGTAGCCACCCCTTCCAGCTAGGAAGGACAAGGGAGCGTCGTCGAGCTAGGCCTAACCACATGGTGCGATTAACGGGCTTGCATGATGGTCTCGGTTTCAAGGCCCGTGAGCCGTTTCAACCCAGCGATAAGATACCAGAGAATGAAGCCGCTGACAACGAGCAGCGGAACGCCGATCACGACGAAGCCCCAACCGGTGATCTTGGCCACGTCCTTGTTGTAGAGTTGTTTCCAATCAGCGCTCATGGGGTCGAGATCTCCTAGGAAGTGGAAGGCCAATGCTAGATTCATCACGCTACTGATGAGAAAGGAACCGAAGAAGAGAATCGTGGATTTCCACAGCAGCGCTTGGTAGTTCGTTTGGTTGTCTCTCTCTTTGACCGCGCCCTCGATTCGCGGAAGATCGAAGATATTGTCGTTGTAGAGGAAGAGGTTGAAGAGGGGCTTGCCCATCTTATGAGTGATGAGAAAGAGTGAACCAAGGATCAGTGGTTGAACGGCTTCCTTGATGCCAAAGAGAAGTGCCGCGTTCTTTCTAACGCTTTGTCCTCCCGACCAGAGATAGATGGTGATGGCACCGGTTAGAAGCACAGACAGCAACCCCACTAACGAGAAGATATTCATCTGCCGATACTTAACGTAGTGCCAGAGTCCGTAGCCAATGGGCAACGCGAGCGCGATAAACATGGCCCACATGGGGCCGACGTGCCAAAGCTTGTCGCCGTCCTTGCTCAGGTAGCTAAGGACGAGCACGGGAGCTAACACGTTGATGATGATGTTGGCGAAAGGATTGTCCTGGGGAGGGGCCACTTTCGCTGCGATCACTTCCTCGGGTGCCTTATCTGGGGAGTCTTCGGACATAGGAGCTGTTTCTATCCAGGGTGCCCCTTGGTTTAGCAAGAGGTTAAGCCTTTTGAACTATTGAAGACGTTCAGAATTTCTACGTGTCCACATCGGTGGATTGGGCTCAGTAGGCTGAGTGGACGAGGTTGGAATCTTCATATTCGGTAGGCTCAGCCGTGGCTTTCTAAGGGGGTAAGCACAACATCTTGGGGTGTCAGATTCTCATGGAACACAATATCGTGGGTCAGCTTGGAGATTTCTCTTGCGAAGGGCAGAGGGCCTGGTCATTCTGCGTCAGCCACGATGGCTTATAAAATTGGTTAACTTAACTTAACTAAATAATTAAGACTTCTTAACTATATATGCGCCTAAAGTCCCTATTTCTACACGGATTTAAGTCCTTCGCGGACGGAACGGAATTCGCTTTTCACCCTGGGGTGACGGCGATTGTTGGCCCTAACGGATGCGGTAAGTCAAACGTGGTTGACGGCATTCGCTGGGTCTTGGGTGAGACCTCCGCCAAGGCGCTGCGTGGTGGCGAGATGGCAGACGTCATCTTCAATGGAACGGACAAGCGCAAGCCATTGGGTATGGCAGAGGTGACCCTGACATTTGCTGATTGTGAGGAGGCGCTGAAAGTTGAGTTCAATGAAGTCTCACTCACACGTCGCGTCTTCCGTGATGGAAAGTCAGAGTATCGGATCAATGACAAGCTGTGTCGTCTGAAAGACATTCAGAATCTCCTCATGGACACAGGGATCGGGCGAAGTGCTTACTCGATCATGGAGCAGGGCAAGATTGACATGTTGCTTTCTTCTAAGCCGGAAGATCGCCGCAACGTCTTTGAAGAGGCCGCTGGTATCACCAAGTTCAAGTTTCAGAAACGTGAGGCTTTGCGCAAACTAGACTACACCGAGTCGAACCTGGTTCGTGTGGCTGACATCATGTCGGAGCTGACCCGTCAGCGAGATTCTCTACAACGCCAGGCGAACAAGGCGCGTCGTTATCGGGAGTTGCTTGATGATCTCACGACTTTGGACACTCACTTTGCTCATCGGCAGTTTCGCGAGTTGGCAGCTGAGCAAGCGGAGTTGAAGACGTCTATCGAATCTCTTGAGAAGCAGGAAGAGTCTTGCCGGTCCGAGATTGAGGGGAAGAGTGGCTCTCTCGGTGGACAGCGTGAGCGGCTAGAGGAACTCGAAACTGAGTTTCACGAACTCTCACAGCAGCAGATGACGCTGCGCAGTCGCATTCAGAACAGCCAGGGACGTCTCGGATTCAATAAGGAGAGGTCTCAGGAAATGGGGCAGTATGTTGAGCAGAACCAGATAGCCATCGAGGACACGATGTCCAAGTTGGCTGCTCAGGAGAATGCTTTAGCTCAAGCGGAGGAGAGCCTGACAGAGATCGTTTCCAAGTTGGATTCACAACGTTCTGAACTTCAGTCAGCTGAACAATCTGACAAAGAAGTGCGTCAGAAGCGGGCAGAGATTCAGATGCGTCTTTCGAAAGCGCAGAATCAGCGGCAACAATTTATCAGTCAGCTGGCCAATCTTGAAGCGTCCCATTCGAGCAAGTTGGAGCGCCGAGAGAATGAGGGGCAGCGGCTGGCCGTTCTTGAAGAGGAAGGCGCTGGCTTGGTTTCTGAACGTGGGCAGTTCGATGGCGACGTGACTCAGTTAGCCACGTCGATCGAAGAACAATCCACGGCGCTGGAGGTCTGCGAGACGAAACGCACCGCGTTGGAAGAGCGAGTGCGGGAGTTGCGCAAAGAGCAAGATGAGAAGCGGAATAGGCTTCGTGAAGTCGAGCGGACGATGTCTTCCACGCGTTCTCGTCTGGAAGTGGTCCAGAAGTGGGTCGAGCAAGGGGAAGGCTTTGAGAAGGGAACGCAAAGCCTAATCAAGGGCCTCGACGATCCTGAGACTTATAAGAACTCTGTGCGTGGTGTGCTTGGGACGTTGATTCATGTTAGCGATGATAAATACATGGCTGCTGTTGAAGCCGCGTTGCGCGAGCATTTGCAGACTGTGCTTGTCGCGAACGGGACTGTGGCCGAGTCAATGATAGATCGTCTCTCGATTAAGAAGCTTGGTTATGCGTCGATCCTGCCAGAAGACAGCGCACCGCCTGCCGCTTCGGCGAAGCCGTCGATTACTGCTGACGGCGTCACTGCCGTGCTAGACGTGGTCAAGGTGGATGCGAAGATCCAGGCATGGGTGAACGAGGCTCTAGCAAATGTCTTCATTGTTGATTCTGTGCCTAAGGCTCGGATTCTCCAGCCTCAACATGCGGGCTCTGCATTTGTCACCTTAGGTGGTGAGTCGTTGTCAGCGTCTGGTGTGATTTATGGTGGAAGCACTCGTCAGGCTAAGGACTCCATCCTTCAGAAACAGGCAGAGATTCAAAAGCTTAAGGAAAAGGCCGTCGCTCAAGAGAAAGAGCAAGCCGAGGCCCAGCAGGTCGTCACGAAGCTCGAGGAATCGTTGAAAGACACTCAGGTCGAGCGCGAAGAGCTGCAAGAGACGACTCAGCAGCACAAGCTGAATCGGTCTCGCATGGAAGACCAGCGACGCATGGTCACCATGGAGATCCAGCGTGTGGCTGCACGTGAGAATAAGTTGAATCAGGAGAAAGAAGGCCTAGCGAACCGCCAAGAGTCTCTCGCTGCCGATGTGGAACGCATCGCTAACGAACAGAAGGAGAAGCAGGCGGCGATGGAAGCGGTCCAGAATGACCTCAACCAAGCGGAGTCAGATATGAAGACTCTGGAAGAGCAAGAGGCGTCTTCTAATGAGCGTGTGAATTCACTTCGGACTCGACTGGCTGTCGAGGAGCAGACTGAGCAATCGCTGCGTAATCAACGCAATCCGATGGCGGGACGTTTGGAGGAACTCTCGCAACTCCAGGTGCGCCACCAGAGTGAGATCGAAAGTCACCAAGAGCGTTTGGCTGCCATTGAGAAAGAGAATGCCGAGCTGACTGAAGTCGTCGGCCAGAGCGAGACAGAAGTGGCGGAAGTGGATCTGAAGTTGCTCGCCTCTTCTGAGAATCGTAAGGCGTCGCAGCAAGAGGTGCGCGATCTTGAGGATCTGTTAGCTCAGAAGAATCAGGAGCGGAGCAAGGTGCAAGAGCAGCGTGGGCGGGAAGAGGTGCGGACGACGCAGCTCGATCTGCGGGTAGAGAGTATCACAGCAGCGATCATCGAACGTTACCAGGTGGAGATCGAGAATTTCCGTCCGGATGCACATCAGTTATTGTTAGCGCTAGAATCTCAGAAGGCACGCAACCGGCGGTCTCGCTCGAATAAGGTCGAGGAGACGACGGTTTCTGATGGCTCCGAGGCTCCTGAGAGCGTCGATTCTGAAGCCGAATTGGAATTGGATTTGGAGATCGATTCTGAAACAGGCGAACTCACAGAGGCTGCTGAGCCGGATTGGGGCTTCATTGAGGCCTCTGTTAAGGAGATGCGTCGCAAGCTCGACAGTATGGGGCCTGTGAACCTCGATGCGATTCAGGAATATGAAGAGACGGAAGAGCGTCTGCAGTTTCTCACGGAACAGCATACGGATCTGACGAACTCCAAAGAGGAATTGCTCCGCGTGCTCACGAAGATCAACACGGAATCTCGCAAGCAATTTGCCGAGACATTCATTAAGGTTCGCGAGAACTTTAAGCTCATGTTCCGTGAACTCTTTGGAGAGTCTGGTAAAGCTGATCTTGTCTTGCTCGATGAGGATGATCCTCTTGAGAGTGGTATTGAGATTATCGCGAAGCCTCCGGGTAAGAAGCTGCAGACGATCAGCCTCCTTTCTGGTGGTGAACGCTCCATGACTGCGGTGGCTCTGCTATTCGCTATCTTCATGGTGAAGCCTTCTCCGTTCTGCGTGCTCGACGAGTTGGATGCTCCTCTTGATGAAGCCAACATCGCGCGTTTCGTGAAGATGCTGGATCGTTTCATCGAGCATAGTCAGTTTGTCATCATCACGCATAGCAAACGCACCATGAACCGTGCAGACGTCATGTATGGAGTGACGATGCAGGAGTTCGGAGTGAGCAAGCCTGTCGGCATGAAGCTGACTCAGGACGCCAAGCCCGATAATCCAGAGCTGGCCGAACTTGGGCCAGCTGGTCATTAGCCTTGACTGCTCACTGTTAGACTTGGCACCGAGAAGTGTTGGCAAAGGATGCGTACCTTGCCAAGGTCAGTCTAGATGGATGCCATGGCTGAAGACACTTTGAATATCGGTAGCCGCTTGCAAGAGCGGGTCCTAGAGCCGATGAAAGCCGCCTTCGTGGGGAAGGCGGAGATCATCGATCTTCTAGGGCTCTGCCTTGCCGGTGGGGAGAACTTATTCATTCTAGGGCCTCCCGGCACAGCGAAGAGCGCGCTCGTCCATGATTTGGGGCGGCGCTTGGAAGGGGAGACGTTCGAGTACCTGCTTACGCGATTCACAGAGCCGAACGAACTCTTTGGCCCCTTCGATATTCGCAAGCTGCGTGAGGGCGTTCTGGAGACGAATACGGAAGGGATGCTTCCTGAAGCGTCGCTAGTCTTTCTCGATGAGTTGCTCAATGCGAACAGTGCTATTCTAAATAGCCTGCTCACAGTTTTAAACGAGCGGGTCCTGCGGAGGGGAAGGCAGACTTACAAGTTGCCCTTGCTCACGGTCATTGGAGTGAGCAATCACTT
>CALLLI010000154.1 GCA_938082635.1 uncultured Verrucomicrobiales bacterium
CTAGTGCCTGAGAGAAAACAGCCTTAGATTCGGCGATTGCTCGCAGTTATGTTAGCCTAAAGATTGGCTACGCTTCGAGAGGGAGTTCTGCGGACCCGTTTTCTTAGAAAAACGGGCCTTGTTCCGGTGTTTTTCTAAAAACAGCTAATCGCTAGGGCGCAACTCTTCTCGCTGGCCATAGTTCTTGGGGCAGACGCTTTGTTAGTCGGTGCGCTTTCTCTTTCCCGCCGCTGCGGCCTTCTCAAGTAGGCCTTTGCCGATTTTGTGTAGGTTGTAGGCCAAGACTCCAAGCCCCGCGTAGCGCTTGTACCCGTTGAGTCCTTTGTCTGGACAACGGTCGAGTCCATGATGTTCGAGGCTGTTGATGTTGCTTTCTACCTCGCTGTGTTGGTCTTTGAGCTTGAGCCAACGTGGTTCTCGCTCGCGTTCCACCTCCAAGGCGTTCTTCCGGCCTTTCTTGGGCATCATCACTTCGTCGATATACAGTTCGAGCAGCTCACGGTCTTCTTTGCTGCTAAAGCCTTTGTCAGTGCTCAAACTGGCAAGGGAGCCTTCGCCAAAGCGATTGAGCAGACGATCTACCACTGGAATGATCTCCGCTCCTTCGCTGCCGCCTTCCATGACCTTGTAATCGACCACTAACTGAAACTGATCTGTGCTCACCAAGAACCGATGCCCAAACTCCACCGGTGGCATAGTCTTGCCTTTCTTGATCAGTTCGGTATGCACTTCAAACAGCGAGAAGACTTTTTCTTCGTGGGGAATCGTCTCTTGGCTTACTAACCGACGCTCAACAAGATCGATGTGTTTGATGAGCATTTCGTGGAAGAAATCGACTTCTGCGAGGGTATTTAATTCAAGAATACTCAAAGGTTGAGCTTTGAGCAGAATGATACTCTCATTGACCTTCTTCTCGAGAGCATAGGCCTTTTCCAAGTAGTCTTGCACGGCTTTGAGTGTGCGTTCGGCTTTGTTAGGTCCTCCTCTGGAGACGATGCGTTCGCAGGCCCGTTTGGCGTTCTTAACTTCACTTTTCCAGTAAGCATTCTTGCGCCAACCACCAAGATTACGTTTCTCGTGTAGCCGGCTGAGCAGTTCGATGCACTTGCGGCAGGCGTCCCATAGCAGGTTGCAGTCCGTTGGATAGTGGACGTCGCTTTCAAGGACGAAACTGTCGGTTTTCACTTCAAGCCGCGGTGCTTGCTCTTTGCCACTCAAGGCCTTGCGCCCGTGTTGAACGACGATCTCGTTGATCTTCTCCAGCAAGGGGGCATCGATATGGCACACGTTGTCGCTGATCGTTCTGTGGTGAAAGTGTTGGCGTTCGTCAAAGTGCGGCAGGCCCATGATCTGACGCACCAAGCTGTCGTGGTTGGCGACGTGTTCGAGCCGGTCGTAGTCGCATCCGAGGCCCAGTCGGACGACTCCGAGCACGAGGATGTGCCAGAGATCCATCCCAGGGCGGCCGGTCTCCTGCTTATCTCCAACAATCTGGCGTTCGAGCAGAGCAAAAATTTCCTCATTGATCTCGGGAGTTTTGAAAACCCACTGCAGCCCGGCGAGAACTGGAGGCAATTCATCACGGCTATTGAGAGGGATGGAAACGCTTTCGATGGGAGTTTGGCCTAACCCAATTTGGACGTCGAATCGTCTTCTCATGCAGACCTACTTCGTCGAATAATTTGTCATAACCAAGCGCTAGAACCGTTCTACTACGGGATTCACGGATCCTAACGGTTCGCGATGTCTCAAGATTCAATGGGCGCTATGCGCCCCTGCCCCCGTCAGACCAAGCGCTGCACGGTTTCCGCTCAGCCACTACCTACCTACCAGCATCCAAGCCAAACACCCATGAGGCGTAATCACACTCTCCCCTGCATGGAGACCAATGGTGGGGCTCCATTCAGACGATATGAGCACGCTTCAGACTATGGATAGGTAGAACAAAGCCACTAGAGAGACTCCGGTTTCTCTAGTGGCTCCCCAACCCGCATTCTTTTCATGGGCGCGAGGCGTGGTGGCCTTAGCGAGAGCATCGCCCAACAACGCGTCCGGACTCTGACTTCATGGGGTTGTCAGAGTACCGGACGCCCCTTTCCTTTCATGGTTTCGCTCACAGCATCTTCCTCTAACATCAACCAGACGCGTTTCGAAGAATTATGGTCCGAGAGCTTCTCTCCCATTCGCCGATACGTGCTCTCTCTCAAACCCGAGTGTGGGACCGTCGATGACATTCTTCAGGAAACGTCCATCGCTCTCTGGCTGAAATTTGATGCCTACGATCCTACACGACCTTTCGTTGCTTGGGCTTGTAGGTTTGCCTTTCTACAGGTGCTAAAACAAAGACAGCGCTGCAGGCGTGACTGCCTAGTTTTTGACAATCATTGTTATCTGAACGCCAGGTCAGCTGACTTCGATGGAGATCCAGAATTGCTCGGCGCTCGACTCGAAGCCTTAGCAAAGTCACTAAAAAGCCTTGATCACTCAGACCGGAAACTCCTAGAACGCCGCTATCATTCAAAGGAAACTGTTCAGAGGATGGCCAAGCAAGAGTCCACTTCAGTCTACAAACTCTATCATTCGCTCGACAGCATTCGAGATACCCTCAAGCTCGCGATCAATCATACCATGATCAATGGGGGCTGGGACCGCTCAGAACTCGTCTAGGATCTAGCACGACTGCTAGATTCGACTTTGTCGGCGACACCCATTGAGCGAAAGATCAATAGAGCGCGAAGATGGCAATCTCTCGGCTCAGCCTACAGATGAGCGCGTAAGAATTTACTGTCATTGTCGCCTATTTCGCCAAAATCGGATACCAACAAGCGGCTAGCCTAGAAACGGCAATGAGGAATAGAGGAGAACGCGCAAGTCACTTATTCTGAGGGCGATGAGTGTCCGCGAGTTCATCTCTACCCTCACCCTCAGGGTGAGGCTTGTATAGGCTGAGTTATCTGGGAGCGCCGACGTCCTCGTAGTCGAGAATCAGGCCGCCGGTCTCCAGGAGCCTGCGAATCTATGGCAATTTCCAAAGTAACTGATTGTGGAGCGAAACGAACGAGAGCCGAATCCTAACACGTCGACACTTTGAATAAGTGCGATAAGTGCGATGAGTGCGATGAGTGCGATGAGTGACCGCGCTTGCTTAGGCACTGGTTTCTCCGGTGGTAACAACCACCAGCCATCTTCTCGAGTCCCTCCGGGACAGCCTCCAAGAGACGTTCCCATTGCCGTTAATTGACACTTGCGTGCCTCAGGTGACTTGGCCGGTCTCTACGCATCGATGGGTTCCTATGCCTCGCGGGCCCATGCGCTAAAGAGACGGCCCGGCTACTATGAGTGGTCACTACACGACAAGTGGACATTGGTGAGGCCCAATGTGGACGGCCTACTAGTAGAGCGACCCACATCGAGATGATGGAGATCGTCGAGAATCGTGTTGTTTCGAAAAAGTGCGGGAGATCCACTCAATGAGTGGCGCTTTCTAGGCACCGAGCAGGTGTGGGGTGCTTGAAAAACGCCGGTCCTTGAATCGCCTGGCAATGAAGCTCCAACCGCCTCTTTCGATCAACTCAGTGTGGGCTGACCTGTAAGGTGGGAGAGGACGTCGACACTGAGACATCAATTTTCGGCACTGATGTACAAACGAAAGCGGCCAGCAGTTTTCACTGCTGGCCGCTCCGAATCAATACGCTGATTAAATCAGCAACAAGGACCAGTTAGATGCCGTTGGAGTTGTCACCGTCAGTATCATTCTCGCCTTCAGGGCCGACAGGAAATGTAGGAGCATCAGGGCCAGTACCACCGGCCTGGTTGTCCAAGACGTAGTCGATGAACTGCCAGAGACCGAATTGGTCAAGGAACCAGAGGCGAACGTAGCTGTTACCGAATGGCAGACCAGCCACAGTAGCATCGCTCAGGACTTCTGATTGAATGAACCCAGAATTGTGACGGTCGTTTTTGCCAACGCCATCGCCAACGTAGAGCCACCAACCGGTGACCACTGTCTCGTTAGGCTTCCAAGTGAATGTCACAGCGGCATTCGTGTCGAACACTGTCGTTGGATCAGGAGCAGTCAACTGAGGAGGTGCTGCATTCGAAGACACGTAACGATAAGTCCGGTAGTTCCAACCAACATTGGTGCCTGGATCAGAAACAGGGAGCCACCAGAGTGTGGTATACACTGCTGAACCGTCCACAGGGAGATTACGAATGTTGAAGGTCGTCGCAGTAGCCGCAAGAGATCCACTACTATCGATGTTTGCCTCACCTGGATCTGGGTTCTTCGGATCGCCGCCAGCAGGAGCTGCTGAAGAGACCGTCACCCAGAAGCTTCTCACTAATTGTTGAGCACCCGGCACGAAATGAGCGTCGATCGTGACGGCCCTTTCGATGCCGTTGATCGTCGCACCAAAGCCAGGAGAGGTAATCTCAGGGCTTTTTGGGTTGGAGAAGAGGAAGTCACGGCTATTGTACACATTCGTAGTCAAGGTCTCATCAACGTTTGGCGTGCCGGTGATACTCGCTGTCGTCGTGTCGACGAGATACCAGAGACGCACCCACACTTCCGACCCGTCCGTAGGAAGGTTATTGACTGATACCGAAGTCGTCGTCAAAGCAACCGAGCCAGTGTTTGCATACTCGGAAGTCCCCTGAGACTTACCAACATAAGCCCAGTAACCTTTGACGTCGGCTAGGTTGCCATCCGTCCACTCGAATGTTGCTTCGTTACCGAGGCCAGCAGCCGTGCACTTGGCCAACGTTGCGCCACCAGGAGAGGTGATGTAAGGAGCCTTCCGGGTTGCGTAAGCAGCAACAACGGATCCATCGAACACCTCTTGGGCAAGACCACCATTCACAGCATAGCGAAGGACGATGTAGATCGTTTCACCATTGGTGGTGAAACGTGCCTTAGGAATCTCAGCACTCGTAGTCGAACCAGAAAGAATACCGCTTCTCCAAACACCGTTGTCGCTAGGATCACCTGAGTGATTCAAAACCACTTCAAAACCGGAAGCAACCGTTCCCTTGGGATCCCAAGTCACAGTCTCTGTGTTTGAGGCAAGCAAAGGATCTGTCACAGAACCCGTAGGCAAGACAACGTCTGCTGCAGGAGAAGTAATCGCAGGGCCAGAGGATGCCTTGTAAACATACTCACGGCACTTCCACTGCTGAGCAGTGTCACCTTGAAGACGCCAGAACAATGTCACATAGACATTGCTGCCATCATCAGGAAAGTTCTGAAAAGGAGCAAGCGTAACACTCGGATTCAAAGGATCGACCTCTTGACCGTCACTGAGATAAGCAACGCTTTGACGCTCTGGACCAGCATACACCCACCAATAACGAACTGGGAGGCCATTTGCATTCAACCCGAGATTACCCGAGGTTCCAGACAGACTCGCGCCAGGTGTCGGCGAGGTGATCGCAGGGAGACTTGGAGTGCCGTAGGAGAACGTGCTCGACCTCCATGCAGCATCGCCGCGCTTCCACCAAAGAGTCGCCACCAAAGAGTCGCCATCCGTTGGGATGTTCGCAATCGTAACAGTACGCTGCTCAGCAGTTAGCTTGCCGCTGTTGAAGAAGGCTCGACTGTTGCCGGCATTGCCAAGATAGAACCACCATTGGTCAGGATTCCCACCGTCAGCTGTGACAGCTGCTGCTGCGACAGCCCAGTCGAACGCTACCATTGGGGAAGCTTTACAGCCATCCACATCCTGAAGGTCCAAAGTCGAGCCAGGAACCGGAGTGTAGACGTAGTGCGCATCGCCATCCACGAGAGGTGAAACAGCTGCGTTGATCACGTAGTCAACGTTCTTGATAACCTCAATTCCACTTACAACCTCGGTGTAGGAAAGACGCACGAAGACGCGCTTTCCGCCGTTTGCTGGCACCACGAGAGTCGTTGAGTAGTTGCCATCGCCGCCATCCTGGATAACTGCACTCTGGGCAATTTCGAAGGAGCCGACCAGGGAGCCTACGAAGACTCTATAATCTTTAAGCTGGGCATCGCTAAGCCCACCTCGCGACCACTTGAACTCGACGTTCTGCGTGCTCAGCGTAGCGATTTCAGCGTTGGGGGTTCCGGCTGGCTTGATGCCGGCAGGAGCCGTGAGGGCGGGAGCCGCGAGGGCGGCAGTTGCCGCAAAGAGGCCGGAAAGAGCTACCAGGAGAAGTCCTCTCATCGAGCTTCCCCCTCGACTCAGACCTCCTTGTGTCTCCCGATTCCCTGGGATACTAACTTTCGATGTCATACTCATAGATCGGTTAACCTTAAGGGTTGGTGTGTTGAGGTGTTTCTGTTTTCTGGGTTGTGATTGCAAGTGAAGTGCAGCGAGCCGGACGAATCCTACGCGCTACAATCCTATGAAGCTGCCCTATAAAAGAGCAACCTCATCGACGAGATAAAGCAGGGGCGATGCTCAGTCAAGCCCTTTAAAGGCCTTAAATCTGCATCCATTTGAATAAATCCGTCATAGGCCCATTCCCAAAAGGGACTGAATTTAAGCATCTTCAGGAGACTTACATCTGCCGGCCAAAGAGCTTTTATGCTCAGCTAAACCTTTCAGATTTGAGAATTTTACGGAGATCAGAACGAATCACGCATTCTAGCCCCGTGATTCACTTCTTCTGGAGGCTCCGAATGAGCTTCCCTGTCTCATTCCCCTCCTCGCTGCCGTCGGGTTGAACGTGAAGGTAGTCAAAGACCTGATCAAAGGCGACTTTGACTTCCTTGCCTGGCTGCTTCGGAACACGCCCAAGCGCATCGACGTCTGGAACTTGTTCTCCGCTTAGGTCATTGCCCACCCAAGCCTTCACTCTTAGCCATATGTAGGTGTCCTGATGGAATGCTTTGATGACTAGTTGCTCTTTCTCCACTAGCCCTTTTGTGAAATGATCCTTCTTAGACTTGAGACTCTCTCTTGCCTCGTCACTGAGCGCCATGAGCTTTTCTCGCTCGCGCCAGACCTTGATCAGCCCCCCATCCGGGCGGAAGTATCGGTCAATCGCATAGGCCTGTTTCTCTTCATAAGTTTTTCCGGGGTAATCTAGGAAATCGACTGTCAGAATTGTATTTCTGGGATCTCCAGGCTCAGAAGGGGCGGGAACGAGAGTCAGTGGGGGGATATCTTTCGCAAGCGCTTTGAGTTTGAGAATGGTTTTCAGCTCCTCGCCCGTCCAAGATTTCTTCGCTCGGAGCGGTCCAGGAGCAGCAATCTGGTAGACCAGGAAACGCATCATTTCAGACATGGGTTCCCAGAAAGGCGTGGTGTATTCCGTGATCATCACATCGGGCCCACCAAGCTTTCGCATGCCGAAAGACACGGTGCGAAAATTCTTCGAGGGCAGCTGATAGGCATGCATACTCGTGTTTGCGAACACGAAGTTCCCCACAGGAAGCCTGACATTACGCCATGAATCCGGAGAAAATAGTTCACGCGTTTCCTCGTCCCAGATGAACCCCTCAGTGGCGGATGCTACCGCGAGAGCCAATTCGTTTGCTGCCACGAGGTAATCGTAATCCTTCGGCTTCACGACGAAGAAATCGAGCACCAGGACAGTCGAGGAGTCTTGGAGCTGGGTGCTTTGCTCGGGATCGAGCCCGAAGCCTTTATGCTCTAAATAGTCAACCTCGGGTGGCGCATATTCCTTGGGCTTCACTTCCCGAAACTCCACGTAGGCCCCTTCTGTAAGGCGAACAATTCCAGCGCGGTAGGTCAAACGGCTGGCGAAGCTCTTGTCGAAGATGCGGGTCGCCTCTTTGAGTGGGTCACCTTTCGGCTCCGGAGCGAAGTAGATCGCGAACTGGAAGTAAATCCCATTCGGATCCGGAAGAACGTTCTTCTCCTCCTGGGCAGGCGCAGCCCCCGCCCACAAACCAAATGCCAGCACAGAAAGCAGTAGAAACAGGCGCGTAGACATGATCGGGACCGTATTCAGCCCTGAAAGGAATGCCACGCCGAAAGTCAAAGGGCACAGAGAGGGGAACCCTGGGCCAGTTGCATGGCCTACCATTCCGTGGTCCACTGAAAGAAACCTCTCACCCATCTGCATGCGCCTCTCCCACTCTATCGTCGCCCTTCTAGCTATACTTTCATCTCTGGCCAGCGCCTCAGGACAGGACGGGCTCTTTGCTGATATCGTCACCTCCTCGGGAAATTTAAGAGTAGAGCTGTATCCCAACGAAGCACCTCTCGCCGTGTCCAACTTTGTAGGTTTGGTCGAGGGTTCCCAGAAGGCGATCAACCCTGCGACAGGCAAGCTGATCGAGAGCGGCTTCTATGACGGTGTTGTCTTTCATCGAGTGATCCAGAATTCGGTGATTCAGGCAGGGTCACCCACAGGCATCGATTCGGATGGCCCCGGCTATAGCTTCCAGGATGAATTTCATCCTTCGCGCACATTCGACAGACCATTCGTCCTCGCCATGGCAAACAGTGGCCCGAACAGCAATGGAAGCCAATTCGTCATCACGGTAGCCTCAACTCCAGAGCTCAACAACGCGCATACGATCTTCGGCGGCTTGATCAAAGGGATGGCTATTGCCACAACCATCTCTGGCGTTTCTACGGATCAGGCAGATCGCCCTCTCGCCCCAATCACCATTGAATCCATCACGATCGATCGAGTGGGCGACGACGCTCTAGCATTCCAGCCAGACCTGGCTGGGTTGCCGGTGGTTTCACAAATTACGCCAATGATTGTGAAGAAGGGTGATCGCTTCGAGTTAGACCTCGATTTCGAAGAACGTACTGACTATCGACTATTCATCTCCCGAGATCTTCAGAAATGGACAAGTGAGCGGGTGGCGTTCGCTTCTGAAACGACGTCAGCGCAACAACCCTTCAGCTTAACTAACATCATCGCAAAAAACAACAAGGGCTTCTTTCGCCTAACTCAAGTTCATTACCCTGTCATTATCTTTCCTCCAGCAACTATCGGCGGGAAGACCCTAGACGCAGCGATCACCACCTTCTCAGGTTTAGCACAGAATACGTGGATCAAGTACATCATTCGAGACGATCGCTTCGCACGTGTCACACTAAAGAATGGCACCATGGGCGATGTCACGAACTATAGTTACACGCTGAATAGCCCCACGCGCGCGACCGCCGTCTTCCCTTCTTCCCTAGCAAGCACCTTCAGCCTAGTACAGTTCATTCTGAACTTCGCTTCGGCTTCTACGGGAACGTTCTCTGCCATCTTACCCAACGCGTCACCTCCAGGAAGCTTGATGTCTGGCACTTTCACCTTGAATGAAACACCTTCTGAACCGTAGACGATTCGTTAGCCTCAGCGGACTTTCTCTCATTGCCTCACATGCTCCAGGGAAAGAAACGAAATCCACCACGCGCTTCGAACGGGCCCACGCAACCATGGGCACCCAGTTCCGCACGATCCTGTACGCAGAAACCGAGGCCCAAGCGAAGGTCACTTTTGATGCCGTCGCGACACGCCTGAATGCGCTGAACGCATCGCTCAGTGACTACTTGACCACTAGCGAGGTCTCACGCCTCTCAGCTTCTGCCGGAAAAGACCACTGGACGCTTCTTCACCCCGACCTTGAAGCCGTTCTCACTTTCGGCCAGCGGTTAGCCCAGCAAACGAATGGCGCCTTTGACATGACCGTGGGACCTCTGACCCGACTATGGCGTCACTCCCGGCGACACGGCAAGCTACCAACAAAGAGTCGACTTGCACAAGCACTAGAAGCCACTGGCCACGCGCATCTCACATTAGACAACACCCACAACCGCGCGCGGCTCACACATCCAGACATGCGGCTCGACCTAGGCGGGATCGCCAAAGGCTACGGAGTAGACGAAGCACTCGAGACGCTGAAACGACACGGCATCACTACGGCGCTAGTCGATGGCGGCGGAGATCTTCGCGTGATGGGACATCCGCCAGGCGCTGACGGCTGGCGCATTGCCGCTCAGGAACTTGACTCTCGCGAAGCTACAACATCGCGCTATGTCATCGACATGGCGGTCGCGACTTCAGGAGACCTCTATCAATCCATTAAGATTAACAACCGTGAGTTCAGCCACCTCATCGATCCACACACTGGCTTAGGCTTGGAATTTCGCCGCACCGCTTCCGTCACAGCCCCTACGGCCATGATAGCAGATGCCTTAGCATCAGCATTAAGCGTCCTGCCCACAGGCAGCTCGCGAGCCTTGCTATCCACACACTACCCCGAAGCCAGCGCACGCATCCTCACACAAAGGGGAACAGGCATCGAGGAAGTAACGATTCACTCCAAAAGCTAGCTACTTTTCGAATGAGCATCTTTGCTAGTAAGCGGGCGCTGTAGCATCTTCTCATAGATGTCGAAATAGGCTTTGGCCGTCGTCTCATGATTGAAGCGCTCCTTGGCATCTTCCATGACACGCGTGATCTGTGTCGCCCGCACGTCAATTGGCATGCGGTAGAATTCCATCGCCTGGTCAATCGCCCATCGAAAGCCCTGCTGATCATAGATATCGAAGGCGAAGCCGTTTCCTGTGTTCGCCTCTAAATCGATCGGTGAAATGGTGTCACGCAACCCACCCGTGGAGTGAACAACAGGAAGCGTCCCGTAAAGCGCGCTGACCATTTGCGGCAAACCGCACGGCTCGAAGCGAGAAGGCATCAGCATGAAATCCGAAGCGGCATGACCCAAGCGAGAGAGTTGTTCATCGAAGTTCACCAGAGACACTTGGCCCTCCAAATGATGCATGCCGACAACCTCGTGGAAATGGACCTGATGTTGCCCATTGGCGACCACGGCGATCTGCAAATGCTCGCTGCCATAGTCGTCGACGAGCTGGAAGAGTATATCTGTCAGTAGCTCGCAGCCCTTCTGCATGGGATCGAGACGCGATGGCCAGAAGAACAGGGGCGCGTCTGGATTGGGCTCCAATCCCATGTACTTCTGGAATGCGATCTTATTCGCCCGCTTGCCGGAAACATGTGTCTGGGCCGTGTAATTCTCCACCAACGCGTCGTCCTTCGCCGCATTGTAGGATTCATCTGGGGCATTGAGAATACCCAGGGCACATCCAGAATGCAGCTTGTTCGCCATCTCAGCCTGGACAGGAGGCGGCACGAAGGCGTGACGCCCCTCAGCGACTTCATGGAGGAAGCTCGGACTGACAGAATTGATGTAATGCGCGGCAAAGATTCCGCTCGTGAGTAGATCTACCGGCACTTGCGTCCGCGCATGCTCATAGGAGCCTGGAGGCTCATCATAATACAATCCCCCCCAGAACTCGGCGGCATCAATGCCCGTCTCCTCGACTTGTGCCAGAGTGACGTGCTCCGAGTGAATGTTATGAATCGTAAAGAGACAAGGAATTCCTAACCGACGTGCTATCGCCGGAATCAGCCCCGTCATCCAGTCATTGCAGTGAATAAGATCAGGCTGCACACGATGGATGATGTTGTTGATGATCTCCCGCTGGAATATCAAGGCAATCCGCGTGTTGTCTTCCTCGTAGGAGCTGTAGACTTGATCCCGGTAATAGAAGATCCGGTCTTCCGCGAGGTGAATGCGATCAGCTGGCAGCTTACCGTGATAGAGCCGTAGCTCCTTGTTCACCAAGTTGAAGACGTCCATGTTGAACATCTGCCGGTAATTAGGCAGAGCCACATGCACATCCGCGCCGAGATCAAAGAGCGCAGCCACGAGAGAAGCAGACACATCCGCCAGGCCACCCGCCTTCGCCGTCATCCGCTGGGCCATGTTCCCCATACCCGCAGGCAGGTACGTGATCTCAGGCGTGACGACAAGGATGCGAGGATTCTTCACTTCTAAGGCCTATCAAACGGTCTAGCCCCTTGCAACAAGCATTGCCTGGGCAGCGCCTCCTATCTCTTGCCCCTCTTTGCAGGAGACACTTCGAGAATGCTATTCAACGTCCCCAAATTATTCGCAGCAAATGAGGGGCAATTGGGATCGACACTCCAGTTCCCATCGATGACGAACTTGTATTCATACGCACCCGGCTCGAGATACACGATGCGCTTGAAGTGCCCCGCACCTGCCGCAGGGCGCAAGACGTGTGCTTCCGGATTCCAAGAATTAAAGCTACCAGCGACGCAAACCTGGCTACCAGGCTCGGCATCCACCTCGAAACAAACGCGACGGCGCCCTGCATTGCCAGACGATTTCGAAGACTTGGTGGTGGTATTAGCTTTGAAAGACATGAGCGTAATGGGTCTAAATTCTACCTCCTGACCTAAGCAGGAAGCATTCCTGCGCAACTCAAGAATTAGAGATCTCTCGTGCAACAGCGAATGCCACGAGCCTCTATCGTCGCTACATGGCCCTGCAAGCGCTGCCGCAGGCCATTCAGGTCTCGCAGCGCCTGCGGAGACCAGAAGACCTCCGCCAAGGCACACAATCGAGGAAACGTCGCATATTCTAGTTCTCGAGTATCACGAATGTACTCAGTCCAGACATTCGCCTGGCTTCCAAGAATTCGGGCATCTTCCTCTGGCACCATACCATTGGGCAGAGGCTCGTAGGAGTAAGCATTTGCCAGAGTGCAGACTTCCTCTGGCTGCCCAACCGTTTCGTTAGGATCGTCTATCTGCTTGTGATCCAAGTAGCAATGACTATTCGGGCACATAATAACATCGTGACCGGCACGCGACGCCGTGATTCCGGCCTCTTCGCCTCGCCAGGACATCACTGTGGCCTCTGGGGCCAAACCACCTTCCAAAATCTCATCCCAACCGATAAGCCGACGCCCCTTGCTCAATAAGTAGCTCTCTACCCGACGGATGACATAGCTTTGCAAGGCCTCTTCATCACCCAAGCCTTCCTCTGTCATTCGCCGCTAACAATCGGGACATTTCTTCCAAGCCGTCTTCGGACACTCATCTCCACCGATATGAATGTAGGTCGAGGGAAAGATCGCGCAGACCTCGTCTAACACTCCCTTGAAAAAGGAGAACAACGCCTCCTTTCCTGGACAGAAGACATCCCCAAAGATGCCCCATGTCGTTTCCACCTGAAGCTCTTTCCCGGCGCACCCAAGATCCGGATACGCAGCAAGGGCCGCGATGGCGTGCCCTGGAATCTCAATCTCTGGCACCACAGTAATATGCCGCTCGGCCGCATAAGCCACGATCTCCCGCGCTTGGTCTTGCGTATAGAATCCTCCATAGCGCCCACCGTCCCCATCATCTCTCCAAGCGCCCACTTCGGTAAGCCGGGGATACTTCTCTATTTCCAGCCGCCACCCCTGATCTTCTGCAGATGCCAGTGAAAGACATTGAACTTGTACCCAGCCAACCAATCAATGTATCTCTTCACCGCTTCTAGCGGAAAAAAATGCCGACAGACATCCAAGTGACCTCCACGCCAAGGAAAGCGCGGCTCATCCTTGATCACGATGTTAGGCAACCCCTCACCTTCGCGTTCCGCCTGGGCTACCAGTTGCCGCCACGTTTGCCGACCATGAGCAAGGCCTTGAGGAGTCGACGCCTCTAGAAGGGCACCTTCGGCAGTGATGCTTAGCGCGTAACCTTCAGGCTCAAAGCTGTCATCGATCAGCGCATCCTCACAGACAGGCGACGTGCCTAGAGTAATTGTCAACTCATCGCCCCAAGCCATTCAACGCTCGCGGGAAGAGGAATAAGATCAAGTCGACGGGCCATGATGCCCGCAGTTCTACTTTTCCAAGCCTAACTTGTCGAGCTTGGGAGCAATCATGTAACGGCAGTAGCCAATGTTGCCGTTCGGGTTGTTTTTGTTCTCCTCGTAATAGTTCTGATGATCGTCTTCTGCAGGGAAAAACTTCTCTACTTTCGAAAGCTCCGTAACCACAGGATCCTTAAACACCTTGGACTCGTTTACCTTCTTGATCTGCGCCTCAGCTTTGGCTTTCTGTTCGTCCGAATGATAGAAGATCGCTGAACGATACTGTGTTCCCACATCATTACCCTGACGGTTCAGCGTCGTCGGATCATGGACTTTCCAGAAATAGCTTAGCAGTTTATCATAGCTGACCTTCTTAGGATCAAAGAGGACTTGGACCACTTCGGCGTGGCCTGTGTCTCCACGGCAGATATCTTTATAGGTTGGATTCTCTGTCTTCCCTCCCATGTAACCAGACACGCACGCATCCACACCCTCGAGCTGGTCCAACGCAGCCTCGATGCACCAGAAACATCCAGCGCCAAAAGTGGCAAGTTCACGGCCTTCTTTCAGCTCGGGAGCCTTCGTCTTCACTTCCGTCGTCTTTCCGGGATCGGCCGCTGCAATCTCCTCTGGGAGACAGCCAGTAAGCACAAGGCTAACGATCGTTAGGAAGGTAGCAGTTAGGTTTGTAAGTCGCATGGTCAAGGATTTGGGTGTGCCGCACCATCTTCCGGGTCGCCGGATTTGTCAAAACTCACTCACTTGCCGGCTTGGGCTCGTTCAGCATGACCCGCAGCGGAATACGCGTTAGCATGATATCGCTCGATTGGATATCGATCGAGTATTGGCCAGGTGCCTTAAACTGAAGCCTCTGAATATTCAGTACAAGATTGCGTGTAATGAAGTAGTTATCCGTAGGAAATGACACCTGGATCTTCGGCTCAAAGGGCGGCATGACAGCATTACCATCATCATCAATGAACGCGATGCGAAACTGGTGCTCACCTTCGTCTTCAGGACGGAAACAAATTCTCAATGCTAACGAACATTGCGGGTGTACCACCGGCATTTGCCCAGCACAAATCGTGTCAAAACAACCAAGCATGCACAGCTTGCCGTTGTAGTCATTGGCAGAGTCACATAGGGTGGCAACGAGAATTTCCATCTAGCAACCAAAGGGCGGGCCCTAGCCTTGGCAAGCGATATCCAGGTCGATCTAACCAGTCTCTAACACGACTTCGAGGCCAAAGACTTGCTCAAACAAGGCCCCCTTTGACCGCATCGCCAACTCCTCAACACTCACATTAACCACATTCCCAACTTGGATACGTAGTTGATCTTTCTTCACCCGCACCTGTTGAACTTGAAGCTGCTGCTGATGACCACGATCTAAGGCATCCGCAACCCGAAGCAAGGCCGCAAGCTTACTAACACGAATCCTCCCCTCTCGCGTGAGATCACGGACAAAGAGATGCGAAGGCTCCGGCAATCCATGACGATGGTAACGAGAGATCAAGGCTACCAGAGTTGTCTCTTCGTCATTCAATCCGAAGATCTCGCTATTCCTGATGATATAGAAGGAGTGTTTGTGATGACTTCGGCGACTAATAAAGCCACCAACTTCATGCACAATCCCAGCAACTTCTAACAAGAGACGATCCTGAGGCAGCAATGCGGTGAGTTCAACCAGCTCATCAAACAGTTTCACGGCAAGGGCAGCGACGTGGCGGCCGTGATCTTTGTCTACTTCATACTTTCTCGCCAGCGCTTTGGCAGAGCCAATGACTTCGTGACCAAACCGCTTCACTGCGAAATCGCTTCCCGCAAGCCCCGTCAAGAACTTCTCCTCAAAGGGCCCAGTCGGCACATACAACGAAGACAAGCCAAACTTCCCGACCGCCTCAAGGCTACAAACCAGGCCTGCGAGCAACGGACGAGTGGCATAAACATTCACCTCATAAGTCTTCGCGAGCTCTTTCTCTTTCTTGACACTAACCTGCTTCGCAACACGCCTAAACACCTTACGATCCACCTTCAAAAGCAGCTCTTCGTCTTTGGCAAGCTTCGTCGCCACCGACTGAATCTCATGCCCAATTGCCAACACTTTATCGACAGTCTCATCCGTGTAAGCCCCCAGCATCTGCTCGATACTTCCGTTCACGTGGACTTTGATATCACCAAGCAGGTTGTCAGAGTCCGAACCCATCTTCTCGACGGCATCGGCAACCCGATAGGCTCCCATGCGGTAACTGTTATACTGCACAATCCGCCCTTTCTTGAACAGCATCAATCTCGTGTTTCCAGGCCCAACATGAATGGCAAGCACCCTCGCCTTATTTAACTGCGGATGCTCCTTCAGGAGGCGGGCGACGAACAAGTAAACAAGACGCGTCATGTCTCCATCATCCAAAGAACGCGCCTCGATCCCGCAGGCAACTTGCAATCGATCCAGGAGAAGCTCGGCATTGTCTGCCTCAGAAAGCAAATTCGTCGCGACCACCTCGACCCGATTGGCACCGAGCAATCCGTACTCGCTTAAAGTCGCATGAAAGCGATTGAAGATCCTCACACAACGTTCAATCGTCCCGCGGGAAAGCAAGCCATCGCGAAAGATATCTTCCGCCAACGGTAGCGGCTGCTCTAACATTTCTAACACCTCAATAGGATTGCTACTTTCACCCTCAGCCTCGAAGACGATCATGCTGACAGCACTCGGCCCGATGTTGATCATGGCTCGCTGCTTGATCGGGGTGCCGATGCCGCCTCCTCCCTCTTGGCCTGCGTCTCCTATTTCCGGATTCATGAAGCAGTGTTTACTGTTCTACTTCTGTGTATGCCGCCGCTCCGAGAGCGCCCGCATCATCGCCCAACTTCGCTGGGCAAATCTTCAAATCTTCAATCAATTCGGGAGTCACAAGTTGCTTCAGTCGCTTCTTTAGAGCGGATGTGTAGCGCGCGGGGAACTTCTCCACCAGTCCGCCACCTAAGACAATCATCTCAGGGCCAAGCAAGCTGACAACTCCGGCCAAACCTGTACCCAAGATATGGATCGATTGATCAAGAATCTGAGTCACGGCATCTTCATCCGTCGCCACAGAGTTCAAGATCATCTTACTTTTGATCATATTGATGGGCAGCCCAACCATCGAAGGCGCCTTTCCACGATAAGCCTCCACCGTGATGGCTGAAGAAATGGCCAAGCGACTCGTAAGATCCTCTAACGTCGGCCACTCATCGCCGCCACGCAGCAAACTCGATCCACCCACCCGAATATCGCCCAACTCCATGCAGCTGTAGCGCTTGCCATGAAGAATCTGTCCTCGATACACAAACCCGCCACCCAAGCCAGTACCGGGAAAGACTCCTAGCAGAGAAGAAGTCCCCTCCCCCGCTCCAAACCGGTACTCACCATAGGTCCCAGCATCCACGTCATTGAGCACGGTCACCGGACAATCCAGCGCTTTGCCTAAAACTTTGCGAACGGGCACGTCCGACCACCCAAGATTTGGAGCCGTCTTCAGAATGCCTTTATCCAGATCGACCACGCCAGGGCAACCGACCCCAACACCCCTAAGCTTCTTATCTTCCGCCTTCGCATCGGCCAAGGCTTCCTGCGCTGTCGCGATCAAGCGCTGCAAGCCCTTGCGTGAACCCTCATGTCCAAGGCTCGGATTGCGAGCGGAACCGATGACCTTACCCTTCTCATCCAGGACCACGGCGTACATCTTCGTGCCTCCGAGATCGATGCCCACACTGACTTTGGAAGATTTCGCCATAGTCCAAACATCCAGCCAAGAGCAGCCAGGTCAAGCAGGGGGTCGCCAAGGCAACTATTCCTGAAGCGCCGCCACGGCCCCTAACGAAACACTGCTCTTATAGCGTTTACGATACCCTTCGTAACCTAACTTCGCCCGAATCACCCCAGATTGATCAATAAGAAATGTGCCAGGATGAGGGACGCCACGCGAGCGCTTGTCCTTGTCGGCTTCCTCGTTCCGAATGTGATAAGCGTTGATGGTTGCCGCGTTAGGTTCAGAAAGCAGCGGAAAGGTCAGCTTCGCTTTGTCCGTGAATCGCGCCAAAGTAGCCGTCCCATCATAACTAATCCCAACGACTTGCACCCCGGCCTTCGTCAGGGCCTCCATTTCACTTTGCAACTGCACGAGCTGCTTCTTGCTGCTTCTTGCTGCTTCTTACAAGGTGGTCACCAATCGGCCGAGCGGCAGAAGACCAGCGCAACGAGCCCTTTCTCCGTAAACTCGTCCAAAGAGCGCTTCGCTCCAGCCTCGTCATTCAGAACGAAGCTCGGTGCCTTCATCCCAACCTTGAGGGGATGGGTGCCCGAAACAGGCGACTGCTGCGCATTAATCAATCTCATAGGGAACAACCGACCAGCGCCACCCCAGCCGCAAGCGACGCTCGAGCGATCAAATGCCAAGCCGGAAGGGACAAGCCATTCTACGCTAGCGGCCCTTCGCCAGCCATGAGAGGCTCACGACAGGATGAAGTGGCAACTTTACACCGTGGGCAAGCCTGCTTTGGATTACGCAAAGCGGGGAGTAGCTGAATACCTTAAGCGTTTGCAGCGCTACACACCGTGCGAGCATCGCATCATGCGGAAGGGCAACGCTGCCGAGATCGAAAGTTTGTTGGGCACTCGTAGTGAGGGCGTTGTCAATATCATCTTGGATGAACGCGGGGACCTCCTCACAACCGAAGCCTTCGTCACGAAAGTGCGGGCGTGGCAACTCGACTCGGTGAAACGCGTTCACCTCTTCATCGGCGGTGCCAACGGCCACACACCTGAGATTCGGAAGAAAGCAGACCTTCTGCTCGGCCTCAGCGGCTTCACCCTACAGCACGAACTGGCTCTCGTCGTGCTCTTGGAGCAGATCTACCGGGTCCACACGGTGCTCCGAGGCGAACCCTACCACCGCTGATCGGCGGGCTTTCGTTCTTGAGATTTCCTCACGAGCCAGCTATCTCTTCGCCAACGCGAATGCGATACTTCCAACTTAGAGAGTTTTAAGAATTACTTATTGTTTTCACAACAAACCGACTCAGATTTGCCCTTCTTTCGGTTCCCATTCGCACACTAGACATCTAAAACGAAGCTCCTTTCCTATGAACCGCGCTGCCACTGCTCTCTTCCATCTCTCGCTTGCCTGCTTACTGGCGTTAGCCTTCTCCAATCCGGCTCACGCTCAATTCCTAGGTGGAGCCGACACGCCTGAGGGTAAGATCATCCGGTCAATCGATGTGCAATATCTCGGTGTGGCCACCGTGGATCGGAATCGGATCCTAGCGAACATGAAGCTTCGCGTGGGCTCCCCTTTCAGCTCAGAGAACCAGCAAGAGGACATCATCAATCTACGCGAACGCCGGATCGTGGAATTTGTGGACATCGTTCCCGAAGTGAAAGGCAACTCCGTCGACCTCACCGTCACGGTGATGGCCACAGGAACCTTGGGCTCTATCACTTTTCAAGGTCAGACCCGTTTCGACAACAAAGAGCTCGCCACCGAAGTGAAAGCCGAGCTTGGCCAACCACTCGATGAAGAGAAACTATTAGAAGGCAAATTTAACATCGAAGAGCTTTATCGCGAGAAGGGCTTTAACCAGGTGTCCGTGACCTACAACACCGCAGTGGATCGCGAAACAGGCTTCACTCAAGTCATCTACAGCATCGAGGAAGGCCCATCTAACAAGCTCCGCAAGATCTTCTTCCAAGGCAACACCGCGATTCCCTCAAAGGAACTACACAAGGTCATGGCAACGAAGCAGCGCGGCATTTGGAGCCGTATCACGGGTAAAAACAAAGTCGATGATCTCATGCTAGAGAACGACAAATCCAACGTAGTCAACGAATACCGGAACCGTGGCTACATGAACGCACAGGTCACTGGCCACGATCTTCGCCGTGTGGACACCGGCAGTGATTATGTCGATCTCATTCTCTACGTTGACGAAGGCCCTCTCTTCACGATATCTGACATTCGCATCGGCCAGAACACCAAGTTCTCGAATGCTGAGCTCGCCGGAGCCCTCAAACTCGCTCCAGGAAAGCTCTACAGTGCGAAGACCATCGACGCGGACGCTCAATCTTTGGAAGACTTTTATGGTCGGCGTGGTTATGCAGACGCTAGAGTGAGCACTCGTATCGACACGTTAGATTCGAATCAAGTGCGGGTGAACCACGCCATCCGTGAGGGCCAGCTCAGCTACATCCGCAAGATCGATATCGGCGGCATGGAATGGACCAAGGACGAAATCATTCGCCGCGAACTGTTAGTCGAGCCCGGTGAAGTTTTCGATACGGTCAAGCTCCGCAAGAGTCGGCAGACCTTGGAGAACATGCAGTTCTTCGAGCAAGGCTCCATCGACATCACGCCCGAAGACACTGGTCAGCCTGGTTACAAGGACATCAACATCCAGGTAGCTGAAGGCAAGACAGGCTCCTTCCAAGTCGGTGGTGCGTTCACCTCCGTGGAGAATGTCTTCGGTTACGTCTCCTTCTCGGAAGCCAACTTCGACATCGGAAACTGGAACAATTTCCCACCACGCGGTGACGGCCAGAAGTTCAACTTCAATCTCCGCTACGGCACCCGCACGAAGGATTTCCTCATGGGCTTCACAGAGCCTTGGTTCCTTGGCAAACGTCTCGCGCTTGGTGGCGAGGTCTTCTGGAGAGAGCAGCTCTATCTCAGTGACGAGTACACCCAACGTGTTGCCGGTGGCGCTCTTTGGTTGCGTCATCCCATCGGTGACAACACGCGTCTACAACTTGAATACCGCGCCCAAGAATACCGTATCTTCGACCTCGACAATGACGAGCTCGTCGACCTCGATGGCGATGGCGTCGCTGAGACCTTGGTCCCCGGCACCTCCCCCGAGATCGCTGCGGAAGAGGGTTCATTCTTCGAGAGTAAGCTGACTCTCGAGCTCCTTCAAGACACGCGGGACAGCAACTCTCTCCCTCGCACAGGTCACAAGCTCAGCCTATCCACCAGCTTCTCTGGTGGCTTGCTCGGTGGCGATGTGGACACCTACAATCTCTCCGGTGCGTTTACCCAGCACGCGTCCCTGCCGTTTGACCACATCCTCACCTTCCACGCTGAGGCCAACGTCGCCGACTCGTGGTCCAATGGTGACCGAGTGCCCATCTTCAACCGCCACTTCCTCGGCGGTGCCTACAACCTACGAGGCTTTGAATACCGCGATGTGGGTCCTGTCGACAATGAAGGAGAAGCTCTTGGTGGAGCAACTTCCGCCTACACAACGGTGGAATACAGCATTCCAGTCGCTGAGCGCCTCAGATTGCATGCCTTCGCGGATGCTGGCTTCGTAAACAGCGACGCTTATGACTTCAACACAAGCGACCTCAATGCCGACGTCGGCATGGGTGTCCGTCTCATCGTTCCAGCCTTTGGACCGATTCGTCTCGACTACGCTTTCCCTATCAAACGCAGCGAGCACCAGGGCTCAGGTGGCCAATTCAACTTCCGTCTCGACTTCAACTACTAATAATTAGAACCTTTGGATTTATCATAGGCACTCCGTTTCACTTGCAAATAATGAACATTGCTTGACGGTTGGTATCCAAGACAGTCGAAACTGCTATTCTTTACCCAATGAAATTTATTTCCCGGACTCTACTCTCTCTAGGACTCACCCTTCTTATGCTCACGGGCGCTTCAGCTCAAGGGGTAAAGGTTGGAGTCGTCGACATGAAGCGTATCTTCGCTGAATACGGCCGCACCAAAGAAGCTGAGAAAGAGATCAATGATCGTAAGGCACAGGCCAAGAAGGACTTGGACGAGCGCACTGCCAAATACAAGGACCTCCTTGAGAAGTTCCAAACCCTTCAAGAAGCGGTTCAAGACGAAGCTTTGAGCCCTCAGCTGCGCGAGCAGAAGCGGGAAGAAGGCACCAGTATCGGCCAGCAGGCCAAGAGCCTCGAGCGCCAAATCCAAGAGTTCCGCACCCGCCGGGAGCGTCAGCTTCAGGAGCAAGTGGTTCGTATGCGTAAAACTATCCTAGAAGAGATCCGCGAGTTGGTTGAAGAGATGTCCAAGACTCAGAATTTCGACCTCGTCTTCGACAAGTCCGGCGTCAGCCTCAATGGCGTGCCGTTTCTCCTTCACTCACGCGACGCCGTCGACTTCAGTGAGGACATTATCAACCGCCTCAATGTCCAAGGCAAAGGCATCGACGCCGACAAGTAATCCTCGGCTCATTAGAATTTACAAATAAAGGCGAGTCCCTCGGGGCTCGCCTTTGTTGTTTGGCAGGCTTCCAAGGCTCAAGCATTGACTTGCGGACCCGAGCATTGGCCTGAACACTCGGCGCACACTTTCCGCTATGCACACGACCACACTGGAAGAACTCGCAGAACTCACTGGAGCCACACTCGTGGCCGGAACCGCGCCGCTGCCTGAGACTGTCGAAGGTTTCGCCGACCTTATGTCTTCCACCGCCACTGATGTGAGCTTCTTTGGAAATGCGGCCTACCTGTCAAAGGTGCGCAAGACCAAAGCGTGCGCGGTCTTTGTGGCCCAGGACTTCGATGAATCAATCGCGAGCGCCAAGCTGATCGTGGAGAATCCTTCAGTGGCCTTTGCCATCGCCGTGGATCAGCTCTCGCCGCCCGTGCCGGCGTTCGAAGCAGGTATTCATCCGAGCGCTCAGGTTCATCCGACAGCGCAGGTAGATGCCTCCACCGTGTGTGTCGATACTGGTGCCGTCATTGCAGAGGGCGTGAATGTTGGCGCCGGAAGCTACATCGGCCAAGGCGTGAGCCTGGATCGCGGAGTCAGTATTGGCGACTCTTGCCGGATTCTAGCAAATGCCTCTATTAGAGAACACTGTCTACTCGGTCATCGTGTCATCGTTCAGCCAGGCGCGGTCATTGGGTCCGATGGCTTCGGATTCGAGATGGTCGACGGGCGCCACCAGAAGATTGAGCAGCGAGGAATCGTTCAGATCGATGATGATGTCGAAGTCGGAGCCAACTCCACCATTGATCGGGCCCGCTTCGGCAAGACCTGGGTTCAAGAGGGCACCAAGATCGATAACCTCGTCCAGATTGGGCACAATGCCCGCATCGGAAAGCACAGTATCATTGTCGCGCTCACTGGAATCGCAGGCAGCGCGATCATCGGCGACTACGTCGTCATCGCCGCCCAATCTGGCGTCGCCGGGCACCTTGAGATCGGCAGCAAATCCACCCTGGCCGCACGCTCCGGGGTGACCAAGAGCCTTCCAGGCGGCGAAATCTACGCAGGTTACCCTGCCATGCCCGCTGATAAACACCGCAAGATCACGGTGATGCAACGGCGACTCGAGAAAATGCAGGACCGCATTTCGAGCTTGGAGAAAGGCTAAGGCAGAGGATCCTGGGGAGGTTTCCCTGCTTCTTCTGTGAACGTCTTCTCTCGCTTCCGCTACCTAGCCTTAACAGCACTGCTTCTTGCACTGCTTGCTGGACTCTTGGTCTGGCTCAATGAAACCGAAGCCGACGCAGGCGCTTGGCGTCGAGTCGCGGAAGTGGCTCGCTTGGTCGATGAGGATACTCTCACATTCATTCACATTCCCGATGTGAACAGCGCTGCACTCGCCTTTCAATCCACGCACTTTTCAGAATACGGGTTCGACCACACCCTGGCGGCAGGTATCAGCCATCTCGCGCCCTCGCCGCCGCCGTTGTCTATCAGAAATATCAGTCCTTATCTCAAGGACTGGCAATCGCTGAATGTTAAGGACTTCACATCCACATCCACTTCCACTGAAAGGCTTACTTTCTTTCAAACCGAAGCATCGGATGAAGACGTTCGGGCGCTTATTGGAAAGACTTGGTCTCCAGGATCATCAACAACGGAAGTCTTCTCTGAACTTGTGAGAGGCATACGCTATCACCATCTTCGAAGAGGTGGCACAGATATCATCATGACCCATGAGCGTCACTGGCACTTCATCGCCACCGATCAGCCTCTCCTGGAGCAATCTCTAACACGACTTGAAACACAGACGCCCATCAAGTCGCTCTCGTCTGAGCCTAGATTCGAGCAAACCCTAATTTCCCTGCCATGTAGCTACGAAGCACTCGCCTATCTAAGCCACCCACCAGTCAACGCCAGCGGAGCTGAGAAACTTTCATTTTTAGGCAAGTTCTACCAGCGGCAATCCCGAGCCATTGCAATCACCTACACGAACGAGAACGGCCTTCTGCGGGAGGATTTGAGTTTCCTTCCCACCCATCCTCCTACAGGAAACCCGGCAATCTCAAGCACGGCTACCGCTTTCCAAGATCAAACCCTATCACTCACTTCTTTACACACACTGATCTACTCGGCCGCCCCCCTGGGTGGACATCTCTTCACGAACTTCTTGTTTCGCCAGTTCCAGAACCGTTGGATGGCAGAGAATTCCCCATCGCTTCATCCGATTGCGGCGAACTGGGAGAATGGTTTTACCGGATCATGGGCGATCATGCTAGAACCACTGAAGAACCCTTCCTCTGGCCAACCTTCTCAGAATGGCTCCATGGCCGCCATCCTCGCCTTTCCGCTAAGAAACGCAGAGGCCACTCAAAAGGCCCTGGAAAAGCTATCACTGACATCAGGCTCAGGAATCCATGCATCAGATACTCAAACCTACACCATGGACACGGCTCTCTTACCACTAGCTCTCGTCAATTTATTAGACGACATTCACCTTTCGGTAGTTTCTAACATGCTTCTCGTCAGTGATCAAAGAGATGGGATCACCCAAGTGAGTCAGCAACGACTCAGCGGCCCTCACCTTCCCGAACGCCTAGACTTCCAACGCCTCTCTGGTAGCCTGCCCGAACCTTCTGCCGGACTGCTCTTCATTGACTCACAGAACATTCTCCGAAGAAGCTCCGAAGCCCTGAGGCACCCACTCGTCGCCGCCACACTTTGGTTAGGTCAAAGAGGCCAAGCCACCCCTCCATTCGGTCTCAAACCCTGGCAACTCGCATCCTCCAGCCAAGGTGACATCTTACCAACCTTAGCAGTATGGGCCCTCACCGAAGATGGCTACCAACAGGTCGCCTTAGGCACGGTGAGCCCCGTTCAATGGCTCCTAGGAGTCGGCGCAATCATGTCCTCAATCGACCAGACATTCCTCGACTCGAAACCGAACATTGAGGAAGACAGCTTCAATGCCCTGCCGATCGAGGAAGAACTGCTCGATATGATCGCGCCCTAACCTCGCCTAGAGCTGCGAGTCCTTAAAGATTGGACCAGGAGCCATACGGCCTCGCAAGCGGCTCTGCTTCTCAAGCTGGGACTGGCACTCGACCGTCAGTCGAGCGAACGGAATCGCCTCAAGACGCTCTTTCATAATGATCTGGCCTGAGATTTCACAGTATCCGTAGGAGCCGAGGCGAATGCGCTCCAACGCGTCTTTAATCTCATGAAGCGCATTACTCTCCTGAGAGAGAAGGTTGAGTGCCAGATCGCGATCGTAGGCGTCACTTCCGGCATCCGCCTGGTGCATCCCAAAGGCAGAAGCATCAGCACCATCAGCGTGCTCGCCAACACTGCCTCGAGCGACTCCTGCCATCGTGTTGCTGATTTCCTCACGCAGAGAAAAAAGATTGCGTCTCTGCTTCTCTAAAAAAGATTTTGGATATGCTGGTTTGCTCGGAATGACGGGACGCTCCGGCTCCAACAGTAAAGGATCGATCACGGCCACCTTCTTCGCTGCGGCCCTCTTCTTGGGGGCAGGCTTAATGGCTACTTCGACAGAGGCAACAGCGGTCTTCTTCTTCGGCGCTGCCGACGCCTTCTTCTTCGGCGCTGCCGACGCCTTCTTCTTCGGCGCTGCCGACGCCTTCTTCTTCGGCGCTACCGACGCCTTCTTCTTCGGCGCTGCTGCTGCCTTCTTCTTCGGCGCTGCCGACGCCTTCTTCTTCGGCGCTACCGACGCCTTCTTCTTCGGCGCTACCGACGCCTCCTTCTTCGGTGCCGCTGCCTTCTTGGCCACTGCCTTCTTCTTGGCCACTACCTTCTTCTTAGGAGCAGCTTCCTTTGGAGAAGCTTTCCTCGGCGGAGATGTCTTGGCTTTCTTCTTGGGTGTGACCTTAGGCATCTTGGAGGACGGCTTGGATTGAAATTGAGATCTCTAGCTGGATAACGCTTTCTCCAACAAGGATCGGCGCGAATTAATAGGGGCAAAGCCCGCATCTATCAAGCAGAAAGGATTCGCAATCCTCAAATTTCCATAGATACGAAAGGCCAGTATAGTGGTATCAAGAAAGTAGCCACGATCCATAGAACCACGGTCAAAGGGATCCCCACGCGCCCAAAGTCTCCAAATCGATACCCTCCGGCACCGTAGACATAGGTGTTTGTCTGATAGCCAATCGGGGTAGCGAAGCTGGCGCTAGAGCCAAACATGACAGCGATGACAAAAGGCGTCGGATCAAGCCCCAGTGCCTGGGCGATTCCGATAGCCACGGGCGTCAGCAGCGCTGCCACGGCGTTGTTACTGATGATTTCAGTCAGCACAGCAGCCGCCAGGTAAACAATGCCGAGCACAGCTTGAGGCCCTAAACTCTCCAACTGGTCTACCATGGTCTTAGCGACCAGGCTGACAACTTGAGTCTGCTGCAGCCCCAAACCAAGCCCAAGCATTCCAAAGATCATGAAGACAACCTTCCACTCCACAGCGCGATAGGCGTCCGTCGCGTCCAAGCACCCCGTCAACAGCACCAGCAGGACCGCAGCGAGCGCCACTCCAACGATGGGGATCGGAGACAGAGCCCCAAGGAAGAGGAAGACGACGAGCGCTGCGATAGCAAAGGGGGCTTTCGACCGTCGAAAGCCCTTCTGCTTCGGTCGGCTGAGATTCACAAAGTCTTTCTCAGCAAAGAGAGCATTCATCTTATGGACTGGGCCTTCGACCAGCAAGGTGTCTCCGAAGACAAGTTTCACGTCCTCGAAACGCTCGCGAAGGTTCTCACCTTTGCGATGGACAGCCAGAATGAGGACACCGTATCGCTGGCGAAAGTTTAACTCCTTTAGGCTCTTTCCAATGAGATTTGAGTTGGGACCCAGAATGCCCTCCATGAGGATCGCAGACTCCGTGCGCACAGAGTCGAGCCCGAGCTCTGCCTGAGTCCCAAGAGCGAGGCCAGGCGTTTGACCCACATCCATGACTCCGGCCACATGGCTCTTAAACAAGAGCTGGTCCCCTTCTTCGAAACACACCTTCGGGAGCTTGGTCCTCACCGTCCGTCCACGTCGCACCACTTCGATCACACGAACGGTAGGCATCTTAGCAAGCGGCGTATCCGTGAACTGCTTACCAATGAGCGGCGAGCCCTTCCCAATATGTGCTTGCGTTAGAAACTCGCGCCCTTCTTCTGCTTCAAACAGCGTGGACAGCGTTGTCCTATTGGGCAGTAGCTTGCGCCCGATGAGCATCATGTAAACGACCACGACCACGACAAAGACAATGCCAAGTTTGGAAATTTCGAACATGCCAATCGGCTTCATTTGCGGCACCATTTCCTCAGCAATGCCTGAGGCGAGAATATTCGTGGAGGTTCCAATAATGGTCATCGTACCACCCGCAATAGCAGCGTAAGAAAGCGGAATAAGAAAGCGTGAGGCCTTATAATCCCTCTTACGACAGAGGCTAAGAACAATCGGAAGAAAGACGACGACCACGGGAGTGTTGTTGACAAACCCTGACAAACCAGCTACCAACAGCATCAACACTAGCAGCATACGCAACTCACTCTTCCCGGCAACGATTTCGAACCATTTACCCAGTGATTCGATCACTCCAGTTCGCTCCAGTGCCGCACTGAGGATGAACATACAAGCAATGACAATGGGAGCCCCAGTGCCAAACACAGCCGCAATATGAGATTTCGACAGGATACCCGTCAGAATCAAAGCCACAAAGGCCGTCATGGCGACAAGGTCAGCTGACCGCACCTCCGTAACGAAGGCGACGAAGACAGCAATCACCAGGCAGACCGTAAAGATCTGCTGCCAAAGAATCGGCTCTCCCATGCCTATACCCTAACCGCGGTCGCCTGTGCTCCACCAGCGACCAAAGTCCGCTGGCTGAAACCCCTTCGAACCAGCATCGTATCCAGTCATAAACAGGAGAGAATCCCAAGCAACGAAGATCACTTGGAGATCCTCATCATCCCGAATAATCTGTAAAAGCTGCGCAATCACCTTCGTGTCGCTGTCCTTAAACTTGCGCAACAGGAAAGCTGCACGAGCACGATCCCACCCTAAACCTGCTTGATCGTTGACGAAGCGAGAGAGAGCTTCCTTACCAACACGCTGATCCAAGCGCTCCCCCGATTCGGGAAAGTACTTCCCCGTATCGAGCCCAGGATGTTGTGCGATCCTCTTGATATAAGCCTGCTCAATCCGCCCCTTAGTTCTCTGATAGAATTCTTCCTCAGTGCTACCTGTCTCCAGGTCCTCCCCAATCTCGACCAAGTCTTCATACTTCTGGCGGGAATTATCTGCATAGAGTGAAGCCTCTAACGCATTCATCCGCACGAATCTCTGATGACCTGCCCGAAAAAGCGTCAGACGGTCCTCAAGGTTACGCACGTCTTGCGAAAGCGTTTGAACACTTAACCGCAGTTGATCACCCGAGCCATCTATACCAGACGCCGCTTCCTGCACACGGTTTTCAAACCACTCCTCACCCACAAATCTCCAGGCCGTAAACAGAATAGCGCCCCAGACTAGCGTTGTCAGTAGAAGGGATGTTAGAACTGACGGCAAGAACGAAGACGTTGTCCGACGACGCCTAACCATAGGCTCCATTTGCGGGGGAATGAGTTTCCCGTCACCCTCAGAAGTTTGTGGCTGGGGCTCCTTACCCAGCTCCTTGGCAGGCCGGGGTTCCAAAGTCACACGCTCGCGCTGAGGCGTCACTTTGGCCTCACTAGATTTCAACCGTTCCACCGGAACGGCTCGCTGTGAAACCTCTTTGGCAGGCGCAGTCTTCATCTCACTCTTAGGTGAGGTCGCTGCAGCGACTTGTCGCATTGGCTGTCCCTGGGAAGCCACGCCGTTTTCAGAGAAGGACACCGCCCCCTCGTTGCTCACCTTTGGCGCCGGAGTAGGCTGGCGTTCGAGCTGCTGTCCAAAATTCGGAGGTTGGCTCAGGCCCAAAGCCTGGGTCACGCCATCACGACGGCGCGCAGCTGAACGCTGAAGCGCTGCGACCCGCTCCTGAGCCGCGCGCAATTCACGCGCGCTGCGAAAGCCAATCATTCCAGCTACAGAAACTCCAGTCTCAAGAGGCAAATCAGACTCATTGGCAACAGGCTTCTCCGTCTCCGATGGCGCGGGCTTCGCAAATCGCTGGTCAAGCCCACTCAGACCTTCGAGCAGCAACGCATCGGAGGCTCCCCATTCCGCCGCAGCGGCAACTTCTGTCTCTGAAGAATCTCTCATAATAAGATGGGTGCAGTTTAGCTGAGCTGAGAGCGAAGAGCCTAGCGGCCCAGACCGCAATTAAGTTTCAACATTATGTAGAACTTAATCTCACTAAAGAACAACGAAACACCCCGCTACCCAGTATGGACATTGGCCCGTCATGTATATCAATTGCCAAACCGATGGTGAATATCCTACATTCGAACGCGGGCGAATACCATGCCGCACAAGGCTTGGTATAAATACCATAAAAATCACGAGAACATCTTGACTCTAGATCATTATTAATTATAAATATCAAAACAAAGAAATATTAGCAGACCTGCTATTATGCCTCCAGAACTCACCCCCCAATTCGATCACTACGCGCTAGAAACCGGTGTGGCGGGTAATTTGGCAGCTCTCTCCTCCGATGGCACCGGCACCACACACCGAGCTCGCGACACCCGGACCGGTCAGCAAGTCATCGTGCGAATCTTCAGTGAGCGCCTTCTAGCAGACAACTCAGTGCAGCAGGAATTCGTCGATCATGCCAAGCTCCTCATCGAGCTCGACCATCCTAGCATTACGCGCATCATTGACACCGGCCAGCACGCAAATCAGTTCTTCTATGTCTTGGAAGATCCTCGCGGGCACACCGTGGAGGAAATGATCGAAGCTTCCGGCCCGTTTGAGGTGCCGCATGCCCTGCGGTTGCATCTGCAACTGTCCGAAGCCCTTCTCGCAGTCAGGACCAAGCCCGGTCTTCTCAGCCGTGTCTGGCCTCGCAGCTTAATGATCACCGGTGATGGAGCAGACGCACAAGTTCATCTGATCGCACAGAACCTTGTCGCCCCCAGTGAAGAAGAAGAAGAACAACCCGAGTTTCTAGCGCCAGAGATTTTGGCCGGGCACCAAGACACCGCCCAAGCATCCCTCTACTCTATTGGGGCCACGCTCTACTACATGCTCACCGGCAAGCCCCCCTACCCTTCCGGGCTGTCGATCGAAGACCTCCTGGAACTCAAGTCCAAGAGACTTCCCGACATGACGATACTGCCAGAGCCCTCACCCTTCACACTCCTGCGCCAGGTCCTAGACGCTGAACCTCGCAACCGCCCCAAATCGTTGATGGAGTGGGACCGTGCACTGCAACGCTTCATTCGTTTCACACCAGTTGAGACAAGCACAGTAGAGGCCAGTTCGCCCGTCACTGAATCTCCAGCAGCGCAGAAAGTAGAACCAACCCCCGTGCCATTCACGACTTTCGGCACGGCCGAGACCAAGACGACACCAATCGCAGCATCAGTCCCACCAACTCCTGAGCCCGATCCTGAACTTGATCGAGCCAAAATTCACACCCAGCGACTCAGCGTGGAGCTGACTAAGCGCGTTCAGAAAGAGCTCGCCCTCACTGAACAACTCAAAACTCTAGAATCCGAGCTTCAGCAAGAACGCAGTCATGTCCGAGAGCTCACCAGCAAGCAAGCCCCCCAAAAGACTAACGAACTCACTAAAATCTACACTGAGAAGTCAAAGATCGATAACGAGTGGAAGGAAATCCAGAAGGCCCGAAAGAACCTCGAGAAAGAGCAACACGAGTTTCTAAAAAAGACTCAGCGCTTCTCTGTTAGCCAATTGAAGTCCGGAAAAGAATCTCCCGGCTCCGCACCCGACCCGAAACCCACAGAGACACAGCAAGTCTCAAGCAAACCACGATTCTTCAGACTCGGCCGGAAAGACAAACCGAAACCGGAAACAAAAGCGAAACTCAAAGCAAAGGCTCCGACGTCGCCCCCATGGAGAGAATCCACCAAGACTCCCAAAGTAGAAACGAGCAAGACTACCAGACAAGTCTTCGAAGCCAGCACGAAACCAAAGCCACACTCGAAACCCGTGCCTGAGCGCACGGAATCAAAGGTCGTCACTTTCAGAGACCCAACAGCGGCAGAACCACCAACGGTTCCCGAAAAGCTAGCATCAAAGGCTCCTGCCAAACCGCAGAAAGCCATTGAGAAAACGGCCAAGCCTAAGCGACAAACGGCCCCCAAGACGCCAGCAATCAAAGCCGCTGTCACCTCCAAACCCGCCACTCCTAACAAGCCCCAAGAGACTCGCAAGAAGGCTCCCATACCACAGTATCAGCCGCTTCCCGGAGCCTGGCTCGCCCTCGGCATTCTCGCAGTAGTCGTCGCTCTCGGTCTGTTCCTTGCTTACCGCACCTTCTTCAGTCGTCATGATCATTACCTAATGGGGACTCTAGATAAGGAGGACTCACCCACCGTGGTTGATATTAGAGAAGCAGCAAAGCCCGCCCCATTCGAGCCTCTGGAGGCCCCAGCAAGGCAGGACAGACCCACATCATCCGAGCCGCAGTCCATCTCAGTCAAGCCAGCAGCCCCCTCCACAAGCACTACCACTAAGCTCAGAGTCACACGCGAAGCGAGTGTGAACGAAGAACTGCGGGTCGACATGAAGGCCTTCAACAACTTCCTGCTCATCCAAGACGAAGAATGGGCGGAGGTCCTCCACGGGCTCAAGAACTTGAAATTGCAGGCTGACCAATACTCCGAAGACGAGCTCGCACAGATCCATCAAGAACTACTCGCTGGCCTAGAGCGGAAAGCCCTGCTCAGAAAGGACTCGAAGAAGGATCTCCTAAGTGATCCCGAATTCAAGAAGCTCTACGACTATGTCAACGCGCGCGTTCCCACACGGCCATCGGCGGTGAACTAATCAAGAAGCGGCAACATGCGCTTCTCAATCGCACTCTGATAGGCTGTATCGACGATCTGCTGGCCAATGCGGCTGACTTCGATCGACAATGGACCTTCCACAGGCACGTCGCGCTCTAGACAGTCTAAGACATGTGCAATAGGCCCTTTCTGAGGCCCCGCCAGCACATCGGCTGGAATCGTTTGCCCTTCTGGATGCTCGGCATCCTGTAATGTCACCACGGATTCGCAATCGTAGCTACTCAACGTGCCCGCGCTCCCCTTGATGACAAACCCACACTTTGGCTGCGGCTGATGGGTCCAGGGATCCGTGAACGTCCCCCAACACGTTTCGAACTTCGAAAGTCCTGCCTTGTAGCGGGCCACGGTAATGCTGTGTTCATCCACCTCAAGTCCCTCTGGGGTGTCGATCATCGCCATCACCTCAATCGGCTTTTCACCTCCATGATACCAGGTGCCTAAGGTGGTTCCATAGCCGAGATAATCTAACAGAGACCCTCCTCCTTCCTCACTCTTGTAAAACCAACTCGCAGCCTTTCGCTCCGCCGTGGGTTCCAGCTCGATCTTGCCAACGCCATGCCACAAGGGCCCACGGTTTCCATCGTAAAAATGAACCTCGCGCACGTCTCCAAGACGCCCTTCACCCACGAGTCGGTGTGCCGTGACGTGACTCGGATACCAGCGCAAAGGCCAGTTGATCGCTAGAGATGATCCAGAAGCCTGTGTCGCGGCGATCATGCGATCAGCATCCGCCAAAGACGCCGCAAACGGCTTCTCCAACAAGATTCCAACCCCATACGAAGCCACTTTTTCAACCCACTCCGCATGGCCTTTCGTTGAGGGACAGAGGATAACTAAATCTGGTTTCGTGCTCTCGAGGCAAGCGCGGTAATCAGTAAACACTTTGCTAGCATCCAAGCTAAAGTTCTTCTGAGCATCCTCCATGCGTTCTGGCTGTTCATCGGAGATGCCGACAATTTCGGCCAACGGATGATCGAAGACCTCACGGAGAAGATCCCCCATGTGGAAGTGGTCAAAATTGATTCCCGCGACTCTCCATACTTTCTCTTTCATGGGTGGCATGTTCAACAGAACCCTTTTACAGTGTAAAGGTAGGAAGACACGAAGTTCCAGGCATTTCCAATGCAAGGCCACACATGATTCAATCCATCAACCCCTAATCCCATGCAGCCCAACCCCCTGCTCCTTCTTCTCATTCTGGTCTTGCCCCTCAACGCCTGGGCCGCCCCGCGACTCTCCGAGATCCTTACCGTAAATACAGGCGGGCTTGAAGACAAAGACGGCAACTTGTCTTCCTGGGTCGAGATCTACAACCCTAGCGAGGAGCGCATCGATCTTCAAGGGATGCATGCAACCAACGATCCCGACAACCTAACAAAATACACGTTCCCCAAGCTCTTT
>CALLLI010000155.1 GCA_938082635.1 uncultured Verrucomicrobiales bacterium
GTCGATCATCGGTTCGTTAGTGCTGCTTCCAGTTCTTGATGCCACGATCAACATGATCTCGCTGTTCGGGTTTATCATCACCCTGGGCATCGTCGTGGATGATGCCGTGGTCGTGGGGGAAGATATCTTTCACAAGATCAGTCAAGGCATGCCACGGTTGGATGCCGCTGTGGAAGGCGTGAGACAGATGTCCGTGCCGGTGGTCTTTGCCGTGTCGACCAACATCATCGCTTTCCTGCCGTTGCTGTTTGTCACGGGCGAGGCTGGCCTGTTCTTTAAGGTGCTCCCAGCAGTGGTCATCGCGGTCTTCACCGTTTCCCTCGTGGAATGTCTCTTGATTCTCCCTGCGCATCTCAGCCGGTCTCCCAAGGAGAGTGAGGCTAGCAAGATTTCATGGTTTGGAGCGTTTGACAGGAAGCAAGCCGCTTTCCGCGACCGGTTGGATGCGGCGATGGAGCGAGCCTACACGCCCATCCTCGCCGCCGTCATGACGAATCGTGCGATCACCATCAGTGTCTTTGTCGCAGCGCTGGCCGTCGTGTTTGGATACATGGCAAGTGGAAGAATCAACTTCGCCTTCCGCCCTACCATTGAAACAAACTTCATTCAGGGAGAGATCGAGATGCCATCGGGCACACCCATTGCCCGCACTCGCGAAGTCGCCATGCTGATCGAGGTCGCAGCGAGGCGGGCCGTAGAACGCACAGGCGAAGAAGGGATCCTGGTGGGAGTCTTCAATGAGATCGCGGAGCGCTCTAGCAATGAAGCTGAAGTCTCGGTGACCTTGGTGCCGCAGAGTCAACGCAAGGTGACGGGTGCCGAGTTTGCCAGCATCTGGCGTAAGGAGATCGGGGTGATACCTGACCTTGAGTCCTTGTTCTTCGACTACATCTTCGGCCCCGGTGGGTCAGCCGAGATCGATATCCAACTCGCGCATCCCGAGGTGGAGACCTTGCAAGCGGCTGCCTCCGAAGTCGCTGCGGCTGTGGGTCTCTATCCCGGCGTGAAAGACGTCCGCAAGGGCTTCGGGCGTGAGATGCCGCAGTTCAACTTTGAGATCAAGTCCGCCGGACGGAGCATGGGAATCACCGCCAGCGAGCTCGGTCGCCAGATCCGGCATTCTTTCTATGGGGCAGAGGCTTTGCGGCAACCCCGTGGCCACGATGAATTGCGCGTTATGGTGAAGCTTCCGCTGAGTGCTAGACGTTCGTTGGCGGGCCTGGAAGACTTGCTTATACGCGCACCAGGCGGGGGCGAGATTCCGTTAGGCCAGGCCGCAAAGATCATCCCAACATCAGCTCCGGTGAGGATCGAACGCGTCGATGGGGCACGGGTTCTAAACGTGACCGGAAATGTCATCCTTGGGACAACGACCGGAAACAAAGTGCTGGGGGCCTTTTCCAAGCACGAACTGCCTGACATCTTGTCGAAGTACCCTGGACTTCGTTATGCGTTTGAAGGCGAACAACGTGAGCAACGTGAAGCCATGGATACCTTGTCATGGGGACTGATCGCTTCTGTGTTTGTGATCTATGCCCTGATGGCTTCCCTTCTTCGCAGTTACGTGCAGGCCTTTGTCGTGCTTCTAACCATCCCGTGGAGCCTGGCGGGCGCGGTTATCGGTCATGTGATTCTAGGTTTTGAGCTGAGTGTGTTCAGTGTCTTTGGCATGATCGCTCTCTGTGGCATGGTGGTGAATGGAGCTTTCGTCCTAGCAGTCACGCGAAACCGCTACCTACAAGAGGGACGTGATCCCTACGAAGTGACCAAGCTTGCTGCGCAGCGCCGCTTTCGCCCCATTTTCCTGACGTCACTCACGACCTTCCTCGGTCTCGGCCCCATGATCTTTGAGGACTCCATTCAGGCAAAGTTTCTCGTGCCCATGGCCATCTCAGTCGGCATCGGCACACTGGTTTCCTCGCTCGTGATTCTCCTACTCATCCCAGCGGTCTTGTCCCTGCTTGAGCGCTCACGGCCGGCCGAGAGCGACTAGCAGGCTTTCAATTCCACCCTGAATGTGCTTCCTTCACCAAGCGTGCTGGTCACCTGAATCGTTCCACCGTGTGCATCGATGATGGCCTTGCAAATGGCCAAGCCAAGCCCGGTGCGACCGCCTGGTTGGGAGCGTGATTGGTCAGCGCGGTAGAAGCGCACGAAGAGATGGGGCAGGTCTTGCTCAGCGATGCCCTGGCCAGCATCCTGGACTTCCACGAAGGGCCGATTGCTCTGGTCGTCCAATCCAGTCCTCACCGTGATCGTGCCGTTTGCTTTGTTGTAACGCCAAGCGTTGGTGATCAAATTGGTGATGACTTGAGTGAGCCGAGTGGCATCACCGCTGGTCGTTGCAGGACTACCTGAGAATGACAGCGTGACCTTGCTTTCCTCAGCGAGGGGTTGCAGACGCTCGCAACACGTCTTCACCAAGTCCGTGAGATCGACTGGCTCCATGAGAATCTCATTCTTCCCTGAATCGAAGCGTGCGAGATCGAGCAAGGATTCCGTGAGTCCTCGCATCTGCTGAGCGGTCTCCAGACAGACTTCGATGGTCTCTTTGTACTCCGCCGCGTCGCGATCACGGGCTAAGGCCGTCTGCGTTTCAGAGATCATCACGGCCAAGGGTGTGCGCAGTTCATGGGACGCATCGCCGGTGAATTGACGTTGCCAAGCGAAAGAATCGTCGAGTTTCTCAAAGGTCTCGTTGAGCACCTGGCCTAACTGATTTAACTCGTTGCGTTGCCTTCCAATAGGAATGCGTTCGGAAAGATCACCCGCTGAGATTCGTTTGGCAGCGCTGCTGATCGCTTCGATGGGTCTGATGGTGCGAGAGGTCAGCCACCATCCGCCTCCGATCCCTAGCAAGAGCACACCACCGCCAACTCCCATGAGAGTGAGGGCGAACCGTTGCAAGGCACCGTTCACCTGTGCGGTGGATTGACCGACCAAGACACTATCATGCGCCGTACATTGGTAGAATTCACGATACGTTCCCAACGTTCGTAGGAGCACGAGCGGAGCTTTGGGATCATCGGGAGCCGTGATGTCCATGCGCGCATGATCGGAAGCACAAAGCAGTCGGCCTCCTCTCGACCATGCCGCATAGTAGAACCCTGTTTCCTCGGTGAATAACTGCGCACTCTGGGAATCAATGATCACGACTCGTTCCCTAGAAGGACCGTCGGGAAAACCCGGCCTCGGCCCGCGCCGCTCTTCCTCTTCTTCTGAAAACGGCCTTCTTGATGGTCTGCCAGGACCACCCCGTGGTGGCCTTCCTCCCGGAGAATTGCGGCTGGCTCGACTAATGACCTCTAGCCGTTCTGTAAGATCCTTATCAATCTGCTCGTAAAGCTGTTTTTTTTCTAACTGATACGCCACGACGCCGAAACCACCGAGCACCATTGCCAGAATCAATCCCATCCACAACTGAAGACGCCAACGCATAGATTGATAAAATTTCATCTCAGGTGTTCAAGATTCGATACAGAAGCCCAAGCCACGTCGCGTGGCGATGAAGGCTTTGCCCAGCTTTTTCCGGATATTCACGATGTGCACATCTAACAAATTCGACATGGAATCATCGGTTTCATCAAACAGGTGTTCTGACAGTTCCGTGCGACTCACGACCTTGCCCTGGTGCGTGGCCAAATACTCGACAATGCCGTATTCGCGTGCCGTCAAGGGCACCGCCTCACCTGCCTGAGACACCTGGCGCACTCGCGTGTCGACCAAGACATCGCCAAGCTGAATAGAGGATTGAGACTGTCCGCCGGAGCGACGAATCAGCGAGCGAACCCGAGCAAACAATTCGGGAAGATCGAAGGGCTTCACCAGGTAGTCATCTGCACCGCCGTCGAGGCCCTTGACGCGATCCGAGGAAGCATCCCGAGCCGTGAGCATGAGAACGGGTGTCGATTTCTTCTTGCGCAATCGTTCTAACATTTCCCAGCCATTCATGATGGGCATCATCACATCCAGAATGATCACACTGTAATCATAGGTGTCCGCTTTGAACAGACCTTCTTCGCCGTCTTCTGCCGCATCGACGGCATAGCCCTCTTCGCGCAAGGCCTTAACTAAGTTGTGGCGCAAGCGGGGTTCATCTTCGACTACCAGGACTTTCATGATTTGAGTCACCAGCAGTCTAAGGCGCAATTCTGAAGATAGCGTTAAGAAACCCTCAATTACGCAAAGTTATTCGGAAATCAGAAATCTGCCCCGTCTTCATACAATCTTAAGTCTTGCTCGGTGAATGTAGTGAAGTTGGTAATTCCACCTGTCCAGCCAACCGGACCCCACCATGAAACTCGCTTTCACCATCAAGATAAGTGTCCTCACACTCGCAAGCTCACCGGCATTGGCCGAGCCCATCATCAGCTCTTGGCATACAGAAAAGTCCGGAAACTACGCCCGCATCTGGCAGAACCAAGCGGATGAAACCGCAGAGAAGACATCGGGCACCACGGCCTCCGTCACCACCTGGGACGCGGCCACGATCACTGGCAACCCAATGGTCGGGGATCAGCCGCTTCCCGTCTACGCCGGTGTTCAAGAGAACTCCTACTCGGACGATTACGTCTACATTAAAGCAAGTGGGCTCGCGACAAACATCATGGGGCCTTGGCATTTTGATGAGGCCAAGACAGAGTCGTTCATTTCTTTCCCTGGGAATGCAGCGATTTTCTATCACTATCCCAGGATGACAAACTACCCGGCAGATTACACCAGTCCGAGGAACATCTCTCAACTAGGCGCCAACGGACTCGGCGTGGATGGCGTCCCCATCTTCAATTCAAGCGATGGGATGTCCTACAACGATGCCGGTGTCTGGAATCGCGATGCTTTCTTTAACGAGGGCGTCACCTTCGATGCAGGGAATGCCCACCAGGCGATGGAGATGTTTCACTACCACGCCAACCCTGCCGCTCTCCGCCATGCCCTTGAAGATTCCATCGATTACGATCCCACCGTGGTCTTCACCGGACTGGTTTCTACCGGCGGCTACAATCCATACACCGAGAGTCCTAACGGAACGCATAGCCCCATCATCGCTTGGATCAATGACGGCATTCCCATGTATGGTCCCTACGGCTACAGTGATCCGACCGATGCCACCAGCACGGTGCGGCGCATGATCACAGGCTATCAAATGCGCGACGGTTCTAATGGCTCCTACGACCTACCAAACAATGGTCGCGATCTCCTCCCCCAATGGGTCGTCACACTCAACGGTGCCGCGAATACCAATGCTGCTTCAGCCGGTCCCGGTGTCAGCGCAGAGTATCCTCTTGGGAACTACCTCGAAGACTATGCCTTCAAAGCCGACCTCACCGGATTCGACTTCTATGAAAGCGTGGCGATCAATGGCGCCTTTGACGCAGCCACCGACGACGACCTAAACGAGTACAACGTACGCTACTGCGTGACTCCTGAATTCCCAAACGGAACCTGGGCCTACTTCACCTGCATCGAACCAGAAGGCACCCCAGTCTACCCTTACAACCTAGGGAACAACTACTTTGGTGATTCATCACTCGCTAGCAATGTGACGGACATCACCGAAACCGTGACCGTGGTCTTCGAAGGTGGGGCCACGAAAGCACCTTCGATTGAGTCAATGACGGCGGATGACACCACCGAGGAAGTCACGCTTGTCTGGGATGGCAGCGAAGGCGGCATCTATCGCGTGGACAGCTCCACCGATCTCGACGCCTGGGCCGAAGGGACAGAGTTCACCGCAGCCTCACAAGAGATCACAACCATCGACGCCACCTCTCTGCAGGTGGACGATCCTCGCGTATTCTATCGTCTAGTTCAGGCCGGTCTTGCCGATTACGATGCCACAGAGTTCGGCACAACAACAGGTGGCGGGCCAGGCGGCCCAGGTGAGGGACCTCCCCCTCGCCAGTAGAACCGAGGGACTCCTCGATCTACCGCAGGACTCCTACGTCGCCATCTTCTTCGATGTAGACCACGCTCGTTCCCTCCCTTTCAGCAGAGGTGAACGGGGTTGAAATTAGCAGATGGTCATTCATGCGCATTTCTGCTGTTGGCACCATCTGAAACATGTAGCCTCCGGTGTGCGGCTTGGGCGCCTCGAGATCGGTCTGTTTGAGGTACTTCGGAACGAGGCCGGTAAGCTGTCCCGGCAATTGCCCGTGATCTGCCTCGTAATCCCAGATCGCGGAATGCAACGCCATGCCTTGAACAAAGAGCGCCTTCTCTTCTGTCGTGAATGACATGAAGAATCCGCTTTTCCAAACGAGTGCAGCCATCCCTACAACTAGGGCCAGACCAACTATGAAAGCGCGTTTCATGGATGTGCTCATACTCCTCATCTGACCACAGAGCACATCCAATGTTCAACCTTGATCCCAAGCTTGACGCGTGTCCTTGGCGCACAAAGAATCGCTGGCTCCTTCACGATATCTTAACCCAAGTTTCTTATGACCGGCGTCTCGCCCTATAAAACAAGGGCTCGCTCCGCAAAGGCACTACAAAGTCGTCGCCCCCTTCAGTTCTGACTTCACTGCTGGGCAGGCACGTTTCCAATCGATCCCCAGGAGTTGGTAGACTCGGCTTTGCTCCGCGTCTGGTAGGCTCGGCTTTCGCACCGTCAC
>CALLLI010000156.1 GCA_938082635.1 uncultured Verrucomicrobiales bacterium
TTGCTTTGCCCAATCAGGGAATCCTAACTTCAATTTTCTCAGGCGGCCAAAGAGTCCTGTCATTCGCATTGCAAGGGCGGCTAACAAGTTGGAATCTGTTGGATACTTGCTGTTAGCACTCACCGATGTGCTGTCGATCACGATTTTCTCGAACGTGTCTAACTTCTTCGCTTTTGCATGGCCCAACTGAGACCGCAGAATCAGATGCAAAGTGGATTCTCTAACAGCATTCACATTGTCCGCCACCGTGCTCGCTCCAGGAATCTGGAACTGATGTGTTTCGAAGAAGCGATGCAGTGTGATCGATTCTTTGAGAATGAGACGAAACTCGGTGCTCTTTGGGCCACCAATCCACCCGCGTAATAACAAGAGCACATAGACGATGATGGCAGGCATTCGAGGCCGTCCGCCCTCAAAATCAAGCGGACAGGTCACAGGATCCAGCGGATCGGTCATGGAGTCGAAAGTAGGGTTGAGCTTCTCAAAGTAGCGCCGGTCAGCCTCACGCATGGCCTTCTTCTTCAAGCCGTGGATATCGAGATCGTGGTCAACCTCCTGAATGATTTCTGGATAAGAATCAGCAATCTCGATGGCATCCTTGACGAGATCGTTGAGGTCAGAGCTGAGTTCCGCCTCAAGAAGCTGGCCCTGCTCCAACGGGTTCTCAGCGCCACTAAACTGTAATTCATTGATTTTCAATGAATTACGTTACGGCATAAACAACCCAAATGATAGTCTTTTCAATTTATGGGTTTTCGGCTAAGGTCTAGCTAGACCTTAGGCCACGCGATTCGTCGCTTCGCCGGTTTCCTGGAACGCGCGGATATTGGCTTCGATTCCATGAATCAAAGTCTGCCTCGCCGTGTGAGAACTCCAGGCGGTGTGTGGTGTGATGAGCAAATTTGGAAGGCACGCGTTGATGAGAGGATGATCTGCCCGAGGCGGCTCAGGAGACAGCACGTCTAGACCAGCGCCTCCAAGGTGCCCCGAATTCAACGACTCTAGCAATGCGGATTCATCAAGCAGTTCACCTCGTCCCGTGTTGATCAGAAAGGCTCCAGGTTTCATCTGCCCAAGGCTTTCCGCGTTGATCAATGCCTGAGTCCCCGCAGTCAGCGGACAGTGTAGGCTCACGACGTCGCTGCTAGCAAAGAAGGCATTGGGCGCGACACGTGGCCACTCCGGATGCGCACTCGCTTTGCTGTCAGGACGTTCATAACACTGCACTTTCATTCCAAATGCCTCAGCAAACTCGCCGACTCGCGATCCAATATTCCCCACCCCAACGAGACCTAGGGTAAGATCGTTGAGCTGTTGGATAGGGTAATCTAAGCGAGTAAAGATCGGAGACTGTGGCCAAGCTTTAGGCTGCGCCACCGAGCGATGGATGTTCGTCACCAGATTCAAGATCAAGGTCATCACATGCTGGGCGACACTGTGGGTAGAATAGCCACTCACATTGCACACTTGAATCCCACGCGCTTTGGCGGCTTCGAAATCGACATTGTTTGTCCCTGTGGCAGCCACTGAGATCAATCGCAGATTCGGCGCCGCCGCAATCGCCGCCGCATCGAGCATCACCTTGTTCGAAATAACAACCTCGGCATCAGCGATGCGATTGGCCGTTTCAGCGGGCGCGGTGATCGCATAGGAAGTCCAATCCCCAAGCTCCATCACACCTGACAAATCCACATCATCCTCACGACTAACCGTGCAGGCATCTAGAAATACAATCTTCATCGACACTGCCTAGCTTCGATTCCGGAAGACCTTCTCGATGTCCTCGCGAATAATTTCTTCAAGATTGAGGAGCGCATCGTGGTAAGCCTGCTCCGCAGCCAAACGTTCACGCGAACGACCGAGCGACGTCAGATTGCTGCTATGGAGCAAATCCGCCCGTTGATGCGAAAACTTCTCCAACTCTGCCTCCATGCTCTTCATGTCAGCAAGGATGCCTTGCGTCTCCCTATCATAGCGCCCAAGGCCATCACGGGCTTCCTTGATACTCGCAACCGCTGAAGCCACGCTTCGCTGAATCTGCTTTTGATAGAGTTCCGCCTGTTTCTGGTAGCTCCGGATCTGTTCTTTGTAAATGTCACCTTCCTTGCTAAAGAGAGAGAAGATCGGCACATCAATGGCAAGACGGACAGACCAGTTGTCGTTCACTGGCAGACGTTCATTGTAGGTGCGGCTACGCCCCCCCTCGAGGAACGACACCCATGGGATGCGATTCGCTTTGAAGGCTCGTAAATCGCCCTTGGCGAGCTTCTGCAGACGATCAAGATCACCGAGCTTCAGATTATTGATGAACGCCATCTCACTGAGCGCTGTCACCGTATCCTCACGGAACCCGATGATAGGTCTGTTAGGCACGTCTTTGACTGAGATGCGCCTTGGATTCGCAAGCCCTACCAGGGCAGCAAGCTCGGAGCGCACTTTATCAAAGCGAATCTTCGAAGAACTCGCGATGCCTCGTTTCCCTAACGCTTGGATTCTCTGTTTATCGACAGGAGCGCGAAGTTGTTGTCCCGCTTCTAGCAACTGCTTCAGGCGATCGTACTCTTCGATCTCCAAACGGTACAATCCTTTCCCCAGACGAATACTCTCTTGGATAAACTGAAGCTCTTGATAGAGCCTACGCACCTCAACAACGAGCTCCTTGCCAACCTGCCGCAGTGCGAACTCCGCAAAGGAAATTTCGGCCATTGCTTTATCAAGCTCTGCCCTCATCTGGAACGGATTGGGAGGATAAAGTCGGATGCTCGTATCTACTTCCTCATTCCGGCGAGTCGTGTCTTTCCCTGGCCCCCCAGAACTTTCAGCGACCCTCACATCATCCCAGTCAAAGCCCCCTCGGAATTGCGGATCACTCCACTCGCCAATGATACTCCAACGCGCTTTCGCCACACGCAGGTTCCCCTCGGCCTCGGCAAACTGCAGCGAATTTGCCACTGCCATGTTCGTGAGATCACGTAGCCCTAAATCACCCCCAGGATCCTCAAACGTCGGCAGTGAGCTGACGAACTCCTCGTCTTTCTCTTTCTCAGTCTTAAGCACCGCCAAAGCCTTAGCCTCACCCGGAACAAAGGCCGAGTCACCAAGCTTATGTGGCGTGCCCTCATCGAGAGATGGCACACATGAGACGAGAAGGCAGCCCGCACCGAGGAGCGAACCAAGTCTTGAGAATCGATAAAGCATAGGAAGGAGAGGGAGAATAGTGACTGCAGGACCACGTTACAAGCGCAATCCGCCTATCTATAGCTGACCGTAATAGGCGTCGGGCCCGTGCTTACGTTGATAGTGTTTCATGAGAACATGGTGAGGAATGCCTCCTAAATTTGGAGCAAGCGGCAAAGTGCTGAGCGCCATTTGCGCGCAAGTCTCGAGCGCAATGCTATTCTTGACCGAGTCCATTCCATTCTTGCCCCAAGTGAAAGGCGCGTGGAAGTGTTGAAGCACTGCTGGCATTTCCATGGGATTGATTCCCTCGAAACACTCCACGATGGCCTTTCCTGTGTTGGCCTCATAATCCTCTGCCACCTCCTCAGCGGTGAGGGCTCGGCACACGGGAACAGCCCCATAGAAATGGTCAGCATGGGTGGTACCAAGACAAGGCAACTCTCGGCCAGCTTGTGAAAATGCCGTCGCGTACACGCTGTGTGTGTGAGTCACTCCACCGACTTCTTGAAATGCGCGATACAACTCCAAATGCGTCTTGGTGTCTGAAGACGGATTCAAGTCTCCTTCGACCTGCTTACCCTCGAGATCGACCAGAACAATATGAGAAGGCTCAAGTTCCGAGTAGGCAACGCCACTTGGTTTGATCCCAAAGATTCCGCTAGCGCGATCAATCTCACTCACATTCCCCCAAGTGAGCCGAACGAGCCCAGAAGTCTCCAAGAGCTTGTTCGCGTCAACAACGGCCAATTTGAGTTCTTCTAGCATAACCCTTGACTAGGAAGATGACCGGGATTCCGCACGGATAGCAATAACTTCTTTCATCACACGATCAAGCTTACCATCGCACCCACTCGTGCCGAAGGCGTCGTGGAGAGTCCGATACAGCGCGTAGAGTCGCTCATAGATCGCTTGATTCTCTGGGATAGGTTCGTAGACGTGATCCCGCACCTGACAACAGTTCGCTTGCGCGTCGGCTAGGGTGACACGCCCACTAGCAACTGCTCCAAAGATCGCAGCCCCCAACGCACAAGTTTGCTCACTCGCAGAGACCTTGAGAGGCTTCCCTAGAATGTCCGCGTAAATCTGCATGAGAGTTTCATTCTTCACGGCGAGACCACCTGTGTTGATCACCTCATGCACGGGTATTCCGTATTCCTCGATACGCTTGATGATTGTCAATGCGCCAAAGGCGGTAGCCTCAATGAGCGCCCGATAGATCTCGTGAGCCTCCGTATGCAGTGTTTGCCCCAGAATGAGACCACTCAGCTGCACATCGACAAGAATGGTGCGATTGCCATTATTCCAATCCAGCGCGAGCAAGCCCGTTGCGCCTGGCTTCATGGCAGAAAGCTTCGCTTCCATGTTCGTAAACTTCTCATCGATCGTCGCCCCGTAGCTATCCGGGACGAGATTGTTGACGAACCAAAGAAAGATATCACCTACCGCTGATTGTCCTGCCTCCAGGCCATAGTAGCCAGGGAGAATGGACCCCTCGACAATACCACAGAGTCCCGGGATGTCAGGAAGCTCCATCTTGTTAGGCGCCACCATGCAATCGCACGTGCTGGTTCCCAGAATCTTCACTAAAGTCCCCTCCTTGATTCCCGCGCCTACAGCTCCCATGTGCGCATCAAACGCCCCGACGGCAACTGCCGTTCCAGGCTTAAGCCCTAACTTAGACGCCCATTTTTCAGCCAACCCACCGGCTAACTGATTGGCTGGCACCGCGACATCATACAAGCGATCTCGCAAATCCGCTAGTGCTGGATCGAGCTCTGCCAGGAACTCTTTGTCAGGTAAACCACCCCATCCCGCATTGTACATAGCCTTGTGCCCGGCCGAGCAAACGCCGCGCTTCAGCGTCTTAGGATCCGTGTTTCCTGTGAGCAGTGCTGGGATATAATCACAGTGCTCTACGAAACTGTGGGCTGTCGTAAAGACCTCGGGATCGATCTTCTGTAGCCGCCAAATCTTGCTCCACCACCACTCGGAAGAATACGTTCCCCCACACTTCGCCAAATACTCGGGCCGGATCTCAGCGGCCTTCTCCGTGATCGCAGCAGCTTCCGCATGAGCCGTGTGATCCTTCCACAACCAAACATGCGCATTGAGATTGTCTTGGAACTTCGGGTCCAAGGCCAAGGGGCTGCCATCCGCATCCACCGGGATAACCGTACTGCCGGTGGTATCGACACCAATCCCAACCACTTTCTCGACATTGAAATTGGGATCCGCAGCCTTGGCCTGAGAAACGGCTCCTGTGATCGTGTCTACCAAGCCGTCGATGTAGTCCTGTGGATTCTGGCGGGCCACATTGGGATCCGCCGATTCCGTAAGAATCCCAGCCTCTCCAGAAGGGTAGGGAAACACCTTCGAACCCAACTCGTGGCCATTCGACAGATCGACAAGTAGAGAACGACAAGAATTCGTCCCGTAGTCAATACCGATTGCGTAACCTTTCATAAAGAGAACTGCGCCGGGGCGCACTCCGATATGCCGGTCCTCAAGGAAATGGTCAACCTGGAATCAATTCCTCAGGCCCCAAAGGCCTTGGTCAATCGCCAGTGCATCCACCCCAGTGCGCCAGCAGCTTTCGCTCTATCGTAGTCGAGACGGGCCGCCTTCCGGTTTCCCATGAGGAGTTGGGCTAAGCCTCGGTCGATCAGCAGCGTGATATCTGGATACTTCGCGTCAGGACGAATGCGCGAGCCTAACTCGATCAATGCCACCTTCAGTTCATCGTCAGCTTCGTTCTCCCTGCCCAGGCCCCGCAGAGCCAGGGCTTTGCGGATTCTCCACGAAGCACTGTACCTGAGCCCTTCGAGCTGCTTCTCGATCTCAATCAGAGCTTCTCCAGGAGCCTTCGCATCAATCAACGTATCCACCCACTGCGCATAAAGCACCGCGCTCCCCGTCGACGCATAGCCCTCATGCAATCCTTTAACGCAGGCTTCAAACTGCCCCGCCATCTGCTGGGCGTAGGACCGCTGCAGGTACCATTCAATTCTCCCATGCTGAGGTACCGCAGCAAAGGCAGCCTCCGCCTCGGCACTGGACTTCGTGTAACTCTTCCACACTAGGTAGATCGACGCGCGCAGCATGAGAAGAGAAGCCTTCTCTCCTGACTGCGGAGCCATCGCCATAGCCTCTTCGGTTACCTGAAAGGCAGCCTTGAGTGCATTCTTCCCGTTATAAGTCTGCGCAAGTTTGAGCCGTGTCGACACGGATTTGGGCTCCAGCGTAACGGCGGCGAGATAGTCTTGAATCGCCAAGTCTGGCTTGCGCAAGGCACGCCAAAGCTGGGCTCGCTTTCTCAGGAGACCAGCAGTTTCCCCTTTCCGTTGGATCTCAGCGGTGATGGTCGCCGTGTCTGAAACTGGATCATGATGCCCCAGCACGGTCACCAAGCTGAGCCACAGCGCACTCAAGACGACAGGAATAGTAGAATTCACCCTGAATAAGCGACGCTGAAGTCTCCGTTCGTCAACTGCAAGCCCAGAAACAACAAACGGCGGACTCCTGAAGGAGTCCGCCGTTTGCGAAAAAGAGTTACCGGTCTCGACTAACGGCGACGACGCGCGAAGAGAAGGCCGCTTCCAAGAAGAGCGAGCATCGCGGATGCTTGGCTCAGGAACCGGAGGGCCGCTCAAGCCAAAGCCACTCAAAACAACATCAAGATCGTTACCACCTTCAAGGCGAAAGTTAATTTCAGAAATGCTGGAGAAATCAACTGAACCCGCTCCAGGCAAGCTACTAAGCAACGCGCTCTCCTTCTGTTGTATGCTCGGAATAAACGACCAAGTCGCGATATCACCACTTACAGCCTCAACAAATTCTACTGAAAAGTCCCCTTTCGTCGCGCCCCAATCCGTTATCTCCACGTTAATCTCAACTGTATCAAGCATCCCACCTGCGGTTGCATCAAAGACAGGCGTATAATCATATCCAAACGAAAAGTCTGAAAAGTTAGAAGTATCACCATCGTTAATGGTAACAGATAATTTCCCCAGACCTCCTGATTCGTATGTCGTGAAGACCCCCACAGCTCCGCTGCCAACAGTAGCCGAAGTAATGGTTGCAAGCCCCGTCCGCATGGTTCCCGCAGGACTCGTTTGAGACACCGTCGCGGAATCACTTGGGTCAGCTCTATTGACGACTAGGGCTTCCCAGTTGCTCCCTTCTACGAAATTCTTATCACTTTCCTCACTATTTCCGATCCCATCCTTAAAGTCGTCGATAAACAGAGCCATTACCCCCTGGCTAACGCCTGTACAGGCAATTGAAGTAGCAACGAACGAGGCAAGAAGCTTCTTAGCCTATCCTATTCACGATGTCTCAATGTAAGAATCCCCTTGAGTAGATGGCTGCTTGTTAGTCGTGCATCGGTGCATCGGTGCATCGGTGCATCGGTGCATCGGGGGCCGATTTCGCCCCGTCGAGGCCTGAAACGGCCCGGAGATCTAAAATTTGCATATTCCCTGGAAAATATTTCTGCCTCTTCAGCAGAATCTGTGGGTGCCTAAGCGGCGCGAACCACTTGGAAGGCTGACCAGCAACGAGTTATGTCCGATCGAGACAGCCGTCAAGATTGTGGCAACAAGCAAGCCGCTCATCCTAACCTTGGATTTGCGAGGACAATGCTTGCGCCGGGGCTGCCCCAGATAGGGCTCAGCCCATGAAACAACTCGTTTCAGCAGTTTTGGGGTTCAGGGGCAGCGGGACCCGGCGTCCAGCGTTCCCGGGGCAAATCCGGAATTTCACCCACAGATTCTGCTGAAGACCCATATGTCTCAAGCCTTCAGATCGTCCCAGCAAATCGCAGGACTGGTCAGCCACTCACAGGAGAGTCCCAGCGCTCACCACCCGAAAGCACCCGATGCCCCTGTCGCAGTGATTCGCACGCCTTCACGAAATCTGCAGGGGCTGCCGTGTTGAACGCGAACATGTCGTAGTGGCACGGGATCACAACGGCAACATTCCCAGCTCGAGCGAGCGCAGCCGCTTCCTGCGAGTTCAAATTCCCCGCCACCCCACGTTCAGGCTTGTTCCCATTGATCGGAAGCAACGCCAAGTCCGGTTTATGAAAGACCAGAGCCTCCACCAATCCATGGTGCCACAGAGTGTCGCCGCTGTGGAATACCGTCCAGGGCCCGAAATCGACCACGAACCCGATGAACTTGCACCGCCCCACGTCGTCCAACTCGATCGTATTGTGGGCAGCCGCCACTCCAGTTATCCTAAAGGCGCCGCGATCCACATGCTTGCCATCGTTCAATCCCGCCATGTCCGGCACGTTCTCTTGCAGACGATCACGCGCAAAGTCCATGTTCGCCTCTGGCAAGATCAGCGTCATTCCCGGATTCACCAAGGAAAGGGGCACCAACGTGTCGGCGTCGAGGTGATCGGTGTGGTTGTGACTTGAGGTCACCACCTCGATCCCGGTCAGGGAAGCCGGATCAACGACTAATTCTGACACTCTTACATGCGGCTTATCGGTCGCCGCATACTTCTTCGTTAAAGAATCCGACAGGTAAGGATCGAAGAGAAATTGATGACCACGGTACTTGATCAAGAAACCACTCTGACCAAACCACCACACCCCGAAACCATCGCCATCGTTGTAATGTGAAGCGATGTCCTCAAGTAAGGCATCACCTTTCTGAAATGCCGGCTTTAGCACAAGCCCAGCTCCTTCTTCACAATGTCAATGCCTTCTACCATATTGGCCAACTTCTGCCGGGCTGCCCACCGAGCCGTCTGGCTCAACCCACAGTCAGGGGCAAAGACCAGCTTGTCCGCAGGAGCATACTGCAAACAAGCACGCACGCGGTCAGCGATATCTTCTGGCGACTCAATGTAGTAGCTCTTCACATCGATGATACCCACAGCCGCGTCCATCTTCTTGGCCACTTGCTCAATCACATCGAGATCCTTGAAGGCCGTCGTGGTCATTTCAATGTGCATCTCGTCCACCTTCAGCTCGAGAAAGGCTGGGAACATCACACGGATCATGCGCTTGCCCACGCCTCGACCTTTGAAATTTCCGAAGCACATGTGCATGTCCAAACGCGCCTTGCCCACGGCGGGTTCAATCGTACGATTGAAGATGTCTACGAAGCGTTTCAGGTCTTCCTTAAAAGCATAGCAACTCATCGACGGCTCATCCACGCAGATCTCTTTGCACCCTGCCGCCACCAAATCTTCGATTTCCTTCCGCACGAGAGGAAGCAAAGCTTCGGTGATCGCATAGCGATCCGCGTACTGTTTGTTAGGCGCAAGCCGCCCACTCAATGTGAAAGGCCCAGGGATGCTGACCTTCAAAGCAGGGCCCTCGGGAGCCAAGGCTTTCAGGCGCTCGAACTCTTCCACACAACCAAGCCCATTCGGTGCGAGCAAATCTCCAATGATCGGATGCTTCCCCCGCTGATCGTGAGCGGGTGGTCCAAAGCGTCTTGGAGGCGCCGCTTCGAGATCGATGCCCTGCAAGAACCCATAGAACGACAAATTAAAATCAAACCTTCCCTGCTCGCCATCCGTGATCACGTCCAGACCGCTGCGGGTCTGATCATGAATCGCAGCGATCGTCGCATCCTCCTGCATCTCCTGAATATCGGAACTACCGAAGGCATCCAAATGCTGACTCGAATACTCTAGCCAGCCAGGAAATGGGTAACTGCCAATAACGCTCGCTCGCAACGGGGTGCTTTCCATGTTCAAATCAATGCGGGAAACCCAGCAAATGTCGAGTGGAGAATGAACCCCTAACACCTACCCCCTTCATTCAAAATTCTCCATGGACAGTTCCAGCAATGGGTGAAATCATCCACCCATGCGTATCGTTCCATTCGAAACCCATCGATCCCTCGTCAAAGCCGCCTATCAGTTCCGTGGCTACACGCAGGCGGAAAGCGACGACGCTGCCCGCTTCTGCGAGATGACTGCTCGCCACGGCATCCGCACACACAATGCGCTCAAGGCCATTCATCTCGACGACCACTTCGGCAGCCGGGCCGGAGGTTGTGTGCCCGGCGCACGCATCGCTAAACTTCCGGGCAAATTCGCAGCCAGTGAAGTCTGGGATGCCAACCGTAAGTTAGGCCCTTCTGTCGCCTTCGCTGCCATGGAGCGCTGCATCAAACTTGCTGATGAGTATGGCATCGCCCAGATCAGCGTCGACAATGCCTTCCACTACCTATGGGGAGGCGGCTATGTGCTCGATGCAGCCCAGCGCGGCTACATCGCCTACACAAATTGCACCGCAGCGCTCGCGGAGGTTGTTCCCTTTGGAGGCAAATTCCCTACCCTCGGCACGAACCCGCACAGTTGGGGCTTTCCCACCACCGATGCCGTCGGCTACCCAATCGTTGTGGATTGGGCCACATCCACCATGGCCATGGGCCGCGTGCAGCAGTTCAAACGCGAAGGCACCGCGCTCCCTCCTAACACTGCGGTAGACGCCTCTGGCAATTACACCACGGATCCCAACGAGGTCGCAGCACTGGTCCCCTTCGGAAACCACAAAGGCTACGGCCTCTCCTTGATCAATGAAATCTACAGCGCGTTCACCGGAGGATCGCTCCCGACATTGCGTTCGCGTGAAATTCCCGATGGCGAGAAACGCACGCCTACTTTCTACTTCCAAGTCATTCATCCTGACGCTATCTCAAGCGGAGACTTCGCAGCGGGACGTGATCGTGACGCCAACGTCAAAGCGGTGATCGAAGATGTGTTAGGACACGGAAATGACGCCTGCCTTCTTCCCGGCCAGATCGAAGCACAGGGAGCCGCTCGAACCGAGAAAGCAGGCGGCCTGCTTTTCACGGATGCTGAAATCAAAGAGTTCAACGAACTCGCCGCTGAGTGCGGCCATGCTCCTATCCCAGAAGACCTACCTTCCTTCGACGAGACCTAAGATTTCCGGCACGCAAGCCACGACTTTCCATGCAGCAGGTAGCGCTTGCTCGCCTGAGGCTCCTTCTGCACACGTCTTAGCACTTTCTTGATCCGGTGTCCGGCCTTCACATTGGCGAAGATCACGTCGAACCCTCCTGTACCTGCTGACGAGAGTTTCACATCACCCACGTTCAACAGACCGAGCAAGCCTTTCTTATCGACATCAATTCGACGAATATCAGAGAGACGCACTTCCTTTGAACTCTTTGAGAACATCCCATGAACGAGTTCAGCTCGCGTCCGCGTGATGTAGTAATTGTCGAACCTTCTCAGAATCAGCAAAAGAACAAATGTCAGTGCCGCCAACACGAAGCCCATCGTGGGAAGCGAGTCTCCTGAAATCCCGATCAACGGCCCCAGAACGAGCACGAGCACAGACCCCATAATGATAATAATCGTCGTCGCCAGCAACTTGGGATAGCCAAGGATAGACGGGTGCAATCGACAGATGATCTCATCCGCATCCATCTCAGCTCGGGCAGCTTTCTCCGTGACACGCTCTTCAGACGTTTCCTCTAACTCGTCATCTTCATCATCAGCGTACCAAATACCATCCTCCCAAGCCACCTCCTCAAACTCATCATCCTCGGCGTCTTCGGCGTCTTCGGCGTCTTCGGCGTCTTCGGCGTCTTCGGCGTCTTCGGCGTCTTCGTCTTCATCCTCAGGCTCACTCCTTTCTTCGAAAAGCTCCCCCACCTCACAAATCTCGCCATCACCAGTAGCAATGCACAACGTAGCAAAGTCGATCTCTCCACTTTCTAGCATCGTTGCTAGCTCCTGCTCGGAGAACGGACCGTACTTGCGGCCACCATCGATCAAATTGTAAATCCGCTCCGCCATGCCATGTTTTAGTTAGGCATCCTCTGGGATATTGACCGGCGGCAACCAGTCCTCTCGCTGCATGAGCTCGGGGATATCTAGCATGAACACGCCTGATGGATCCACTTTCTGGAGTTCAGCGAAGAGCGGCGTCATCCGATCCATTTCCGCCACCGCTGCGTGGACAAGCGAGTGCAGGATCATCTGAGGAAAGGTCGTCTGCGTGCGATCAAAGAGATTCGTCGCCCGGAAGAGGGCTTGGCGTGGTCCCCAAACGAGCTCGAAATTTCCCACGGTCAACGTTTCCGATGTCCGCATGAGAAGCTCTGAGAGCTTCAGCAAATGATAGGATTCAAAGGTAAAGGGAGACGTCGCCACCACGTGGACCGCCCCGATAGGCTCAAAAGCCTGCACATGAATCGGCACCCGCGTGTGATGGGCCTCAAAAGAGGCCTGCAAGACTTCCCGATCCGGCACCACGTCGAAGCCCCACCGCTTCGCCTCAAAGGCTTCCTGAATTGCTTTGAATAAGGCGGGCATCTTAAGCGACTATCCCTCAATGCCTTTCTTGGTCAAGTCATGGGAATTTCCAGGCACCCCACGATAGGCTCTCTTGAATTATTCGAAAGTCCACGCTATGAGATGTCGCACCTTCTTCACTCGGAACCTCTCACTCGGAGGCTATCTGCTCCTTTTTCTGAACCCGCTCCAAGCAGAGGTGAATCTCGCCTCCGCTTTAGTCGCTGCAAAGAAACGTCAGGATTGGAGCACAACTGCAGAAACGGCCATCCGCTGGCTAGAGAAAGATCCTAGCCAAGCGGCTCTTCTAGAAGACATCGCCCACGCGAGGCTCCAACAGAACGAAGTCGACGACTGTGCCAAATGGCTCGCTCGCTGGGAAGCCTCGGTCGATCAGCCCACAGCAGCCATGCTCGCACTACGTGGAGATTTGGCACGTTTACAAGATAATCGAGCAGAAGCTCGAGAGCATTGGGTAGCAAGCTTCGAACTCGCGCCCAGCCAAGAAGTTGCCCGGAGCCTATCAGATTCAGATCTATGGAATGACGTTGATCTTACAGACTACGAATCCACGATGGCCCGCGTGGCTAAAAACTATCACTTCGTTCAGGCACTCAAAGTAACCACGGAAGCCGCTGTTCGAGAGCGTGACTGGACGCGATGCCAACAACGCATCGAGACCCTCAACAATCTCGGCACGCAATCCGGCATGAGCACGGCAGCCATCTTTGAAGCCGTCGTGGGTCAACGAGAGGTCTTGGCGCAGCACGATGCTAGAGTCAAAAACGAACACTCCGGTTTAAACTATGCTCGCCGCGCAGATTTCTTCAGAGCCCAACAACTGCTCCAACTAGCCATTGAAGACGCACGCAAGGCACGCTCGCTCGCGCCGCGCATGGTATTGCCTCGCATCACTCTCGCACTTTGCCTCGCTGCGCAGAAGCACGAGGAAGAGCTTACAAATCTACGCGTCGTGGTGAGGAAGAACCAGGCGCTCCTTGACGAGAAGACTCGTCTCGCCTTGGACAAGCTGGATCACGCCGCCAGCGAATCGCTCGTAAAACCCATGATCTTTCTGGATCGCGCCTTGGTGCTCGCTTCCACCAGTCAGCCTTATCTCGCTCTCGACGATCTTGAACTCGCAGGCCCTGCACTGAAAGCATCCGCCAAAGGCTGGACGTGCTTGGGCAAATGTCGCGCCATCGCCGAGGATACGACCGGTGCCCAACAAGCGTTCGAAGAAGCTCTCAAGCAGGACGCCACTCACGCAGACGCCTGGGAGGCCCTGGCCAATCTTGCCATGGACCGCGCCGACTATCCTGAAGCCATCCGCAGGCTGACCTGGCTCGTGAAACACGCCCCCGATCCATCTCCCTTCTCCAAACAACGTGCCACCGCTGAAGCGCGCCTCCGTTAGTGCCATGAAACTCTATCAAACACTCCTATCTTGCTGGTTTATAACCATTCTTGGGCTTCAGGCTCAACGAACCACCAGTGCGGATCTCGAACAGCGATCCAAAGAGATCGTCATCGCGCCTGCTTCGGGGAAGATCACCCAAAGCGACCGAATCGTCGTGAGCTTTCCCAACGCCACGATTCCGTTAGATGAGGTCGATATCGAAACCGCGAATTCACCGATCACGTTCATGCCAGCGTTGGCTGGAACCTTCTCCTGGCAAAGCACAACAACCGGCACCTTCACCGTGGCTGGCCCCGTCAAGCCCGGGCAAACGTACACCGTCGGGCTCACCAAACCAAGTGCTACCTGGAAACCGACATCATTCGAATCACCACCTTTAGAGGTTACAAGCAGGTTCCGCCACCAAGACAAAGCGCTCAGCGCCTCCCCGCGCATCGACCTCCGTACCAACTACGACGTGACGGCTGCCAAAGTCGCCGCGACCACCTACTTCCAAGACCGTGATACCCGTCAGCGCTTTCCCATCGCCGTTCTTCTACCAGAGATCCAAACTCAGAAAGCCAACGAGACGGTCGAAGCTCCCAGAACACTCTCACGCTTCCACGTCACGGCAGCAGAGCCGCTTCCTGCTAGCGGCACTTACGAACTGATCATCGAAGGCCTTGCCGATGCCGCCACCGACACACCCATGCCTACCCTGAAAGCGATTTCGTTAGGCTCCACTCAAGAGCTAGAAATCACCGAAATCACCACCTTCACGCACCCACTCGATAAGCCTGCCGTGATCCTCCGCACGTCTGGCCCTGTCGATCACGACAGCCTCACCAAGGATTCCGTTCGCATTACGCCTGAAGTTACAAACGTCACATTCTTTGCAGACAACCGCGCCATTCGCTTCAAGGGCGATTTCGATCCGAGCGCAACCTATGAGATCACGCTGGGTCCAGAGGTGCGTAGCAAGACTGGCTACCCAATTGCCAACAGAGGGCCTCACCAAGCCACCTTCGAAGGCCTCACACCTGTCATTGTCTTTCCACAATCCCATTTCTACCAGCGAAGTGCCCTCGGATTGAATGTCACCATACTGCAATCCAATTGCCCGGAGACAACCTGGTGCCTAGCAGCAGTGCCACTTGAGAAGTTCAACGCGATTTCAAAACGCCTGCACGAATACCAGCGTGGCGCAGAAGATCCCTTCACCGGAAAGATCATGGGGCAGTTCCAAACGGAGTTCCTTGCCGCTGCCTTTGACTTAACAGTCACCGCAAACGGCACGATTACCGGAACCGCCTCTCATGAAGCACGCTACCAAGAGATCCAATGGCAGCCGAACGAAGGCAACGTTCCCGTCGGAGCCTACCTATTGGAAATGTCCGCCTCCCTATCAGATGGCCGAGTCGTCGGGAATCGCTGCCTACTATACTTCAATGAACTCGTCATTCATCGGAAACTCACCGATGACCAGCTCACACTGAAAGCCTTCACCATGGCAGATGGCAACCCCGTCTCTGATGCCAAGGTGTCCGTCATTGATCGTCACAATGTGCTACTTGACAAAGGCACCACAGATGCACAAGGCATCCTGACGCTTTCCCGTCTGGCTATCAATCCTGATGGCAAAGCCAATCCTTCTTACATTCTCATCGAGTCGGATCAAGGCAACGGCATCCAACCCTACTGGGGCGCGCGCTTTATCAGCAGCGGCTACACACGAAGCAGGCCAAGAGCGACCAAGGGCGCAAGCCGGCTCCTCAGTGACAGCTTTGCAGACCGAAACCTCTATCGTCCCGGTGACACTATCCACGTCAAAGGAACGACCCGCCTGCAAGACAATCAGCAGCTCACCATACCCACCGGAACCATCGATTGGAAGATCCAGGAAGGCTGGAATGGCCCAATCATTGCCAACGGGGATGCAATACTCGATGCGTTTGGGGGTTGGGAGGCTGAATGGGAATCAGCGAAGACCTCAAAGATCGGACGCTACACCCTTGAAAGCAGCTTAAGTGGAAAGAATGCCCGGTCGTTGAGTTTTCAGATCGAGGAATACAAGCCGCCTCTATTCAACGTCTCGCTGAACAAGACCGAAGATAACACTATGCGTGTCTCCTCACATTACTTCCATGGCGCTCCGAACGCGGGAGCAAAGCTCCGCTGGAAAGCCTACTGGTCACCTAGTCACCTCTTGGGTGGCGACATTGGCGAAACCGATTACCATTCGCCGTTTCAACACGAGGTCGCCTCTTCCATCAAACGAGAAGGCGAGGCAAACTTAGAAGCTGATGGCACCGCACGCATTGCCCTTGAGATTCCCTATGAGAAGCCATGGGTCTACGGGCGCTACGATGTTCATTTCGCCGCTGATATTGTGTCTCCTGAAGGTCAAGTCATCTCGGCTGGCAAGCGCTCTCTCATTCATCCACACCGGCACTTCGCAGCAATTCAACTCTCACGTGCGTCCGACGATGTTTCAGGAGATCCTGGCCTTATCGCCGCAGCGTTCGCCTTTGACGATGAAGACAAGGAGCAGGAAGGACTCCCGATAGACCTTACCATCTACCGCCGTGACACGCAGACCGTAAAAGAACGCTTAGGCGCGAGTGTCTATCGCTATCGAAACTACCCCAACTATCATCTTATCGAAACAGTGGCGATCAAGAGTGGAGACAAACATCGTTTCATCCCCATGGAAACAGGCCACTACGTTGCCTACGCCAAGCTCACGGAAGATCCTAGCGCACCAGCAGTAAGCACCACCATCCACTCCATTGGTGACGGCGTGGGGCGATACGATGTCTACAACGATGGCGAAATCACCCTTCAGTTAGACAAGAAACGCTACATCGCTGGTCAGGACACCGCCCAGATCGCTCTTGAATCACCCTTCGGTGGACAAGCCTGGGTCACCGTGGAGACAGACAGAATCATCGATCAGTTTCTAGTCGACCTTCCGGCAAACAACCAATCCATCGCCTTCCCGATCAAGCTATCCTATCATCCCAACATTCACGTCTCGGTTTATCTGCTCCATCCCGGCGGCTCAGATCAGCTCCCGAAAGAACGCTACGGCACTATCGAAGTAACCGTCAACCGATCCGATCTTGCACTAGAGGTCACGCCGACACTCACCGAAAACTCGGTTCAACCGGGAGACAACGTCATCGGGAGCATTCGTGTGCTCTCTCAGGATCAACCAGTCCTCGGCGCAGATCTCACCATCTTTGCTGTCGATGAGTCCGTTCACCGGCTTGGTCGCTGGCAAGTGCCCAACTGGTTTCAGGAAATGTATCCCAAGCGTTACCTAAACGTTTCCGCCTACCGAGGCCTCGATGAACATTTCGCGAAATTCGAAAAACGGGACGTCACGGAGAAAGGCTTCATCATCGGTGGCGGCGGAGAAGACGCCTTTGCTCCCACCGATAGCGGCGGCTCCGATAATTCACAGACCTTCCGCAAGGATTTCCGTGCCCTCGCCTTTTGGAAAACCCAAGTCCAAACGAACGCCGACGGCGAAGCTTCGTTCGACTTCATCGCCCCTGACAATCTCACTAGCTACCACCTCGTCGCCATCGCACAGACCAAGGAGCACCAATTTGGCCAAGGGGAAACCACACTAAAAGTCGCCAAGCGACTCATGGTAGAACCTGCGCTCACTCGATTCGTCCGTCGCGGCGATCAGATTGAGCTGCGCGCGGTCGTGCGGCAGAACTACGTCGACAGCACAACCGTCATCGTTCAGTGCCAGGTCGAAGGCGACATCGAATGGTTAAGCGAGACTCAAGAAGCCGCCATGGGTCTAACTAAAGGACTCCCCCAAGTCGTCCGCTTTCCTTGTCGCGTGCTCGGAGGCGACTCTATCAAGGTAACCTTTCAAGCGCACAGTGAGACCGACCCGAGCTTGAAGGACGCCGTGGAACTGACGCTCCCAGTCCGCCTTCCCGGCGTCCTTCAACGCACAGGTCACTACGGTGTCATCCCCAAACAGGAAGCCAACTTCCCTCTCTCCGAGAAACTGCCAGAGTCCTGGTCGAGCACGACGGGCAGTTACGACATGACCATCTCCCACACGCCCTATCTCCCGGAGTTAAACAGCATGCCAGAGATCCTTGAATATCCTCACGGCTGTTTCGAGCAGAAGGCAACGCGCTACCTGAGCTACACACAGATGTTGACTCTGCTAGACTACCTCCCCGAACTCAAGAATCGCCACGCCAACTACCGCGAACGCTTGCAAGAAGGACTTCAAGATTACGAACGCGCTCAGCTGGCATCGGGATTCATTCCTTACTGGTCGGGCGGCACCCAGGCCAATGATTGGGTAACAGTCATGGCTTACTGGCTTGCCAAGTCAGCGAAATCACAAGGGGTCCCCGTCCCACAACGCTTGGACACCGGCCTCGACAAGAGCTTTCAAGTGCTCGTCCACGGACGGCGTCAGCAGCCGGCCATCAACCTGACAACCCGCGCCTTCGCACTCTTCGCACGTGCAGAAACCGGCCATCCTGTGGATGGAATGCAAGCCTTGCTCACCGATCTCTACGCTCAGCGAGGCAAACTCCAGCTGGATGGGCTTACTTTGCTAACATTGGCCATGAATCGCTTCGATATCATGGCTAAAGAGCAAGCTCAACTCGCCAAGGTGCTAGATAACGAGGCTAGTGGACGTCAGCGTGATTTCGATCCGGTGACCTTTGGCTCGCTCTACCGTGACCAAGCCTTGCGATGGCTGATAAAGGCTCGTCTCGCCTCCAAGAGCGAACGTCGCAAGCTCAGCGATGCGTTTCTCAAAGAGTGTGAAGATGAAGGCACTCACAACCTGTCTACTCAGGAGCATTTCTGGAAGACCCTACTTTTGAAAGAGTTCGTGGAGATCGAGAAAGACGCCACGTTCTCTCCAGGCCAAGTTCAGCCAAAGCCCGACTTCGCTTCCGCCAACTTCGCGTCCATCGCCTGGAAGACACAACCGCTAGAACACCTGCAAGATCTCCAACTCGATCTCAACAAGAGCAAGGCAGACCGGCACTACTTCATCCGCGCGCAGGTTCTCCGGGGCGATGAAATCGAGGCTCAAGAAGACCGAGGATTCCGGTTAGAACGTGTCGTCACTAACCTCACGAACGCCAAGCGTATCGGTAAGGAAGAAGCGCCCTATCAGATTGGCGACGAGTTGCTCCTCGGCTACCGATTCCACACCAGGAAGCATCACCACTATGTCGCACTCACCGACGAACTTCCCGCAGGAATCGAGACCGTGAACTTCAATCTTCCGCAAGTCGCCCAAGTCTACAATCTCCCAGAGGGCGCTGAACCAACGGTCACCCTAGACCACAGTGAACTCCGTGATCAGTCCGCCAACCTTTACTTCGATCACGTCCCACCAGGAAACCATCGTTACGCCATCCTGGCCCGCGTCACGGCGGCAGGAAGCTTTGCATGGCCATCCACGCAAATAGCTCCGATGTATCAGCCACACGTTGGCGGCTTGACACCGGCCAGCACAGCGCATAGTCGACATGGTCGGTAGTCGGCATCCCCATGGGCGAAGCATACGAATTCAAAGTTAACCGCGCAGGTAGAAATGGCATGAGCTATGTGCTCAGCAGCCAAGGCGTCTCCCGTGCTTCGCGGTACCGTAGTCGCATCGTCCCTTGGGAGCGCATTCGCACGCTGTGGACCCTTAAGAATTCGTTCATCCTCTTCTACTCAGACACTGGTTACTGGATTCTTCCTGAGGACCAAATCCCCGCAGCTGCCAGGGCGTTCTTACTGAGCAAGGTTCAAGAAGTCGGAATTCGAACAAAGAGCTTGGGCTAAGCAACCTACGGTCATTCATGAAAAACGTAGACCAACAGACCCTTGATAAGCTCTGTCGTGAAGCCACCGCGTCACCAAGACGAAGAGCCCATCTCAATCTCCACGAAGACTTAGAAGAAGACGTCCAGCGATTGCTCATCGCCATGCAACCTGACACTTACATTCGGCCTCACAGACATCCAGAACCCTACAAGAAGGAAACGTTGATCATCCTCCAGGGACGTTGTGCCTGTATGACCTTTCATAACGATGGCTCCGTCGACCAATCAACGATTCTCGATCCTGCCAAAGGCACCTACCTCTGTGAGTTCCCGGATCAACAATGGCACGGTGTGACCTGGCTCACGAACGATACCGTGATCGTCGAATTCAAGAGAGGTCCTTACGCGCCATTGACTCCAGAAAACTTCGCGCCCTGGGCACCCGAAGTAGGTTCTGATAATTGCCCTGCATATTTGGATTCCTTGATCGCAAGGGCGTGCTAACACTGACACCCTCTACCGCTGATCCCGTTTGCCTGGGATCAATGAGCGCCAGGTCCAACGCTCAAGCTTACCCGGGGCCTTCTCGCCTTTCGCGGACGGGCGGGCTCGGCGTTGTTCAGCCTCTTCTTGAGCGAGCACAGCGTCAACTGGCGGAAACGTCCTAGCGACATCAGAGCCTACGGACATGCGAAGGTCCTCCGAGCGGCTAGCAGAGAAGAGTCCATGATTGTCCTGCACCACGGTGGGCTGGATAAAAACAACGAGTTCTTTCCTAGTAGTACTGGTCGTTGAATTCTTAAAAGCGTGTCCAATAACGGGAATCCGGCTGACTAGTGGAATTCCCTCATCCGTCTTGTCTTCGCTTTCAGTAATAAGCCCTCCAAGGACAACCGTAGCTCGATTCGGAATGGTGACTGTCGTCGTGAGCTTCTCCGTGCCAATGATAGGCACCGTATTATCGGCCACACGCTGTTGGCCGACGACGTTGTCATTAACTTGAGCTATGGTGAGAGTGACTTCCTGATCACTATTGATCAAGGGAACAACCTCAAGCTTGAGGACAACGTCTTGGAACTCAATGTTCGTGCGGACGTTCGTCGAATCCCCCTCGAAATCCGTCAGGCTGCTTGTTGGGACAGGAATACGCTGGCCCGAAGTGATGACCGCTTTCTTGTTGTTCGCTGCGTATATCGATGGCCGGGATAAGACTTTGAATTTGGAAGTCGATTCTAGAGCATTGATAAAGACATCGAGCGACTCACCCACTTGGCCATACACATTCAGCCCTGGAGCCACCGCGTCGACACCCTTGGTGAGAATATTGTCCCGCACATCTCCAATGGCGTCTCGCAAGGAGGTCCCAGAGAGAAGGCTAGCAGTACCACCCTGCGTAAATGGGCTAGAATTGATACTCTTGAACTGCTGCAGATACTCCACCCCCAAGCTCACATCTTCGTCGAGCGTCAGTTGCCCGATCACGGTGGCGAGATACACTTGAGGAGGCTTACGATCCAGCTTGTCGAGAATGTCATTGATCTTCTTCAAGGACTCAGCCGGCCCCATGGCGATGATACTGTTTGCCTGCAGATCAGCAACAATACGTGTCTTGCCGACAGAAACAGAAATCGGAGCTGTGTTGTCTAGCGGATTGATCAGCATGTCCTGCTCACCCGCGGAGCTTCCCGTCGTCGTATCACGCACTTCGACGCCACGCCGAATCCTTCCTGTCAGAGTGCTCGCAGCGGAAGACGCTTGTGGAGGCTGACGAGTACTGATAGTCCCTCCACCGGGGAGTGAACTCGAGCCCGTGCCTGTGTCTTGCAACACATCCGCTAACACTGGCAACACCTCATCAACGTAGATATACTTTACCGGACGTTCCAGCTGCTCCGCCTCTTCAATAGGCTTATCCCATTCCTGAATCAGTCCCAAGATATAATGATATTCTTTGGGGCCAGCCACAATCATGATGCGATTGAGCCGGTCATCCGCGATCACTTGCGGTGGATCCTCGTCTTCAGGCCCACGATGATCACGGCGTCCACCGCTAGAGAACGTAGCATCACCAGTAGCAGGTTTGTCCGGACGATTTGATAACGTCGCCTGAATGATCTGAGCGATGACGCTAGCTTCAGCGTACCGAATCTCGACGAACTCCGTGAGCTGTTTCGCCTTATCGTGCTCCAGATCGATCACCGCTTTCAACTGGATAAGCTGGCGCACGATCGAACTATTCTCCGTGATGAGCAACCCTGCTGGACTGATGACCGGCGTGATGCGACCATAGGGATTGAGACCGAGATGATTCGTAAAGATCGACGCTGCCTCCACTGGGTCGATATGAACCAGGCGCATAAAGTACTCGATCACCAAATCATTCTCAGGGAGAGGCTTAGTCACATCGAGCACAGGCAAGCCCACATGGATATTCACCTGACTCGTGTCCTCGGGCATGATGCGGATCGTGTTGTTCTGCTCATCCTTCGCCAATGCGAAGTCGTTCAACTGAAGCGAACTCTCGATCAATCGGATCGCTTCTTGTCGGCTCACCGCCGTCGGCGTTACAAGGCTAATCGTACTTCCGTCAAAGATATCGGAACGCTTGATGACTGAGCGCCCGGTAAGTTTTTCATAGACCTCCAGGAGATCAGAGACAGGATTGTTAGGAAACTGAAGCACGACCCCTTGCTCTTCTTGGTCGACTTCTTGCGCATGCGTCAGGATCGCCCCCACGCATAGGATCACAATAATAAGGAAAGTATTAATGGAGTGGAGATTCATTTAGGAGATCCAACGTCTAAAGTTTCTAAAGGCTTCGTTGCTGCCTGACGTTCGATAGTTTGCTGCTCTTGCACAGCATCAAGCCTCTCGCGCGCCGTCAGGGTGCGCAGTTCTGAACTCGCGTTGGGATAAGCCTCAAGATATGTCTCAAAGCTGTAGCGAAAGCGATCTTTGTATGTGTCATCTAACTCACCGTAGTTCTTTAAAAGCGTCGTATCCAACTGCGCTAGCCATTGCTCCACAGAAGGCTTCTCTGGAGACTGACCAGGCTTCACGCGCCGAGACCGACCGCGTCGAATGGATTCTGGCGTGAGGCGACGTTGATCAAAGCGCAGCATGACCTCTTGCTTTCCGATCAGAATTCGAGCCTCAACATCGTCCAGCTCGTCACCGCCCGTGACATCAATCAAGCGCCAACCTTGGACATTCTCATTGGCAGAGACACTGTAGGTTTCTTTCGCACGCTGATCGTAAACGGTAACCACTGTCCCCTCAGGCAATTTCGCCACCCCAGTGAGAACCAGGTCCTCCGAGAAACTCATCAATCGGCGGAAAGGGGAATTAGACAGAAGATCCTGAAACTGTTCAAGCCCTAGCGCTTCGCCCACACCATCAGGCAGTGGCGCTGGAGCCTCTTTCTCTTGAGCGAAACATCCACTCACAAGCACAGCCACGAGCAAGGATCTGAAAAGGGATTTCAATATCATTTCAAGTGCTTGTTAAGGCTTAAACAGACGGGCAATGATGATTTCGCAATCTCCATCCGGACGGCTGCGTCTGCCCTCTGGACGCACCCGGAGAAACTTGACCGCCTGGAACTTGCTCGGCGACTGAATCTCAGACAGCCACTGATAGACTTTCCTCTCAGGGCCATCGAGATTGATCTTCACGGCGACCTCCTGGTAGTGCGGCGTCTTGGCCGGTTTGACGAAACTCAGGCCATCGATATCGAGCGCATACTTCTTAGCACTCTGGCGCATGTCTTCCAGAAGTGCCGCTTGAGCCTGGTCTCGGCTAGGCATGGTCGGCAGGGTCTCGTCTAACCACTTCATTCGATCGTCCCAAACTTTCTCTTGAGAGGCAGGAGTGGACTTTGCCTCTTCGAGAAGAGGGTTGTCGCCCCGTGTGCCCAAATCAGCAAGAACCTGCTCCGCCTTCTTTACCTTCAAACTATACTCTTTGTAAGCGATGAGATGCCCAACAAAGAAGACTGAGAAGAAGCACAATCCTAGCAAGACAATCTCTGGGCGTGTTAGGGTGCGCATGATTACTTCAGCTTGCCAATGAATTCGAAACTCGCCGTACCGTCATCGTCAAGATTCGGTTCCTTCTTACGACTCCAATTGTAGATGGCGCTCAGCTCTGAGTTCTGGTTGAGATTCTCCATGAAATCAAACACAGCCTTCGCACTGTTGGCTTTACCATTCAATCGGACTTCGGAGATCTTGGTATGAAACTCTGTGAGGATCACACCGTCTGGTGGCATGGCTTGGGCGATAGTGTTGAGTTGGACGAGTGGATAGCGACGCGGGTCGATGATGTTGGCAAGCGCCTTCCAACGTGTTTGTGATGCGGAAAAGTTCGCCGAGTTGGCAGTGTTCACTCCGAGGTTGTCCTGCTGCGCCTCAATCTGAGATTGTAGGTTTATCAGGCGATCACGGAAGTGCTTGATGATCGCAAGGTAACCAATCACGACAACACTGAAGCCTAACAAGACGTAGAGAACCTTCCGCCTCTTCTTTACACCGATGTCGACCGAAGGGGGCAACAGCGCTCCATTCGGAGGGCGACGCACACCTTCAGGATCGGGATGAGCCTTTAGATCGACCGGGATGCTCAGCAAATCCTGCAACTTGCCCACCTCTTCGGGCGGAAAGTCCCCCCAGACTTCGACACCGTTGATAGGCTCCTTTAGAAAGCCACGCGAGCTGAGAGAAATCATCGCTGCTTGCAACTCCGAAGCCACACTGCCATCCAGTTTACCCGTTTGATTGAGAATGGAGCTGTAGAGCAGTTTGCCAGCGCGACCAATGACCAAAATAAGACGTTCACGCTCACGCAGGATGACCGCCTTGCTTTCTGGGAGAGTGTAGTACCGAAGGGACGCGGCATAACTTAGCGCCTTCTTGTCCTCCCAAGTCTTGGGCAAATCACGATGCACGAAATCGACACGGACAAGGGTACCGTCAGCAGTGCGATCAATGGGCTCAAAGTCATAGCGCGCATTGCTTGTGGGCGAGACAAGGTGCCGCTTCTCCAGCTGAGAATAAATCAGGTCGCGAAACAGTTTTCGATCTTTGCTAGGGAGCAGAAGCGGAAAGCTACGGCAATAGTCAAGGGGCAGCGCAAAGTGCAGCGGCTGCCCATTCACAGCATCAGGATCATCAACCCGCCGCAAGCGCGTGTTGCCCCACAATTCCCAATCGGTATGGGATGTTGGAAGGAGGACGGGATTTCGGATGATCATCTAAAGGACTCCCCGCTTAAACCATCAAGGCGCGCCTTCGTCGCGGCTAAGTTCAAAAGCTAGGCTCCCTGAGGGGCTAGCCTGCTGTTCCTCGATAAGATTGATCCCTGGCCCAACGGTAGCGATGAGACGAATGGAAGCATCGCCCGCATGGCCCGTGCTCTCTACGCGGCGAATGGGGTGGCTCAACGCAAGGCGAGGAAGGACATCTGCGAAGTCCCATCGAGAGAGGCCAAGCGCTTCCTGCACTGCGGAGAACTCCGTGTAGGGTTCGTCGTCCTCAGTATTCTCGATCGTATCCGGCCCACGGCGTTGCAGGACCAGCAAATCAGTTTGCGCCCGCGTAACATCGCAGACGACTTCCAACAGTTCGGCTGAGGCCTCGTTCACATCGATGATGCCATTGCCATGGAGTGTGAAATAGTCTTTCCAGTTCGCTTTCTTGCGCGCGAGTTCGTGCATGCCACGCACAAAGAGCATCTCGTCCAAGTGACGAAAGCCTTGGTTACGCGGGAACTGCGGGGCACCACGCAATGTGTAATGAGCCTCCTCGGCACCCAACGGGCTGATCTCATCATCAGCATCCACCCAGTCGACGAGGGAATCCGTTAGAATACCCGCTTTCTCGGGATCGAGCGCCCAAAGAATGAAGAGCTTGCGGCAGTAATCTCGAATATTAGGATTCACAGCAACCTGATTAATGGCGATGCGAGCCCCCAACGAAGAAACTTTGACCTCGTAGCGCTTGAGAACCGAAACCTGCTGGCGAAGAAGCGGATCGCTCTTCTTGATGTCGGGATGCAGGCCGAGAACGATGCCCGACTGGGCTAACAAACGTGCCTCGAAAGCCTTCGCCGCATCGACATCTTCCAGAACACTGCCACGCATGTAAGTGATGAGTCCACCTACAGCCATCGCCATGATCATCATGCCCCAGAGTACCATGAGCATAGCAGAGGCGCGTTCGGCACTGGATGGCGTGATTCTCATGAATGTTAGTAGATGGCAAAGACACTCCGTATAGGCGTGTTGCGCTCGAACGGCTGAATGATGAGTTCGATCAGCGGTGGCCGGGTCGGACCAGACTCTTCAACCCAGCGTTTCTTGTCCATTTGATAGAATTTCCAACTGATGGAACGCACTCCTGGTAGGATAGGAAGCCAGTAGCGCCCTTTGTCATCCACGATGATGGGCAAGTTACGTCGCCCCACAGGATAGGTCAGCGCGCCGCTGGTAAGAGCGACACTACGCACTTCATCGGGATCCGGCCGAAAGAACCCGGGGCGGGAAATCCCAAGAAAGTACTCGGGAGTTTCTTCGGTCACGAGAGCTTCGGGATAACGCACTAAGGCCAACGTGATCGCCTCATTGCTCACCGGCTCATCTCCCCACACGAAAGCTTCTGGCGCATTCGTGAGGGTAAGTTCTTGCACGAGCGGATTCCGCTCAATGATCTTAAGGCCGACTTTGGCATCGGGCGGAAGGGATCGGAAGAGTTGCTTGAGCACGAACACATAGCGCTCCAGACGGCGGTTCTCTCGTTGGATGACTTCAATGTCGCTAGCCGCTTGGAGAGAGCTCTGCACGATCGTGAACATCGTACCAGCCAAGATCGCGAGAATCGTCACTCCAAGGGCCACCTCTAAGAGGGTGAACCCGCAAGAACTGCGCTTAAGCTTAACGCCGCACATAAACCTCGGCTGTTTCCTGACGCTCCTCACCGTCTTCCGTGTAATCGGCAAGCGCGCGAAGAGTGTAAAGACCTTTGACACTGCTGCCTTCTTGATTCACAAATCGCACCTCCTGTGTCTCCGTGCGGTAACGCACGCCTAGCACTTTATCCTCATAACTGAGCGACATCTCCTTGAGCTTGGGACGTCTCAAGGATTCATTCATAATGGACGTTAGGCCATGGCGCATGGCAGCTTGGCGATTGAGATAGTTAGACGCCCGAATCGTGGAATTCATGGCCGAAGCTAAGCTCACCGCAACAATGGCGAACACCGCGATGGCGATCATCACTTCAAACAAGATGAATCCTCTTACCGTGCTCTTCACTGGGCGTAGAAGCGTTGGGTGCCCAGGTCACCAGTGAGAACTTCGAAGGAAAGCTCGTGCCATTGTCCCTCCAAACCGAATCTAAGAAGCATGGGATCGCACAGACCCGAAGGCTGGAAAACCCATCGATGAATCGTCGTGCCATCCAAAGGCTTCCAAATCACGTCGCCCCAGGGACGCACTTCCACACGCATGTCCTTAGGCAGGTCTAGTTTCCTCACAAAGTACTCGTCGTCAATATTTGGCGGGGGAGGTGGCGGATTGTTCGGATCAGCCTGCTCTAGCGCAAGCTGAAGACGCTCCACGTCCATGCGTGCGATCTCTTCCTTTCGCTTCACGCGCTCCTCTTCGAGCTTGGTCAGGAATTCGGGGAATGTCGTTTCTTCCTGATACGGATAAAAGTAACGCAAGCCATAGATACTTTGTTGATCAAAGACCATCTGGTAAGGCCGATTCTCGCTCATGGCGCGAGCACGCAAGAATCGACTCAGATCCAGAACAGACGTGATATGCGTGGGCTCATCATCTTCCCGCAGCGCTTTCATGGCGGGAAAGGCCAACGAAAGCAAAATCGCAATGATAGTCAGGGCGACCACCATCTCCACGAGAGTGAACCCGCGAGCTCTCATCGCCCCAATGGCATGGACTGATCAATCCTAACCATTCTCCTTGGAACTCGTTCTCTTCCAGTTGCCAATGTCATCTTCACTTTCGACGCCATCTGGCCCGAGAGAGTAAAGGTCGTAGCCCCTCTTACTACGTTCAGCTGGCTGCTTGTACTGATATTGCTTACCCCACGGATCTTTAAGCACTTCCTCCATCAACTGCGTCCATTTCTCGGGCACGGGCTCGGAAGTAGGCCGTTGCACCAGCGCCTGGAGCCCCTGTTCGGTGGTAGGCGGGCTCAGATTCCGCGATTCGTAGACTTGTATCTGAGTTGAGAGCGCTTTGATGTCCGTCTCCGTTTTCACTTCTTTCGCCACGTCGACATTGCCCATCATGTAATAGATGCCGCCACCGACGAGGATGGAAATGATCGTGATGACGAGGACAAGCTCGACCAAGGTAAAACCAGCGTTGTTCTTTCGTTGTTCGGTTATTATTGTCATGAGGTTAGATAATAAAATTTAATTAGAGGAACGGATGCCATTCACAGATTTGAAGATGGCTGAAACAATAGAGTAGGCGACGAGAGTCACGAGCACAGCCATGATAACAATGATGATAGGGGTAATCATCGAGGTGAGTCGTGTGATCTTCCCGTTGAGCTCCTTGTCATAACGAATCGCGGCTTTCTCTAACGAACGCCCTAAGTCGCCTGTCTGCTCGCCCACTGCCGTTAGATCCACAAGCAACGGCGGGAAGCCTTTCGTCTTCTGTAGCGCGATCGAGAAAGCCTCGCCATCTTCAACCAACCGGGTCACTGCCTGAAGACGCTGGCGGTAATAGCGATTCGTCGTCGCGCGCGTCATCAACTTAAGCGCCGACAGGAGTGGCACCCCGTTCTTGACCAAGTTCGCCAGACCCTGAGATAGCGTGGCAAAGTAACGGGTGGCAAAGACCGGCCCGAAAAGCGGGAATTTCATCTTTAAAAAGTCCCACCAGTATCGCCCGGAAGGCACACAAAGAATGCTGGCCCACAACGCAATCAAACCCGCCAGACCAAGACCGATTCGCCACCAGTGTTTCACAAATCCCTGGCTCAAATCGACCAACACCTGGGTCGCCGCTGGCAATTGCTGGTTTGTCGACGCTAACAACGTCGTCAGCTGCGGCATGAGCACTGTCATGAAGACAATGATCAATCCCACACACGCCAAGATGAGAAAGGCCGGGTAGATCATCGCCTGAATCACCCGCTTCTGAAGTTCATTCAGAATGGTTAGAGTCGAACCAAGCTGCTTGAGGATCTTTGTCAGTGAGCCACTCGCTTCACCGGCAGCCACGAGGTTGCAATAGAGGTCATCAAAGCTCGGCGACGCTTCACTCAGGGCCTGAGAGAACGTCGCTCCGTCGCGTAGTAGTTCTCGCAAGCGCTTGCTCACCTTCTTTACTCCGGGG
>CALLLI010000157.1 GCA_938082635.1 uncultured Verrucomicrobiales bacterium
CAGGGTGCTATCGAAGATGCGAACCCTACCGATCGAGAGCGAACCTTTGAGCGGATCCGTGACATCGACGCCATTACCCTCACGCTGCGCCCCCACGAGAATCCCGAGGCCGCCAAAGGTATCGAGAGCGGCATCCTCAGAATTCGAGAGCTGACCATTCGTAAACACCTTCGTGAAAGCGCCAGTCTGCGTATAGGAAATGTGCGTCCATTTACCCGCCATGGCGTCTCCTGGAACATTCGGCTCTTCATCTTCAACATCGCTGTTAGGGTTCCAACCAATGTCAGGCCCACCGCCGCCCCAGTGCCCCACGGCCCCGAAGTTGTTGTGGAAACCGTGGTTGAACGACATGTTCGTACCATCAGGACCGCCGCGTTTGCCCCAGGAAATCACGGTTTCCTCAGACGCCAGCTCAGGGTTGTATACCCAGGCAATGATCGAGCGCGGACTTGAGCCTTCGATTTCCGGCGTGGACGCCGGTCCTTCGAAGTAGTCGCCATCGCCGTCCAGTGTCACACCCCTGTAACCGTCAACAACTTCGACCATCGGATCTCCAAATGGCTGGAATTCACCTCCGAGAGAGCCTGTATTTGTCCAAGCACTCGCCGCTCCTGTCGACAGGCCCGAGGCATCGAGATCGACCAAGGCGGGGTTGCCGACACCCTCTATGATAGACATGCTGTGGTTCGTGCTGTCACAACCATCCTGAACGTCGCCATCTTCTCCACTCGGGGAAAGAATGAGGTCGACAACGTCGCCCGCGCTCAGGTCGGCATTAACAACCTTACTAGCGCCGTCTGCATCGTCGGAAGCAAGGACGATGCTATCGGCACGGAAACCATTGATGTGGACCGCAACGGTGGTGCCGTTGCCACAGGTGACGTTCTGTTTGGCACCGGAGAACGTAATCTCAGTAGGTCCGCCCGGTGAAGTCCAGCGACGGATCGTCCAGTGAGTCTCCTTGGCCCCGCCACCATTTGGATGACCGCCGTCAGCGTTGATCTGCGTCCACGGTACATTGTCACCGTCTTCGTTTGGCTCGTCCCAGTTATTGCCATTCCACCAAGTCTCGGGGAAAGGAATGAAATCAGCACTCGAATCATAGTCAACGTCTTCGGTAGTGACAAGGCGATAGCCATAGGTCCAGCCATTGTCTAAGTCTGGACCTCCAAAGTCAGTCACGCTATCAGCGGGCAAGGTTCCTGGCTCATCTGCAGGAACGGATTGGGTCACCGTGACATCATCGCCAGCTGTACGACCGACATTGAAGGCCGAGATAACGCTGCCTGCGGCATCTGTGAGGATGAAGCCACTGAGGCCTGGGTCCACACCGTTCGCTGTGCCTGACACAATCATGATCGTCTGTGAGGCACCAGTCGCAGTAAACGTGCCAATGACAGAGCTATTCCCACGAGGGAAGTCGCCACTCACATTACCAACGCCATCATCGGCCGCTTGATTACGCGTGTTACAACAACTCCGTGTGTCTCCGGCACCGAGTAGCTGAACCATGTAGGCCTCGCCTTCGGTCAGTCCGTCGAGAGTGATGGACGAACCATCAGCGTTCCAGCCGTGACTGTTATAGACTTCGTCCAGCAAGTCGTCACCCGTTGTCCCGCCTTCAACGGTTAAGAAATTATTATCAGCGTTGCCTCCATCATACTCGAAAGGGACAAAAGTGATTGAACGACCACCAATCAGGTCAGTGACCGTCGTGTTGGCGTTGGGTGCGTCCCAGGTAATCGCCGCATTCTCAGGCCCAGCGAAATTCGTCAGTTCGCTGCCAGGATTCGCATGCAATGACGCCACATCGTCAGCAGGAACAGCTCGATCATAGAATTGAACATCATCCATGCGACCTTCCATCTTTAGCCCGCCGTGAAAAGCGCCCACCAAGAAGGGGTTCTCTTGAACAATCTCAATCTCGTTGGGTGCCTCTTGCTCGGCGACTACGACACCATCCACATAAATCACCGCCTTGTTGGTGCTCCACGTAACAGCTACGTGATGGGTCGTTCCTGCGGTAAGCACAGCGTCAGAAGAGAACTCTGACTCTCCATTTGAGAACCATTCCAGATTACCACCAAAACTCAGAAGCGCAAAGGTAGGCGCACCATCCGTGCTGCCTTTGGCAAAGATCGTCTGCTGATCGCTGAGGTCATCAAGATTGACCCAAGCCGCAACGGTAAAGCGAATGAAGCTATCAAACACATCGCCAGGCACCTGGCCATAACTGCCGCCTGAGAACTGAGCTGAGGTGCCACCAGAAATGAGCGCCTCTTGCCCCAAGGTCGGCCCGCCTTCGAACGTGCCATGACGATCAAAGGTGCTCACGTCGAGCATCTTCGTGCCAGCGGCTTCGTCGAGGGAATAACGAGCGATCGGCCCAGCCAAGTTGGCCACACTCGCAGAGAGCAACGCAGTTAGATCGGCCTCGGTCGGATCGGGATCATTCGTCTTGTAGCTGAGGGTCGCGTCATACTTCCCCTTGGCTCCACCAGCATCAAACGCGATCGTGGCGAAGGCCGTTTCCCCAGGAGCGATGCTCGTCGGGAAATCAGACAACGTAAAGAATTCCATACCGGGGCCTGTGATCGCAGCATCACTCAAGGTGAGGGTTTCGGTGTCTCCAGCATTGCGGAACGACATCTGCTGAGTCTGAACGCCAGCAGACTGATCAAGACGGCCGAACTTCACGCTACGATCAGTCACCGCGTTCGGATTAGAAGGAATCGCGCTCAGCAAGACCAGGGTCCCATAGCTGTCCTCGAAGTGAGGCACGCCATCCCAGTTCAGCTGAAGCTTACGACCGCCCCCAGCATCGTCATCATTGATGTTAATGTTGAAACCCATGGGAATGTCTTCATTGCTTCCACCCACCAGGGTCGCCTTCTTCACCACGAACTCGATCTCATAAGACATGCCATCTTCTGCCACCGTGGACTGAGCCCACCAATCAGCATTCTCTCCATAGGTAGGATTATTAGCTTCATTGTCTCGCCAGGCACCATTCGTTGTGAAAACGAACTGACCATCGTATAGCTCATCCGCAGGTTGCCCCCGGGAGACCTTATTACTTTCATTGGAGTCAAAGAAGATTTCGACACTATCATCCACCCAGGTATTCCCGTCCTCTGAATTAGGCTCGGCTGTGTCCGCAACGATCAGCGTGTCCTGCACGGTGATTCCTACATAGATCGCTTCTTGATCATGTGTGAGGCGCCACGCGTACTCGTTGTCTTCTTCAGTCGAGTCATCACCCACGACAAAGATTCCGGTGGAAGGATTGATCGTCACCACTTCGGCACCAGGATATTCACCTTCTTCAATCTTACCATCGATCGTTGGCGGAGTCGCTTTGATCCCCTCATACTTACGGTGGCCAATGACGAGATTTCCGTAGCCCGCTTCGACGTGAGTTTCGCCCGTCCAGATGAGAGCGCCCTCGTTGTTTCCGCCACCATCATCGTCATTGATCGCCACGGTGAATCCGACATGCTCCCCTTCCTCCGGGTTGCCCATCATGGTTAGCGGAATTCTAACCTCGGCGTGGTAACCTTCCCCATCGACAACCTTCGTCTCGGCGAACCAACCTGAGCTCGCATCGAATCTTGGGTTTCCGGCTTCGGCATGTCGGTAGGCATTGTTTGCCGTGATGACATATTGCCCACCCGTCCCAACCACTTCTTCGTTCGTTCCAGTGGTGTCGCGTTCTGCAAAGTTACTGTTGTCTCCATCAATGAAAATCTCGACACTATCATCTTGCCAAGTCATCTCATTCTCGCTGCCTGCCGCAGCCGAATCCGTTGAGATGTCGTCATCAAAAACTTTCACCCCAATGTAGAGGAAGCCATCTGCGGTGCCGGTGAAGATGTCCGCACTCAAATCGGTGTCATCATCTGGCTTTTCGCCACTAGCAAGATTACCACCGGAAATCCCATCTCCATCTTCGTCTTCAACGATTCGGAAAGTGAAATTTGTCGAAACCACTTGAGCCCATTCAGCATCCGTATCAATGACACCATCAATGATAGGCGCCTGGTCCATGGGAAGGGCGATTCGAGTCTTGGTTTGATCGAGCGGGGTTTTATCAGCATGCGCCCAGGGGACGGAAAACGTGCCAATAACTGCTAGCAAGGCGCTCAATCGTGTGAGCGAGTGGTTTCTCATGATCTGTGCAAACGAGATTTGTGTTAAGATGATTACCAGAGACACCAGAAAGTTAATAAACCAACCTACCGTTCTCCCTGACGCACCAGTTTGAGAGAATCCCCAGCCTGAGGTCAAGGCCTACTTTGCCAGTCCGCCACTACGGACTAGCCTCAATCGTAGGCCAAATTCGGCGAGAGCCAGCGCTCGATTTCTTCGAGAGGCTGCCCTTTCCGCTCTGAATAAGCTTCAATCTGGTCCTTATTGCACTTACCCACCGCGAAATAACGCGAATCAGGGTGAGCAAAATAGAGACCACTGACACTGGCCCCCGGATGCATCGCGCAGGATTCTGTTAAGACCGTGCCACTGGCATTGGTTGCATCCAATAGATCAAACAAAGTGACCTTCTCGGTATGATCTGGACTAGAAGGATACCCTCCTGCCGGCCGAATCCCCCGATAGCGCTCTCTAATATAGTCATCTGTAGAGAGCTCCTCGTCCTTACCAAAGCCCCACTCATCGCGCACGCGCTTATGCAAGTATTCGGCAAACGCTTCCGCTAGTCGATCGGCAAGCGCTTTCGCCATGATACTATTGTAGTCATCGTGCTGATCTTCGAAGAGTTTGGCATACTCATCTGCCCCATGACCTGCCGTCACCACAAATCCACCAACATAGTCCATACGACCGCTGTCCTTTGGCGCGATAAAGTCAGCTAACGAATAGTTAGGTTTGTCTTTCTTCACCATCTGCTGACGCAGCATGTGAAAAGTGGTGAGTTGCTCAGAACGCTCCGTATCCTTATAGACCTCAATGTCATCACCCACACTGTTCGCCGGGAAAAAGCCGTAAACCCCACTGGCCTTGAACGCTTTCTCCTTCAAGATCTTCGCTAACAACTCCTGAGCATCTGCGAACAACTTCTTTGCTTCTTCGCCCACATACTCGTCCTCAAAGATCGACGGATAGCGACCGCGCAATTCCCAGGTGTGAAAGAACGGCGACCAGTCAATAAGGGGCACAAGTTCTTCCAAAAGCAGGTCCTCAATAACGCGCGTGCCCGTGAACTCAGGCACAGCGATCTCCTGGGAGGCCCAATCGCATTGGAAACCTCGCTTCGCGGCGTCCGCATAAGGCAGCAACTTCTTCGCCTCTCCACGATTAGCATGCTTCTGACGCAGCTCTTCATACTCGTCCAAGCGCTGTGCCATATAAGCAGGTTTCTTATCGTCGCTCAGCAGAGTTGAAACCACACCGACAGAACGCGACGCGTCTAGCACGTGCACCACATGATCATAGTGCTGCGCAATCTTGATCGCTGTATGCGCCTTGCTAGTCGTCGCCCCACCAATCAGCAACGGAATATCAAAACCTTGACGTTTCATCTCCTTCGCATTGTAGATCATCTCGTCCAAAGACGGGGTGATGAGACCACTAAGCCCGATAACATCCGCCTTCTCTTCTAGCGCACGCTTTAGAATTGCATCGCAACTCACCATCACGCCGAGATCGATCACTTCGTAATTGTTACAAGCTAACACCACACCCACAATATTCTTCCCAATGTCATGCACATCGCCCTTCACCGTGGCCATGATGATCTTTCCCTGGGCCTTGGCGCCCGGCGTGGCTGCACGCTCTTCATCCATGAAAGGAGTGAGGTAAGCCACCGACTTCTTCATCACACGCGCGCTCTTCACCACCTGAGGAAGGAACATCTTACCTTCGCCGAAGAGGTCACCGACAATCTTCATGCCGTCCATGAGCGGCCCCTCAATCACGCTGATAGGGCGCCCTAACTTTGCACGGGCTTCTTCCGTATCTTCATCAATGAAGTCGGTGATACCTTTGAGGAGCGCATAGGCAAGGCGCTCTTCGACGGGCTTCTCACGCCATTTAAGATCCACTTCCTGCTTCTTCCCGCCCTTCCCTCTAAACTGCTCAGCATAATCCACCAGCGCTTCGGTCGCCTCAGAATTGCGGTTGAGCAGCACATCCTCAACCTTCTCGAGCATATCCTTGGGAATCTCTTCGTAGACTTCTAGCATGCCCGCATTCACGATGCCCATGTCGAGCCCTGCCTGGATCGCATGATAAAGGAAGGCCGCGTGCATGGCTTCACGGATGGGATTGTTCCCACGGAAACTGAACGAGATGTTACTCACGCCACCGCTCACCTTGGCATGTGGAAGGTTCTCTTTGATCCATTTCGTGGCCTCGATGAAATCGACCGCGTAGTTGTTATGCTCATCGATGCCAGTAGCCACCGTGAGGATGTTAGGATCAAAGATGATATCGGCGGGATTGAAACCGACTTCGTCCACGAGAATCCGGTAAGCGCGTTCGCAGATGCGCTTCTTGTCTTCCAAGGTCGCTGCTTGCCCATCTTCATCGAAGGCCATGACCACGGTAGCCGCACCGTAACGCATGATCTGTCTAGCATTCGCCCTGAAGGCCTCTTCGCCTTCTTTCAAGCTGATCGAATTCACGATAGCCTTGCCCTGCAAACACTTCAGGCCAGCTTCAATCACAGACCATTTCGACGAGTCGACCATGATCGGCACCTTGGCGATCTCAGGCTCGGCGCTGATCAGATTAAGAAAGCGCGTCATCATGGCTTCGGAGTCAATGAGCCCCTCGTCCATGTTTACATCGACCACGTTGGCCCCATTCGTGACCTGCTGTTCCGCCACGCTTACGGCCGCCTCTAGATCGTCGTTCTTGATCAACTTGGCAAAGCGCGGAGAACCCGTGATGTTCGTGCGTTCACCCACCATGGTGAAATTGGATACCGATGTTAGCGAGAACGCCTCCAGACCACTCAGATGCATCCTCGGCTCGTGCACGGGCACCTGACGGGGCTCTATTTCCTCCACGCCATCTGCAATCAATTTGATCGTCGCTGGTGTCGTCCCACAACAGCCTCCTACAATATTAAGTAGACCAGCTTTGGTTAGGCTACTCACCGCCTCTAGAGTCTGCTCTGGAGTTTCGGAGAATCCTGTGTCACTCAAAGGATCTGGCAGCCCGGCATTCGGATGACAACTTGTATAGCAATCGGCTAACTTGCTCATTTCTTCCACCAACGGACGAAGATCAAGTGCCCCAAGACCACAGTTCATGCCCACGCTCAACGGCTTGGCATGCGCAATGGAATTCCAGAAGGCTTCCACGGTCTGGCCAGTCAACGTGCGGCTCGACTTGTCAGCAAATGTGACCGAAATCATGACAGGCCAGCGTTTCCCTTTGGCATCAAAGACCTTCTCAAGAGCCATGATCGCCGCCTTCGCATTGAGCGTGTCAAACACGGTCTCCACTAGCAGAATATCCACGCTGCCTTCAATCAGACATTCGACTTGCCACTGGTAGGCAGCGACCAACTGATCAAAGGTCACCGTCCGGAAGCCAGGGTCATTCACGTCCGGCGAAATAGAACAGGTCACGGGCAATGGCCCTAACGAGGCGGCGACAAAGCGTGGTTTCTTATCCTGAAACGGTTCCGCAGCTCGCCTCGTGCACGCGACCGCCTCGATGTTCATTTCACGAACCAACGCGTTCAGCTCCTCGTTCTCGAGAGCCTGCTGAAAGAACTCCGGCGTCTTCTTCTCGGGATCTGGGAGAAAGAAATCCGCCTGTGAAATCGTCGTCCCGTTGAAGGTATTCGCCGTGACGATGTCGGACCCAGCTTCGTAGTAGCCACGATGAATCTCCTCGACGATGTCGGGCCGCGTCAACGTGAGAATGTCCGCATTGTTCTTCAGGTCCTTGTTGTGATCGACGAAGCGCTCGCCCCGCACGTCACTCTCCCCTAGCCCATAGCGGTAGATCATGGTGCCCATAGCACCGTCCAAGAGAAGGATACGCTCCTTCATCAGAGCGGTGAGAATCTCAAGAGAATCGGTCATTTGACCAAATCATGAGCGGGATGCGGTGCCTTTCAAGCCAATACATCAAGATATCATGATATGTTGATGGGTTGCCCTAAACTCGAGGACACCGGCCTCCAAGAAATGGCTAACTACCTAAACTTAACCGGCGGATTAATCACGGGTTGCGCCGCCTCATCAGGCTTCTGGGCCATGAAAACGGTGTAGATAATGAGGCCTAGAATCCCGATCACACAGATAAGATTCACAACTATCTTGAGACTCCGCGTGAACTTAGCCTGGCCTCGCTGGTTCCTCAGCATGCGATCAATCGAACTCACCTTCTCCTTGGAGGCCCGAGCCCGCGCGAATGAACGCCGTGGTGCGAAGTTTGCCGAGCGGCGGGAGGAGGTTGGAAGATTTCGAGGGCTTTGTTTCGAGGCCATAGCGACTGCGGAGACGTTATGTGTATAAAGAATCCAGCTTACCCGGAAGCTCAAGCATAAATCCCGTCCGAAGGTTCCACGAAATATGACTGGATGCCCCCGATGCAGCAGCCTATGGGTTCGACAAATCGCCATGAACGAGAAATTTACAGCTTACGCACAACCTGAGGTCCTCGTGGATCGCGCCTGGATAGAGAAGCACTCGAACGACCCTGAGGTGCGGATCGTCGAGAGCAACGAAGATATTCTACTCTACGAAACAGGTCACATTTCCGGAGCCGTACACATTGACTGGCGACGTGATCTCCAGGACCAGACAGTGCGTGACTACATCCGTGAGGGGGGCTTTGCAGAGCTTTGCCGTCGGAATGGGATCACCGAGAATACTACGGTGGTCTTCTACGGAGATAAGTCGAATTGGTGGGCCTGTTATGCTTTCTGGGTCTTCACTCTCTTCGGCCACAAAAACCTGAAGGTGCTCGATGGTGGACGCGACCACTGGGTGGCTCAAGACGGCCCCCTGACCAAAGAAGTGCCTACCCACGACGCGGCAGACTACCCCACTCCTCCGAAACGACGCGATGATGAGATCAGGGCCTTCTTCGCAGATACCCTTGCGCATGCTCAAGCAGAGTTGCCTCTCGTCGATGTGCGGTCGCCTGGCGAGTTTAGCGGAGAGGTCACTCACATGCCTGAGTATCCACAGGAAGGCGTCTTGCGCGGCGGTCACATTCCTGGCGCACATAGTTGTCCGTGGAAGACGGCCGCCAATGACGACGACACATTCAAGTCGAGAGAGGAACTAGCAAAGATCTACGAGGAAAGGTTAGGACTCAAGCAGGATGACAACGTGGTCGCCTACTGCCGCATCGGAGAACGCTCTAGCCACACCTGGTTCGTTTTGACCTACCTGTTAGGCTTCGAAAACGTTCGCAACTACGACGGTAGTTGGACGGAATGGGGAAATATGGTCGGCGTGCCCATCGAACGAACCAACGACTAGACCACCAAGATGAGCGCCTTTCCCGAAAAACTCGAGGAGATCCTCGAACTCTTCGAGCACCTCCCAGAGACTGAGCGTCGAGAAATGCTCATCAGCTTCTCTGAGAATACTAGCCAACATGAGCCAATAGAGGGCGACACATTCGACCTCGAAGACGTTCGCAAAGATGATGAATGCACAGACGAAGTCGGAGTCTTTCTTAACATCGACGAGCAAGGTGGCACCCATTTCCGAGTAAAGCTCGGCCCCAAAGTGCAAACGCTCACCCGCGCCATGACCGCCATTCTCTGCCAAGGCCTCGACGGCTCCCGCCCCCAAGCCGTGCAGGAAGTTCCTCAAGATTTCGTGCCTCGCATTGTGGGCAGCGAACTTGTTAGACTGCGTAGTCAAACAGTCTACTACGTGCTCACCAGAATGAAGAGTGCCTGCGCCGTGTATCTCAAGCGCAAGCGCGCGGCGAGTTAGATTAGCCTGCCACATTCGCCCCCACGGCACCGCCGAGCAGAACAGCGAAACAGGCAGCTCCAAGCTGAATCCAAAGGCCAAGGAGCGGGTTCTCTTCCTCCTCAAGGCGCTTCCATAAGACCATGAATCCCACGGCATGTAGAACGACGAAGCAGAGCGCTCCCGCAACCATGCCCCAGCTGAGTAAACCTAGCTGCTGAGCCACGTAGGCATTAGAACCCGGCTCTATCGCCACCGCATCAGCCTGCTCACTGTGAGGCTGACGCTTTGCGATCTCTAAGCTGGCATACGCCGCCCCTCCAGCAGCGGCTAGAAGAGCAGTCAGATAGATCGATACGACTAGCAACGCTCTCACAGCAAACTACTCAGCATCTTGCTGTGGCAACCAGCCAGGCTTAATCTCAAAATCGGATACCTGAATGTAAGGCAGCCAAGCCAGAGCGAATCGCTGGACGTCGATGTTCTTCTTGAAGGGCTTGATGCGAACGGTATCTAACGGAACCGTCAACGGGTCCAGCGACTGCCGCACCTCTGTCATCTCCTCTTGCAACTCGTTCTCAAGCTCAGTCAAGGCTTCCTGTAGATCGCCCACCTTCTCTTCGGCTAACCCGGCCTCGCGTGACTCCTTCGAACTCCTCGAAACGCCTCGGGCCGCTGTAGCGCCTCGCGAAATAGACCCCATGCTAATTCGTTTACGTCCTAACAAAGCAGAAAGGATCGCCGAACCAATCGAGATCACCGAACCTATCTTAGCGCTTCTCGCCTGTTCCTCCTCCCTCTGCAGAGCACGCTCCGCAGTCTTCAGCTGCCGCTCTTTCGTTTCCAACTTGCTCGAGTATTTGTCGCGAAGCTTTTCCAACTGCTCGTCCCGCAACTCCCGCGCCGCCTGCTGCAACCGAATTCGGAAATCCGCCTCAGATTCGCCGATCTTAGAGTAAGCCTTAAGCGCCTTAGCCTCAAAGATCTCTAGCCCGCCATTCGCATACAGCCACTCAGCGAGTTCTTTCTTCTGCTCCGTGTAGTACTTCGCATCCTGCGCGTGATCAGGTAAATGGGCTCGAGTCGCTCCCTCCACGGCCTTGCCTTCAAAGCCACGCCAGACTTTATTAAACCGCGTAGCCTCATCAAAGTCTAGCATCGCGTCATCACTTAACGGAACCACAGTGGTCGTCGAACGCGTTCCGTGAATGTCATACTTCGTATCGCTGAACGACACTTCAGCTACTCCCACTACGGCAGGACGGTAAACCACTTTACGATCCCGCGGCATCTGCGTGAGAGGCATGTAGACCTCGTCAACGGAACTCGAAAGTTGGTAGATGATCTGAAGCTCTTTTTTAGGAGCTTCGGCCGCCGCAGCAGCAGCACCCGCAGGCGTCTCCGATGGCAATGCCGCCTTGATCGGGCCCATGAGCTTCTTGATCTGCCGGCGACTGAGCGGGCCTCGCAGATAGGACATGACCCAACGCACATGAAACGTGACTGGCCCATCCTCATGAACGTTGTTCAAGAGAAAGACCCGGCTCCCGAGACCAGCAAGCGTCTCTTCCATTGATCGACGATCAAAGTTACCTCCTTGAGAAGCAGCAGCCCCTTCGAGACCATCGAGCACACGCGCTTTATCCCGAGCTGTCTGCAAACGCCCAAGAAACCACGAGCCAATGTTAGAAAGCGCCTTGTAATCAAGGTCGACCGGATTCTGCGTCGCTAGCAAGCACCCTAACCCGAAGGCGCGACCTTGCTTGAGCATCGTCAGTAGAGGCTTCTTAGACGGCGGATTCTGGACAGGTGGCAGGTAGCCATAGATCTCATCCATGTAGAGAAGAGCTCTCAAACTAGACGTTCCCGACTGGGCCCGCATCCAACTCAACATCTGGTTGAGCAACATAGAAACGAAGAACATCCGCTCACTATCATCTAGATGCGCAATCGAGAAAATCGACACCTGTGGCTTGCCCGTCTCGTCATGCATGAGGCGCTTAACGTCCAGCGGCATCCCCTGAGTCCAACTTTGGAATCCGGGAGATGCTAACAGATTATTTAAGCGCATGGCCAAAGCAAAGCGCTTCTTCTCGTCCATGAACGACTCCACCGGCACCACACCAATGCTCTTGAATGGAGGCGCCTGCACGCGCTGGATCAGCTTCGGCAAAGTGAGGTCCTCCTCCGCACGCCAAGCATGAAGCAAGATCTGTGAGAAGAGAATGTGCTCCTGACTCTGGATGGGATCTGCCACAATCCCCATCAAGCCTAACAGACTCGTCACCGTATTCTCGACGCGATCCCCTAACAATTCTGGCTCATCGAGAATCTCAAAGGGTGGCGCATCAAACGAACTCAGGATGGACACCGGAATCCCCGAATTGCTTCCCGGCGTGTAGACCTTGACGTCAACCTTGTCGCGAAGCTGCTGCACGCGCTCCCCCGTCTGCCCCCACTCTCCGAGCCCTTTCTTCCAAAGATCCGCTTGGTCCTGCGCGAACTCATCGGGAGTCATCCCCTTCTTTTTGGCATCGTCCTCATTGATCCACGGACGGAAGTCCTGCCCCTGAAACTCGGGAAAAGTCAGCATGAGGTTTGGGATGTCCCCCTTCGGATCGATCACAATGGCAGGAATCGAATCCATGGCCGCCTCCTCCAGAAGACCGATGCACAAACCCGTCTTCCCGGAACCCGTCATTCCCAAGACCACACCGTGGGTCACGAGATCCTTAGAATCGTAGAGAAGAAGATCGTCCTGAAGAGCCTTATTCTCCAGATCATACTCTCGGCCTAGGTAGAAGGCACCGAGCTTTTCATAAACTTCAGGGGAAATAGACATGAGTTAGAGACCTTGAGTTGCTTCACAGCCAGCATGCCTTTGTCTGCCAAAATTGGAAGCAGATTTCCCGGTCAAGTGAAGACGACCTACTCAAATCCAACTAGCCAACGCCGAAGTCTCGGAATCGTCCAGATCACTCGCTCTCGCTATGGAAGCCTTTCAGAATGACGCGAAAGACATCGAGACAGTAATCCGCGCACATCGCTCAGTCAGGCAATCACGCTACTCAGAATCCACCGCACGCTTCCGCGAAGAAGAAGGTCAAGTCCACCTTGCCTTCTCACAAGGTGCCGCCGCCCGTATTGGCGGCTCGGGCAAGCAAGCATTGAGCATGGCCGTCATGCCGGCATTGCATCAGGGCCCCAAACGCTCGACGCGGACTCTTAAATAGCTCCCCGCTAGAGTGCCTGCGCTGCTAGATAAGCGGGAAACTTCGTTGATGCCTGGAGAGATCTCCTCCGTTATGGCTGGATCGAAATTCCCATCGACGTCCTGCCATCGTTCGAGGCCTTCTGAGAATTCCAGCACAGCCCGATGAAAGGACAAATTTTGACGCAAGTGATAACGAACCTGAAGCCTGAGGGCATCACCGTCTATCACTTGGTCGACCTTCAATAGAGGCGATCCATTCACGTTGCGTGGCGACATCCCTAACACGTATTCCAACATGTTAGACAGCCCATCACCGTCAGCATCGGCAAGATCACCAGAGATCGCTGGATTGGAAAGCTCTTGCTGTGAGAAATACTGAGTCTTCCAAGAATCTGCGGTCGGAGTTGGAGGCTCCGGATTGGAAAGGCCCGGATGCACTCCTGGAGAGCCATCGGCTTGGGAGGCTTTCCAGTTCAGCGGCTCACTCCCAAACTCGTCAAGCATGCGCCGTTCTAGCGAAGCCCCATTCCCGGCCACTTCAGCCCAAGGCGTAGCCGTCCGATAACGTACTTCGTCTAACGGAATGAGCAGTTCCGGCTCGACCGGGTCAGGAGCAAGCAAGGTCAACGTTTCCCCACGATTGTCGAGGCGAGCGTCAAACGGACCAAACACAGACACGCCCTCAGGAACAGCAAAGCGCCCCCGGAACTCCTCTGGCAAAAGTGCTGATAGAATCATCAATGACTCCGGCATCAAGTCGCCTTCAGCAAACGTGAACCCGGTTCCGTTAACCCGCATCCCAGCCAGGTTAACCGCCTCTGAACTCGTGTTCGCGATTTCAATGTATTCGACGCCATTGAGCGTCGGATGCGCCATGATCTCCGTCATCACGAGAGGCCCCACGCGCGGCTTCCCATTGCGACTTCCAATACTCGCGATTTCTAACAACGCCACAGAGATCTCCCCCAGCGAGTTCGTCACCCGCCCATAGGTCGCTCCGACCGGCGCTGCACCCACCGAAAGCGATTCCAGGCCACCATCCAGCCGCCCCTCAGCATCGGTGCTCAGCAGGAAGAGCTCCTCGCCGGCCGAACTCAATGCAAACGAACCAATCTCAGATTCGGTAAAAACGACGAGCCCCCCAGGCTCGATCTCTGCCCCCTCTGGAACAATAAAAGCGCTAGGTTGATCAAGATCATCCGTGACCCACCAACCACCGATATCCTTGGCAACGTCTCCCACATTGATCAGCTCGATCGCATCCACAGCCGGCGGCTCAGAGTTTGTGAAGACTTCATTAAAATGGACATTCAAACCCTCCACGCGCTCCGCAGCTCCAGGCGACCCAAGCCTAGTTAGGCTCAATCGAAATTGTCCTGGCAGATTCGCCTCCAAACCAGCACGGGGCTCAGCAATCATCAATGCTCCACTTGAAGTCTGCGGCCACTCGTCACTATCTTGATAAGTGATAACACGAATAGCCTGGCCGTTCGCGGCGATGAGCGAAAGCGTATCCCCGCCATTGTTTAATTGACCTTCGAACTCACCCAGAATCTGTTCAGCTAGGCCACTGCCATAGACTTGCGTCAGCGCTTGCGCATCCTGAACAACTAACACTCGCGCGCCAGGCAAGAGACTTCGCGCAGGGAACCCAAATGTGACACCGCCGAGCAATCGCACCCCAGCGAGATCCACCGGCTTCGAACCAAGATTCAAAAACTCGATATACTCGTAGGCCTCTCCACGGACATCACTGTCACTAAAGTTTCGTGGAGCGACCATCAGCTCCGTGATCGCCAAGTTCGCTGCGGATGCCGGCTCCTCTCCGATCAGGTAACGAACCGTCAATGGCGGACTCCAGCCCGTGCCCACAGGCGTTTGCCCAGAATTCGTCGAGTTGCCACCTGAAGGATCAAACACTCTTGCCGTCAATATTGCAGACTCGGTCAGGGTGATCGGCCCCGTATAAGTTTCTGCCTCCACGACGACACCGCCTTCTTCAACCACCCCGCCTTCTATCCTCGTCTGAATTAGGAAATCACTGCTCGTTGGGCCACTATTCAATCCTTGGATGGCGAGAAGATTCGTGCCCGCGACAAGCTGACTCACCGCTTGTCGCAAGTCAAACCTCTCAAAGGTGACAGCAGCGCTATCATCGTTCGTGCTGGTCGCACTCGAGTTCCATGTCACATTGGCAGGCGCATTGGCGTCCACAATCTTGGTCCCATTGAGGTAGGCCACAAAGCCGTCGTCGAAACGCATTTGAAGCGACAGCACATTGAAGGAAGCTAACTGCTCAGGCGTCACGTCAAATTTCAGACGCATGTAAACCGACGTGTTCACGCCCTTCATCGCATTGGCCCCTTCCAGGTTCACATTGATGAAGGAATTGTAAGTCGCGGCATCATCATAGCCCACCCCATTGGTGCCACTGATCCAGGCACCATCATTAAACGCCACAGATTCTCGCCAAGCACTACCAATGTTAGAAGTCGGCACGAACGCACGAACGGCAGCAGTCTCGTCTAACAAGGTCGTTCCTTCAAACGTCACAGGCTCTGCTCGCGGACGCGGATCACTGCCATCCAATGTGTAGCGAATCTCCCGCCCACCCGTCAGGCCCGTTGCGCTGAGCTGAATCTGAGTCCCCGCTGCCACTTCGCCACCCGACCTATTACTTCTGGGCCGTGCTAGAAACTGGGTGTCCATCCACTCCACCCGGTCTCGCAGCCAATCCTTGAGATGATTCACCTCTCCCTGATACCCCCCAAACCGTGGTTGCACTGCCGTCCAACGCTGAAAGTTGCGCACCTGGGCTTCGCTCAACTCACCAGCAAAGCCATCGAGAACTCGACTGATATTCGCCGTGCTAAACGCCCCTTCACGGAGCTCGACATACCGATCAATGTAGCGCTGCCAGAAATTCTCATCATCAAAGAGCCGCCCCCACCACGGATAACTAAAGTAGTTGGTGCCACCTACCCATGACCTCGGATTATCATCTCGGCCATCGGTCGATTCCATCGCCCTATCAAAATCCCAAATAGGTCCCATTTGCAATCTCTCTCCTCGGGGCTTGAACATGTAAGTGCTCAAGCGAAGGGCATCCGCATTCAGTGTGAGCACATTGAGTAAATGATGATCAATGAACGCCTCCACATCGATATACTTCTCATAGCCTAACAAAGGATCAGCAAAGGCTGGTCCATTGAGAGCGTCTCCAAAGTCTCTCATGTATCCCTGGATCCAGGCACTCTGGGCAGCGGTCACGTCCTCCTCTTTCGGATAAACGTACCTCAACTGCTGACCTGCAGCGCTGAAGCCATTGTCACCAGGATCTGCCCTGTCAATCTTCAGCATATAGCCGCCGGTAATACCCGGCTCTGCCGATACCCCTTCGGGCAAGCGCTCCACATCCACGCGATCTCCATCACGCGAAATCTTCTCCATCAGGGTGTAGACCCCATGATAGTCGCTCGACTGCAGATCTCCGCCGTTCCTGTTGAGATACACTTCAACGAACCGTGTCCGCACCGCATAACGACCGATCTGATTGCTCAGCTCATAGATAAAGGGATTCCGCATGAGCGCCCTATCAAACGTATAACGGCCACTCAAGATCCAGTCAGACTCACTAGGCATCCCGATGGGACTGATATTCTTGTTTGTATTCGCCTCATCCCAAGCCTCGATCGACCAAGATTGCTTCGCGAAGCCCGTCGAAGACGATCCTCGCACTTTGAAACCAGCCCGCGTGCCTAAAGTGTAATCGCCTAACAACTGCGTCCTTCCACCGTCTTCGTCCGGTTCGAAGATCGCCCAGAAAGTGAACGCTTTGCCATTCCCTGCGACTGGACCACCGCCTAAGTGATCGAGCACCACAATGGGTAGGTTCGACGTGACCGTTCGCGTATTCGTCGCCAGCTTGAGGTAAGCCTCCTCACCCACAGGACCTGGAGCACGCCTCGCTTCAAAGAGACGCGCTCTCACCAGCGTTGACGCATTGATAGAGATGGGCGCCCCCGTGTAGCGCGCCGATCCAGAACTCGGCAAACTGCCATCTGTCGTGTACCGAATCGTTGCCTCCGGAGACTCGCTACTCAAAGAAAGCGCCAGCGTCCCCGTGAATCCCTGTCCCGGCGTCGAGAAGATCACTGGCCCCGTGGGTAAGCCCTGCACGTCGCCGTTGGTCTCCCCGGGAGAAGCAACGGGAAAGTAATCCGCAACGCCAACCTGAGCCTCACGTTGTTGCACGCCCTGAACTGCAGGCATGAAGATCAGATCCGAGCTCGTCGTATTTCGATTCAACCCATGTAACGCTAACATATTCTCACCAACACGAAGCTGATCGAGCTGACCATTCAAACTAAAATCCTCGAACGCCACCGCAGCCCCATCGTCATGCTGATCCACAGCAGCAGAATCCCAACTGAGGGATTGCGGCGCAAAGGCCGAAGCGACTCGCTCCCCATTGAGGTAAGCCACAAACCCGTCATCATACTTCATCCGCAGAACAAGCCCAATGAGGTCCTCCTTCGAACTCACTTGGAACGGAACACGTATATAGAGACTCGTCGCCGTACCATCCATAGCCTCACCCACATCCCCATTCGTACCGATGAGCCCCTCATAGCCAGATCCATTCTCGTAGCCGATGCCAGTAGTCGCCGATTGCCAAGCACTGTCATTAAAGGACTGCGCTTGCCAGTTCGCAATGTCACCTGAGGGAACGGTCCATTTGCTAGAAACGCGCTCCTCTAAGAAAGTCACCACTTCCGTATTACCAGTCTGAGCCACACCATAGGAAATGTCCTCAAACTGCTCAGAATACTCGAAGGCAGACGCCACCTCACGATCACTCACACGCACCAGTGCAAGATAACCACCCGCCTTCGTCAATTTGAAATCAGCATGCAACTCGCCCCCAACATCGCGCCGATCCTCTCCAGAAGCATAGACAATAACATATTCATTAGGTCCAAGCATCCTCTCGGGAAAGCCCCACTTCAGCGGCACAGCCGGATCATTAGTCAACCCGTAGGCATCCAACGAAACCGCGGTTTTCCCAGTATTGAAGACTTCGATCCAGTCTGGTGAATCACCATCCAAAGCTTTGAGTGTCTTATCATTCGAAGCCATGAACTCGGTGATAATCACCTGACCCATGGCTGTAAAAACGGATACGAGAAGACAGAAAGACGACAGCACGTGCCGTCCCCAACGGAAACCTGGGGCAGAAATCATAGAGGGGTGAAACGAGGGGTTCCGTTACCTTAACCGGGTGACCGTTTCGGAACAAGTTGTGGATCGACACTGAACGGTTTCGGCTCCCCCAGTCTCACCTTACTCATGTCCGGGTGACGCGGATTGAACAGTAGATTCGATTCCTCCGGGATGATCGCCGACGGCACCCATAGCCCAAGCGACTTTTCCGAAGCAAGCCACACATCCCCCAGAGCTTGAGTCTCCCGCTGAGGCGGAGAGATGCGCCAGTCACTCGGCAACGCGGCTTTCGGGAGACTCTGCAAGACATCGGCAGGAACCTCAGCCCCCATCAGAACATACGGCTTCTCACGGCTTAGTGGCGTCGAGAGATGGACAAGCAGCTCCAGCGCCGCAAGCGCCCGACTCCCCCCTAGATACACCACGGGTTTACCTGGTGAATTCCAACGCCCACCGTAGAGACGCGCACCTTCACCCGAAAGCGCCGTAGACGCCCATCGCGGCGAGACCAAGCGATAGCCAACAAGAGTCTTAGAAGACGCCATGATCCAGCCGCCCTAGCACATGCTCAACCTCTCGAGCGCCAAACTCTGTGTCAGCATAAGACAATGGCGCTTCCCCCGCAGTCGCAGCGTTTTGAGACTTAAGCCACTCCCGCGCAGCGCCCTCCGACTCTAGCACTTCCATCGCAAGCCCAAAGAGCCTTGCGAAGCGAACAACGCGCTCACTCTCTGGAGTCTCCAAATGCCCGGCACACTTGCGCCGATGCAAGGTGGCCGCCGAAATGCCCACCAACCGAGCAAGCTCCTCCTCAGGAATCTCAAGAAGACGCTGCAAGGTACTGAACTCCCCCATGGGCAAACCAGCCCGCAAACGATCCACCAGCGGGACCTCTACCATGGTCTCCATGACACGATCTTCCTCCACCTCTGGCAGGAAAGATTCTACAACCGGAGGCTCTACTCCATACTTCATATGACACCTTACTCTCCCTCAAAAGACTTTCAACCACTTTTTGAGATCTCCCACCCCTTCATTTGATACACTTGCTTTCCGAGAGCCCAGGTTGAGCGTCAGATCTCATGAAAGCCCTGGTTAAAAAACACGCCGAACGCGGGCTGTGGCTAGAAGACGTCCCCGAGCCCACGTGTAGCATCAATGACGTGCTTATCCGCGTAGATCGCACAGGAATCTGCGGCACAGACTTACATATTCACAAATGGGACGCCTGGGCGCAGAAGACGATTCCCGTCCCCATGGTCGTAGGCCACGAATTCGTCGGCAACGTTGTCGAGATAGGAAGCAACGTGCATGACTTCAAGGTCGGCGATGTCGTCGGTGGCGAGGGTCACGTTGTCTGCGGACATTGCAGAAACTGCATGGCCGGCCGTCGGCATCTTTGTAAGGATACCCAAGGCGTCGGCGTTAATCGACCTGGCGCGTTCGCCGAGTACATCGCATTGCCACAGACAAACGTCTGGTACCACGCAGACGGCATTGATACCGATATCATGTCGATCTTCGATCCGTTAGGCAATGCGGTTCACTCGGCTCTGTCATTCGACTTGTTAGGTGAGGATATTCTCGTGACTGGCGCGGGCCCCATCGGTCTCATGACCGCTGCCGTAGCCAAGCACGCCGGAGCGCGCTTCGTGGTGGTCACAGATGTAAATCCCTACCGCTTAGAACTTGCACGCAAGATGGGAGCCACGCTCGCCGTCGACGTGAGAGAATCATCCATCACAGATGCTCAGAAAGAGTTAGGCATGCAGGAAGGCTTCGACGTCGGTCTTGAAATGTCAGGAAACGAACACGCCTTCCAAGACACGATCGTCAACATGGCTCACGGTGGAAAGATCTCCATGTTAGGCATCCCAGAGAAGCCCATGTCCATTGATTGGAATGAAGTTATCTTCAACATGCTCACGATCAAAGGCATCTATGGTCGCGAAATGTATGAGACCTAATACAAGATGACCGTCATGCTGCAAAGCGGACTAGATATCAGCCCCGTCATCACGCACCGACTTCCCTACCACGAATTTGAAACGGGATTCGACGCCATGTATTCCGGCGAAGCTGCCAAAGTAATCCTCGACTGGAAGAGCGCATGAACACACGAAACGACTTCGTTTCCCATCTCCAAGGCGAGCTGGACGGCATCAAAGCAGCTGGTCTCCACAAGGGCGAACGCCTCATCACTAGCAAGCAAGACGCCCATGTAAGCGTGCCGGGCCGCGATGACGTGATCAATCTCTGCGCCAACAACTACCTTGGGCTAGCAGGACACCCCACTCTCGTCGAGACCGCCAAAGAAGCTCTCGATCGCTGGGGCTATGGCATGGCCTCTGTTAGGTTCATCTGCGGCACACTGTCCATCCATCGCGAACTCGAAGAGAAATTGGCAGCCTTCCTCGGCACCGAAGACACCATCCTCTACTCCTCGTGCTTCGATGCCGCCGGCGGCCTCTTCGAAGTCTTGTTAGGCCCAGAAGATGCCGTTCTCAGTGACCAGTTGAATCACGCCTGCATCATCGACGGCATTCGCCTGTGCAAGGCACAACGATTCCGCTATGCCAACAACGACATGGCGGACCTCGAAGCCAAGTTAAAAGCGGCAGAGGGTACTCGCTTCAAACTCATCGTCACCGATGCCGTCTTCTCTATGGATGGCTACATCGCCAACCTGCCCGCGATTTGCGACTTAGCCGATAAGTATGAAGCCCTTGTCATGATCGACGACTCGCACTCCGTCGGCTTCATGGGAGATCACGGACGCGGCACCCACGAGCACCATGACGTCATGGGCCGTGTCGACATCATCACCGGCACGTTAGGAAAAGCGCTAGGTGGCGCCAGCGGTGGTTACACCAGTGGGAGCAAAGAGATCATCAATTTGCTACGCCAACGTTCTCGCCCCTATCTCTTCTCAAACACACTCGCTCCCGTCATCACGTCCACATCGATCAAAGTTCTGGAGATGCTAGAAGAATCCGGCGATCTCCGCGAGCAACTGCGAGAGAACACCCAGTTCTTCCGCCAAGCCATGGACACCGCAGGCTTCCGACTCCTTCCCGGCGAGCACCCAATCATTCCAGTCATGTTCGGCGACGCTCATGCCGCCAGCGCCATGGCCGAGGGCCTACTGGAGCGTGGCGTCTATGTCGTGGCCTTCTCCTACCCCGTCGTCCCCAAGAACGAAGCACGGATCCGCGTGCAAATGTCTGCTGCCCACTCTCGAGAAGATCTCGAATTCGCCGTCAAACAATTCCAAGCCGTTCGCGACGAGCTTGGGTTGAAAGCTTGACGCTTAAACCGCATCCAACCAGCCTCCTTCCATCCATCCATCCATCCATCCATGAAACGACCATTAGCCATCTTTGCCACGTTTGCCCTCCTGACAGCAGGCCACGCCCTAGCAGATCATCACGGGCTCAATCACCCACCCGCAGGATTCAATACCCTCTTCAATGGCAAAGACCTTGAAGGCTGGTTCGGTCATGGCACCGAGGATCCACGCAAATTGTGGGCCATGAGCGCTGAGGAACTCGCCGCCCATCACACCAAGACGATGGAAGATGTGAACCAACACTGGTCTGTCAAAGACGGCATCCTCGTCAATGATGGGCACGGCCTCTTTCTCACCACGAGAAAAGACTACCGTGACTTCGAGCTTCTGCTAGAATACAAGACAGTCGCCAAAGCCGATAGCGGCATCTACCTACGCGGCGTCCCTCAAGTTCAGATCTGGGACCCCACGGAAGAGGCCAAGTTCAACATCGGAGCCGATAAAGGGTCCGGCGGTCTCTGGAACAACCCTGCAGGCAGCCCTGGCAAAGATCCTAGCAAGCGCATGGACAAGCCTTTCGGCGAGTGGAACAAATTTCGCGTCAAGATGATCGGCGAACGCGTCACCGTCGACTTAAATGGCGAACGCGTGGTCGACAACGTCGTCATGCATAACTACTTCGGCAGAAAAGATGGCACCCCCATGTTTCCCCAAGGCCCCATTCAGCTACAAACTCACGGCGGCGAAATCAGCTGGCGTAACGTCTTCATTCGTGAAATCGGTGCCGAAGAAGCCAACGCACATCTCTCTAACAATGGCTTCACGTCCCTCTTTGACGGCAAGTCTCTCGATCACTGGCAAGGCGCGGTCGACAACTATGAGGTCATCGATGGCAACATTCGCTGCAAGCAAGGCAAAGGCGGCAATCTCCTCACCAAGGACGAATACGAGAACTTCGTCTTCCGCTTCGAATACAAGCTACCTCCAGGCGGAAACAATGGTGTCGCCGTCCGCGCACCGATCACAGGCGACACGGCATGGGAAGCCTTCGAGATTCAAATCCTCGATGACACTCACGAGAAATACGCCAAGCTAAAAGACTATCAGTACCACGGCTCCATCTACGGTCTCGTCCCAGCCAAACGCGGCTACAATCGTCCCGTGGGAGAATGGAACTACCAAGAAGTGGAAGCCAACGGCTCACACATCAAAGTCACCGTTAATGGCACCGTCATCGTCGACGCTGACGTCAGCAAGATCGACCGCAGCAAAGTGGAGAAGCTTCCTAAAGGCGTCGACCGCACCAAAGGCTTCGTCGGCTTCGCCGGCCACAGCGATCCAGTCGAGTTCCGCAACGTCACCATCAAGCGCCTCCCCTAACAACGACACTCCCTCCACCTTTCGTGGCGGTGACTTTTAGTCGCCGCTGACTAATGTTTACGGCTTCTGTGGCGACTAAAAAGTCACCACTACCACCCACCAACGCAGCAAAACACCCAAGAGTTCCGACACCCCCCTTACTTATGAGCACTCACCACTTTCGTGAGCGCCGCCACGGTACCACCGATGTCTCCCAAATTGGCTGGGAGTAACATCGTGTTGTTCTCTTTGGCCAAGTTACCAAACTGCTCCACGTACTGTTCAGCCACGCGGAGATTCATCGCCTCGTGACCACCGGGCAATTGAATCGTTTCAGCAACCTTACGAATACCTTCTGCTGTCGCCGTCGCTAACAGTGCAATTTTCTGCGCCTTGCCCTCGGCTTCATTGATCTGCTCCAGCTTCTTCGCCTCGGAGAGCATGATCGCTTGCTGCTTGTTCCCCTCCGCAATGTTGATCTTAGCTTCACGCTCACCCTCGGAATGCGCCACCACAGCACGGCGTTCACGCTCCGCCCGCATCTGTTTCTCCAACGCATCCTTCACGGACTGCGGCGGATTGATGCTAGAAATCTCATAGCGCGTGATCTTCAAGCCCCAGGCTTCTGAAGCCCGGTCCACCGCATCGATGATGTGCGCATTGATCTGCTCACGCTCCTCAAAAGTGCGATCGAGCTCGAACTTACCGATCTCGGAACGCATTGATCTGCTCACGCTCCTCAAAAGTGCGATCGAGCTCCAACTTACCGATCTCGGAACGCAGCGTCGTCTGCGCGAGCTGAATCGAGGCATAGCGATAGTCTTCAATCCCGTAACTAGCAGCTTTCGCATCCAAGACCTGCATGTAGAGCACCCCATCGATTTCCACTGCGATATTGTCCTTCGTAATGCACATCTGTGAGGTCACATCCAAAGCGATCTCCTTAAGATTGTGCCGATAGGCCACGCGCTCAATGAACGGAATCAACAAGTGGAACCCCGCATCCAGGGTCCGTGAATACTTGCCCTGACGCTCCACAACGGAAGCTTGCCGTTGCGGCACAACCTTTGCCGTCTTGATCAAAGTAATAACAATGAGGGCAACAAGGCCACCCGCGACAAGAGTAGTAGTCCAATTATCCATAGCAGTAGTGTGTGTGTATTGATTGTTTTAGTGAATCCATCGACGTCGAATGACCAGCGTGATCCCATCAACCGCAGCGATCTCCGCCGCATCCCCTGGCCGCAGTTCCTCTTCAGCCCGTGCTTTCCACTCGGCCCCTTTAAATTCCACCTTACCCAGATTCCCCGGGCTTCTCGAAATCCGTTAGAATCACCGCAGTTTTCCCCACGAACTCATCCGCATGATCGGAACTCCCAGACAAAGACGCTTGGCCACCATCCAATCGATGCAAGATCAGCCTTCGTAGCGTCCCCGTAAACGCAAGCGACACACCCGCAAAGCAGACCAGCTGCAACGCCAGCGACTCTAACAACCCGATAGCAGCAAGCGCAGCCACCACCCACGCAGCCAGACCAACGAAGACAAGGACAACTCCCGGGAGAAAAAACTCACTCACCAAGAGCGCCAAACCGACAAGAAACCAAATGATCCAAGGGTCCATAGTTTGTTTCTCCTACCATGACACGAACTCACATACCCTCCATTACAAAGCGCACCCCCAATTGTAACCTATGAGCCCGCCCCAACTTGAGGTGGCTGCCCCAGTCGATCACTTCACGCAGAATCTGCTGGGCAAGCAAACCAGGAAGGCGCTGCGGGCGGAATTGATGCCGTGTCGGCAGAGATGAGGCCGAAGGCGTTGTCCTCACGAAGATGCTTTACCTATTCCCGTAAGGGTTCGAGAACGAGAAACCATTGCCACTGCATGATCCCTTCGTTATCGATCCATTCGCGTCGCGTCGCGTCGCGTCGCGTGAAGAATTTTGCCTTTGCTAGTAGCAAGATTTCCAAAAAGCGCATTGGAAACGTTTGATATCCGTGACGCTGACAACGAAACAGTTAAGCCAAGAAACGGGAATAAGCGGTCCTGATTGTCCAAAAGAACCCGGGCGGTCAGAGGAGCCTTGGTAGGAATCCTGTGGATCTCGGATCGCTGACCTGACGAAATCGCTAAGACATAGAGAAAGTCATCCGCCATGCAGGCACCCGTCAACGGCGGGATAAGCGAGAAAGCCCATCTCCAAAGCCTCCCATGCCTTCTCATAAGTCTAGCTTCTACCAAACAGGCCGAGACGTAGCAAGCATAAAACCGCTAAACGCGTAGCCTCTAACGCGTCACATGCGGAATAGCTGACAAAAGCGTCTTCGTGTAGTCATGCTGCGCCTGCTCCATCACTTCATCGGCCGTGCCCTTCTCAACAATCTTGCCTCGTTGCATCACAGCAATCTTATCAGCGATGTAGTGCACCACAGAAAGATCATGCGAAATGAAGATCATGGTGAGATTGAGATCCTTCACCAGATTCGTCAGTAGATTTAGAATCTGACTTTGAATCGATACGTCTAACGCACTCACAGGTTCATCCGCGATGATCAACTTTGGCTCGGGAGCCAATGCACGCGCAATCGCAATGCGTTGGCGCTGGCCACCACTGAACTCATGCGGGTACTTCTTCATGAAGCGCGGAGCCAATCCCACTTTCTCCATCAATTCTCCTACCTTAATGCTGAGTTCATCTCCTGCAAAGTTTGGATGGCGCCGCTTCAAGGCTTCTGCCAGGGTGCTAAAGACCGTCATGCGAGGATTGAGCGACGCGTAAGGATCCTGAAAGACCATTTGGAAGTTCAGTCTCTCATCCCGCACCTCTTTCGGCGTGAGCCCACTCAGATCCCGATCTTCCAAGAAGATCTTGCCGCTCGTGGGCGGGATCAATTGCATGACCGTCCGACTCAGCGTCGACTTGCCACAGCCAGACTCCCCAACGAGACCCAGGATCTCGCCACGGGACACTTCTAACGAAACACCATCGACCGCCTTGATCGTTTGACCTTTGGCGTGGAAATACGTGCAGAGATTCTCAATACGTAGCATAGCAGGTGGTTGTTAGGAATTCAGATCAATCTCGCCCGATTGTCGACGCAAACAGGCCGTTTCATGCCCAGCGGCAGCTTCTTTCAATACAGGCGCCGTCTCTCGACAACTGGCCTCAGCGAAATCACAGCGATCGGCAAAGCTACAACCCGCAACGGGCTTCGTCAGGTCAGGTGGCAGCCCCTCAATCGTATAAAGCGGCTCCCCCTTCTTCTGCAGTGCGGGAATCGAACGCTGCAGCGCCTTCGTATAAGGATGCTCCGCATGCGTGAATAGCCGATTCGTCGGCGCACTCTCCACCACTTTCCCTGCATACATCACATGCACATGATCACACACATTCGAAACCACGGCCAAGTCATGCGTGATGAAGATCACCGCCGTGCCCAAGGTCCGTTGCCGATCCTTGATCAAATCTAACACTTCCTTCTGCACGGTCACATCGAGTGCCGTCGTCGGTTCATCGGCAATGAGGATCTCGGGCTTGGTAATGAGCGCCATGGCGATCATCACCCGCTGACGCATCCCCCCCGAAAACTCGTGGGGATAACTACGAATACGTAAACTCGCATCGGGTATGCCCACTTCCTCCAAAGACTCAATCGCCCGCGCCATCGCTGCCTTCTTGTCCAGCCCCTCATGAATGAGCAAAGGCTCTATCAACTGCGTGCTGATCCGCAAATAAGGATTCAACGACGTCATGGGATCCTGGAAGATCATCGAGATACGTTTCCCACGCACTTTCCTCAATTCCTTTTCAGAAGCTTGTAAGAGATCCAAACCATCCAACTTCGCCGTGCCCCCTTCTATCTTACCGGGAGGCATTGGGATCAACCCTAACAAGCTGTAACAGGTAACCGACTTTCCACTGCCGGACTCCCCCACAATACCAATCGTCTGGCCTTTCTCCAAAGAGAAGGACACACCATCAACGGCACGGACAATGCCATCACGGGTGTGGAAATAAGTTTTGAGGTCTTCTACTTGTAACATGGCAGCGGGAGGAAAAACCACGAATGGTTTAATCCTTCGAGGTCTTAGGATCGAGGGCATCGCGCAAGCCATCCCCGAGGAAGTTCAACGAAAAGATGGTCAGTGAGAAGAAGAGTGCCGGGAAGACGAGGAGCCACGGATCACTGTACATGCGATCCGCACCTTCTTTGATGAGTGATCCCCATGAACTATTGGGCGGTTTCACTCCAAGACCCAAGAAGCTTAAGACCGCTTCCAAACGCATGACGGACGGCACGGTGAGGGTTGTGTAAACGATGATCGAACCAAACACGTTTGGAATTAGATGCCGGAAGATGATCCGTTTATGACTGAGGCCTAACGAAACCGCAGCATCCACAAACTCCTGTTTCTTCAGAGTGATGATCTGACTGCGCACGATCCGCGCCATTGTAAGCCACTCGACAAAGCCAATCGCAAAGAAGAGGAGTAGGAGGTCCGGCTCAAAGACTATGGACTTCTCTTTCATCGCATGGAGGAACTCGATGTCCTGCAAGGCCTCACTGAAGGACGCGGTGAGGATGATCACGATGAGCATGAAGGGCAAAGCGTAGAGAACATCGACAATGCGCATCATGATGACGTCCGTGCGACCGCCGATGTACCCGGCAACGGCTCCATAAGAAACGCCGATGATGAGCGAGACGAAAGTCGCGATAAAGCCAACAATGAGTGAGACCTGACCTCCATAGAGAATCCGTGAGAGAATATCGCGACCGAGGTGCTCCGATCCCAACAAGAAGTCTTTGCTCGGAGGCTGAGACTTGGCATCCAAATGCGTTGTCGTCGGATGCTGCACCCCGAAAAAGGGGCCGATGAAACAAAGCAAGACGATGAAGACGAAGATGAATAAACTCGCCATGGCCAGCTTGTTCTTCTTCAGGCGGAGCCAGGCATCCTTGCCTAGGGAAGTGCCTTGCTCGATCTCCTCTAAACGCGTCGTTGGAGTGTCCATGGCGGGATTAGGCATCGGAAGCGGATTGGTGACGCGGGTTGAGCCAGGCTAAGAGGATGTCTGAGAGGAAATTCGTGATCAGAATAAGTACCCCGAACGTCGCGACGCAGCCTAACAAAAGTGGGGTGTCGCGATTCGTGACGGCACGGATGAAATGCGTGCCCAATCCGGGGAGTTGAAAGACGGACTCCATGACAAAGGAACCTCCGATCAAAGCGGCCACGGCTGGACCAACGAAGCCCACGACAGGAACAAGGCCACCCTTCAAGGCATGACCAAGAACGACGCGAGTTTCCGAGACTCCTTTCGATCTGGCGGTACGAATGTAATCTTGTGAGAGAGTTTCTAGCATTCCTGCACGAGTGAGCCGAGCGAAGTAGGCGCCGTAGAACAAGCCCAGTGTGAGCCCTGGCAGGATCCAGTTGACCCAGGGCGTCTCCCAGCCCAGCGCTGGCAGCCAACCTAGCTTGATCATGGCGATGGAGAGGAGCGGTCCGATGACAAAGGTTGGCAAGCAGATGCCTACCAACGCAAAGGACATGAGCGAGTAATCCACACCGGTGTTCCTCTTCACCGCAGAAAGGATGCCGATAGGAATGCCGATGGCTAGCGCAAACAGGAGCCCGGAAAGTCCGATCATAAAGGAGACCGGAAAAGCCATGCTGATGACTTCATTCACAGTAAAGCCTTTGTTTCCGAATGAGGGCCCGAAGTTAAGCGTGGCAAAGTTCCACATCTGCTTGCCATACTGCACCATGACGGGTTGGTCTCTTCCCCAATAGGCATCCATCTTGGCCAAGATGTGTTTAGGAATGGCCTTGTCCTCTTGGAAAGGATTCCCTGGTGCCAAACGCGTGAGGAAGAACGTAATCGTGAGAACGCTAAAAAGCACCAGGATGGCCTGCAAGAAACGTGAGATGATAAAGCGCGCCATGATACCTAACTAGTCAGCTAACAGATCCACGTGTTTGTAAGGATGATTATCGAGAAGCAACGGCTCCCAATTCTGTATATGAGGATGGACTAAAGTCGTCCGAGTGTACCAGTAGATGGGAATGAAAGGCAGTTCCGTCATGACAATGGTCTCGGCCTCTTGCAAGATCTTCTGCCGCGCTTCAGCCGTGGGAGCCAAGGCAGCATCACTGAGCAACTGATCATACTCAGGACTGCTCCAACCCGTCTCGTTGTTGCTGTCCCCGGTTCGCAACATGTCTAAGAAAGTGGTGGGGTCCACGTAGTCTCCAATCCAGGCATGACGCGCCATTTCATACCTCATGTCGTGCAACGTGGATAGATACACCTTCCATTCTTGATTGAGCAATCCAATGCCCGTGATCCCAAGTTCCTTCTTCCACATGTCTTGGATGGTCTCGGCAATGGCCCGGTGGGTGTCTTGGGTATTGAACAGGAGGTCGATCCGCGGGAATCCTTTGCCCCCTGGATAACCGGCTTCGGCCAGCAGTTGCCGCGCTTTGTCAGGATCGTATTTCACCAATTGAGGCGAGGCATACAAACCTTCAATCGGAGGCACGAATGCGTAGGTAGGCGCTTGCCCACCTAAGGTGACATTCTCGACGATCTTCTTGCGATCGATCGCGTAGGCCAAGGCTTGCCGCACCTTCACATTGTCTAAAGGCGGGACATTCAGATTGCACTTATAATAGTAGACGCCGGCGTAAGGATCCAATCGCAAGTGTTTCGGATCATTCTTCCGATACCAATCGATCATGTTCGGCGGCATGGTGTAAGTATAGTGCACCTGTCCATCGCGGTAGGCGCGCTCTTCAGTGAACTCGTTGGGCAAGGGGAAGAAACGAATCTCTTTCAGCTTCACGATGTCAGCATCCCAGTAGTAAGGGTTCGGTTCGACGACGACTGATTTGTTGATCTGCCAAGACTTCAGTTGGAAGGCTCCATTACTGACGTGGTTTCCCGGCCGCTGCCACAGGGTAAACTGCATGGTCATGGGCTTCAGACCGGCGTCATTCTGCCCAAACTTCTCAATCGTGGGCGGATGCACGGGGTACCAGGTGCCGTGCTTCACGACCTGCGGAAAGAATGCGGTGGGCTGGCGGAGCGTGCACTGCAGTGTCCGATTATCTAACGCTTTCACGCCTACTTGAGAGAAATCGCTGAGCTTCTCTTCATTGAACGCTTTCGCATTCTTCAGGAAATACAGCATGCTCGCATAGGGCGACGCCATGTCAGGCGAGAGGATACGCTCATAAGCGTAGAGAAAGTCTTCAGGCGTTACGGGATCCCCATTCGACCACTTGGCATCATCGCGGAAGTAGAACGTCCACACCGTGTAGTCGTCGTTCGACTCCCAGCGCTCGGCGACACCCGGAGCGTTCTTGCTATCATCCGTCGGATGATAGGTCACGAGTCCTTCAAAGAGAGCGCGCAGAATGTTGCTATCACCCACACTACTCACAAGATGAGGATCGAGCGCCTTAGGCTCAGACCCATTGCCCACCATGAGGATCTTATTACGCGTCGCCCAATCCACCCGCGACTCGCGGCCACAGGAGACCAATGCGAGAGTGATTACAAGCAGGAGCCCAGCTTTGATTCGTGGCATCATCATCCTTAGCGCCGAAGGCAGGACGGGAATGGAGGGACAATGCTGCGAAAGGGGAAGACGAGCGGTTCCATAGGGTAGATGGCTCATCCTAAAGGAGATCTGATCGCCGATCAACGAGAAAGCCTAGTTAGCCAGATGCTACCTGAAAATTTCTGATCGAAGTGTCGATTCGAGCGGGTTGAGCCCGATAGGGCTTCATTTGGCAGGCGCAGATGGAATTTAAAAGACGAAATAGAAGATTGACCGTAGTGCCTCTGGTTGTATATACAACTTTCTCATGAGCAAATCACTCTCAACGAACGTTCAGAAAGTCTCTGACGCGATCGCAAAGAACGGCATCGCCATGCGCGTTCGCTACATGAACCGCTCCCTGACCTCTATTTACGATGACGCGTTCCGGCCGCTAGGGATCACCGCGAGTCAGGTGAATTGGGAAATCTCCTTAACATTGAGAAGTCTATCATCAGCCTAAATCTAGAGCGGATGCGCAAAGCGGGCTGGATCGACATCACCACACCGGGAAGGACACACGCCGTCGAAGTGACCAGCAAGGGCAAGCAGCTTCTCGTGGATGTGATGCCTCACTGGGAAGAAGCACAGAACTGCTCGGTTCAGACGGGTCGCAGGCGATCCGCGAGGTTGGCGATCATGCCAGCGGCTAACAAATAAGCCCCTAACGCTCCCAAACTTTCTTGTCGCTATAGCTGTATATACAACTATAGCGACAAACCAAACGCAAACACTAGAAAAAACAAAGACCATGAAATCTCGTGAGTGGGAAGTTCTCATGAGTCAGCAGACTGATTTCGTAGTCGGGCTGTAGAACGACAACTAGAAGTCCCCGGTAACGACAATTAGAAATCCCCAATTCAAGGGGGCGTCGCTGCGGTGTTTGGGCGAGGTGCGCAGGCATGATCAGCGACGCGCACTATCGCAAATTGATGAAAGCCTACCGG
>CALLLI010000158.1 GCA_938082635.1 uncultured Verrucomicrobiales bacterium
GAAAACAAATCTTCCAATTGGGTCAGGAATTACCGAAGCAGCGTGCAAAACGGTAGTGAAATCTCGGATGTGTGGATCGGGAATGAAGTGGACGCAATCCGGCTCCGACGGAGTACTCACATTGCGCGCCCTAAGCTTGACAACAAACTGGTGGAAAGCATTCTGGGAAAATTTGGCCAAAAACGGCCTCACAACCAACTAACGAAATCATATCAAATCCCGGAAAATAGCCTCATGTTAGTAACACATCCAATTTCGGTCACACCCCCCTTCATGATCTCAACCTCGCGATCCATCTTGGCAAAGAAGGTCTCTTTACCATATTCTGGCGCTTGGGCCACATAGGTAGTGTTGAGCCTTCTCCCGTCCTCGTCATATAAAGCTAATGTCCCTACCATAACCTCACGATAGCCTTCAGCGCAGAATAGGGAGCAGGTACCATCCACCCCAAGTGAAACGGTCTTCACTCGCTTTCCGAAGCCAAGTTCCTCGGTTGATGGCACATACTGCCAATCATCTTGTTTCTCGGCTACAATGGAAGCGACGTCGGCGGCAAGATTCATGAGATACGAGCGTGCGATCTTAAGACCACTTTGGCGGAAGTCAGCGATGGCATTATTGCTGTTCATAACCGCCAATTTGAACGAAGCTTGTTTAGCGAGAAGAGGCGTCGCCGTCCTCACAACCCTGGCGCAAAACTCCATTGGGCAATAGGTGGCACCACCAAAAGAACTCTGATAGACATGACGGCGCACAGAAACCGGGCCATAAGGGGTTTGATAGTTTTTAGGTTCCGAGCCCTTTGAAGTGAAAGTGCGGCCGCCAATCACAATAGGCGAGCCGTCGGTATCAAAGCCTTTGAGACACTCACCCGCAGCAAGTGCGTTGGCTTGGTTGGACATGGCCTGGAGGTTCAGTTCGCTCTCAAGCATGCTACCCGCAGGTTTGAACGTGAAGGATACCGTAATGGAGTTGTCAGGATTTCGCTGAATGTCAGGAGCCATGATGCGACCCTACATATAGCACTAAAAGTACAGGCTATTTATTTAACGCTCAATCAAGCCACTACATCAAAACGAGGCCTCACCCTATCAAGGAGTTGCCCTAATGATACACTCTAAATGACCTTTCTCTGCTACGAAGACTGAACCCTCTTCCAATTCCTAACGGTTCGGCGAATCTAGCGCCATGAACGAAAAGCGGCTTTATAATAGTAAGCCTCTAGTTATCACAATCCCCAGGAAGCCAGGAAAGGTTCGACCACTCGGCGGTCTTCAGTGAAAACGTCAATCTTTGCAGAGATCGAGGAGTCGCTCCGCCTAGTCGAGACTCCGAAGAGGGGGCGAGTGCGCTCGAGGTGAATTGTGTAATTACCGACTTTAGGAAGCGTAAAGGCGATGCAGTGACTCCTGCGGGCTTTCCGGTGTTTGCACTCGTAGACCTTCTGGCCCTCTAGGTTTTCAATCCACAGGCCGAGCCGGATTTTGCGAGGAGTCCGCACATCAATTACGTATTTTTCATTAGGCTTTTTTGCGGTGAACATGGAGGGTTCCACAGCATCTAGCGTGGTATGCAGTGTGACCGCCTTTTGCCCGTTGAGGAATCCAGCCTTTTCTGTCACGGCTAACGCAAGCACGGCAATGACAAGCACGGCCGCAAGGGCAGAGAATTTTCCTTTGCGTAAATGGGAACTGATTGTTCGAATTGAATGTATCATGTCGATGGTTGTTCATTACGCGCCAATCGCATCGTCTGCCATTATAAGATGGAACCCCAATTGTATTTGTAGCGGAATGGCAGTGCCCCATGGAAACCGTTTCCCTCTCAAGACTTAGATTGAACTCCTGGCGGATTCAAGTTGCTAACGCACAAGACGAGCAAAGAGGTGGCTAGTGGATTTACGCCGCAGTTAGACGATTGAGGTAGAGCATTGGACAAGCGTATTCAAGGAGTTTGCGAGAGCGCTCATTGATGTCCTCTTCAACCCACCTAAGAGAATCCTCGTTGAGTCCATCGAAGCTTTCGCCCTTCGGATAGTATTGCCGCAAGAGGCCGTTGTGATTCTCGACCAAGCCCTTCTCCCAGCCATGATAGGGAGCGCAGAAATCGCTCCCAGTTCCCGGCCAACTTCAAGGTGCTTGGCGAACTCAAGCCCATTGTCGTAAGTAAGCGACCGTGTCTTGAATGCTCGGAGTCGCCGAATCATCGCCTCGGCGACTGTCGAGGCCTTCTTGTTTGCGAGCTTTTCAAAGAGGCTATAACGGCTCTTGCGTTCGACCATGCTAAGAATGAATCCTGTCCCTTTTTTCTCTCTACGAGGTCAATCTCCCCTCGTCGAGGTGCCAGAGGCCAATCGATCTGCCCGTTAACGATGTAGCAGACCGAGGCGGGATCGGCTTGTCAGGTTGCCGGGAAGTGGTCTTGCCGATTTGCGTGAAGACCCTTGCCAGCTGCGCGCTCCCTCTGTCAGTATCTTCGCAACTTGGGGTGTTTCCTTTCATCTTGCCGTATCACGGTGAGGACGAGGTCGATCGAAGCCCGTCCCGACCAACCGAAAGGAAATCTATGAAAAATGCCAGAACGCCTCTGGCGGCGCTTGCTGCCGCCCTCGCCCTGCTCACCCCCACGGCGCTACACGCGCAGGTGCCGCAGATCCTCGCCTACCAGGGCCGTGTGGCGGTAGGCGATCCGGCGGTGAACTTTGACGGCTCCGGCGAGTTCAAGTTCGCCCTGGTCAACGCCGCGGGCACTACCAGCTACTGGAGCAATGATGGGCACCAGCACGACCGAAAATGCGCCTACCGCAGCCGTGCAGCTCACGGTGACCAAGGGTCTCTACTCGGTGCTGCTCGGCGACACCATGCTCATGACGGCCATCCTCGCCAGTGTGTGGGGCAATGCCGATGTGCGCCTGCGCGTGTGGTTCAATGACGGCAGCAATGGCTCGCAGCTCCTCACGTCCGACCAGCGCCTCGCACCGGCTGCCTACCCGAGCCTTTGGAACGCCACCGGCACCAATCTTTCATACAGTGGTCAGGTGAATATCGGGAGGGATACGAGACCTTTCGGGAACCCAAGCCTGGTAGTACAGAATGGCTCTTCAAAGACGAATCCGTCAGAAAACAGAGTATTCGCTGCCGCCTCCAGCGACACGGTGGCCCCATCTGGGTTGGATGTTAGGGCGAATGGTGGAGCAGTGATCGCTGATCGAACGGTGCATCTCTTGACAACGGATTTTGATTCAGCCGGCGGGGGAAACTTGGCATTACAAACTCAAGGCGGCAAGGTCGGCATCGGTAAGGCCAAGCCGGCGACGGCGCTGGATGTCGCTGGCACGGTGACAGCTACGGCGTTCAGCGGTGACGGTTCCGGGCTGACGAATCTGCCCGCCAGCGCGGCCGAATCATCCGAAACCGTCTTCCCTTCGCAAGGGATGGTGTGGATCAAACCGGGGAAGTTCCTCATGGGCAGCCGGACGGACGAGCCGGAGCGTGGGTCCGATGAGACGCAGCACTGGGTGACGCTGACAAAGGGCTTCTGGATGGGAGTGAACGAGGTGACCCAAGCTGAATACGTGGCAGTGACCGGACTGGCGAACCCAAGCAGTTTCACCGGTGACACGAACCGTCCGGTGGAGACGGTCTCCTGGACTTCAGCGGTTGCGTATTGCACGACCTTGACGGCGACGGAACTGGGGCGGGGCGGATTCCGGCGGACTGGGAGTATCGGCTGCCAACGGAGGCGGAATGGGAGTATTGCAGCCGGGCGGGAGCGCGGAACACGCGCTATGGCTACGGGGATGACATCGGCGCAACCGCGCTGGGCGATTACGCATGGTATTCTGCAAACAGCGGCAGTACGACCCATCCGGTGGAGCAAAAACGGCCGAATGCGTGGGGGCTGATGGATATGCACGGGAACGTGTGGGAGTGGTGTTAGGATTGGTATGGAGCCTACTCGGCTGGCAGTGCGACGGATCCGCAAGGGGCTGGGTCGGGCTCCAACCGCGTGTCTCGCGGCGGCAGTTGGAACATCATCGCGGTCATCACACGTTGCGCCCGGCGCTACATCGACAACCCGGGCGTCACCAACGGCTTCGTCGGTTTCCGGGTTGTTCTGGCCCCAGGTTAGCCATGAGCAGAACGGCCAGCGGAGCTGCCCGGAGCAGGCGTGTTGGAGTGAGGGACGAACGGAGACTGCCAGTGGAGTGGCCGCGTAGCGCGGGGGAAGTCTCCGCGAAGCAGTCGGAAAAAACTAACATAGAATTAATTTAAGCAACAAAATGAACGAGCACTATCAATTTCCAAAGTCCGTCTGGGCCATTCTCTCTCTGCTACTGGCTTTCGCCGCCACCGCCCATGCTGACTTGCGCACCAGCGCGGCCTACACCGTGTCGACCGACACCACCGATGCCGGAGGCGGGCGCGCCACCAGCGCTGCCTACACCAACGACGGAAGCGTCGGCGGCATCGTGGGGATCTCCACGGTGGCGTCCCCGGCCGAGACCGTGAAACACGGCTACATCGGCCAGCTTTATGAGGTGACTGGACACGAACTCTCCGCAGCCTCCCTCAATGTGAATGAAGCGGCCACCGTGCAACTCAGCGCTGCGCAGGTGCTCGACGATGAGAGCATCCTCACGGTGCCCGTCACCAGCGTGACTTGGAGTGTGATGGCAGGATCGTTCAGCGGTATCAGCGCTAGTGGCCTGGCGACAGCAGAAACCGTCTACGAAGACACCATCGCCACTGCGCAGGGCATGTATGCCGGAGACACCGCTACCCTGGATTTCACCGTGCTCGACACCATCGCGGACAACTTTGGCTCGTATGCCAGTGACGGCATCGGTGATGACTGGCAGAACCAGTTCTTCGGGCTGGATAACCCGGATGCCGGTCCCTCAAAGGATCCAGACGGTGACGGGGATAACAATCTCTACGAGTATCACGCCCGTCTCCTGCCCAATGACCCGACCAGGTTCCCCGACATCACCCTCGTGCCAGACGCCACCCAGGGAGACGCCCTCCTGACGCTTTCTCTAGGAAAAGTCGGAGTGACCTACACTATCGGCTACAAGGACTCGCTGCTCGATGTCAGCTGGACGACACTGACCGACATCGTGGGATCAGACGGCATCCTGGACTTCACCGATGAGGCCGCCTCGGGCCTGAGAAAGTTTTACATCGTGACGCCTACTCGAACACCTTGAGATCGGACGCCTAGGAAGAGGTCCTTACGCTGGAGAGAAGGCTGAGGTGGATCACATCGTTCCCGTGTCAATGGCTCCCCAGTTTGAGGTCTGGATAGGCAACCTGGAATTTATGCCGAGGACGCTGAATCGGCGGAAGTCTGATAAGATGGGTGGGCGGCAGAGGAGTCACTTGACGAGGTTGTTGGAATCAGAATAGAGGCAATCCCAACACTAATCTAACCAAAGTGGACGCCACACAGGTATGGATGGTGACGGAAACAGTACACAGTTTTGGACGTAATCGCGTTCTGATACATCTGCCATTCTCTCATTACTTGCTTACTGCTAACGATTTATGGGAAATAGATTTCGTGATTTAATAGATAGAACTCTTCACTTCCATCCACAGCGGTGAACCAGGTGACTGCGCCTCCCGTGCCTTCGAGCTGTGTTTGGTTGAGCGGGCTGTCTGCGGTCGTGGCGCAGAGAATGTCTCCCCAGTCACTCTGCAGATCAGGGCAGAACCGCACTGCACTTTGTAGTTTTCACCTTCGGAGCTGTTGAAGGACAATCCCAGACGGTTGGTGCCGGCTATCGTCACGGCGTCGACGATGAGTGCGGCGGTCTTCTGGGCGACGTTCTCAGCTTGGAGGGCATTGGTCCCCTTTCCTGAATCTCTGCTGCCTCCTAGCAGTTATCCTTTGTGAAATACGATGACCCCCTGACTGCTCAAAGTGGCTCATTGAGAAGAGGGGCGACGCCTTCTTGAGAGCAGCCGTCAGTGATGTCTTTAATCTGGCAATGATACTAGGTGGTCGTCGTGTTGACCACAGTCTGGCAGATCGAAGCTAAGAAGACTCGCGCAGCAGAAGTTGAGCACCTCATGGTTTGATGTGATTGTAAGGCATTTCTACTAGTAGAGTGGTTCTGGTTAAGAATATCATTGAGCCTGTCGTGTTTGCGAGGCCTAGACGCGATCTCAGTCTCTTGGTAGAGGTGGGTTCCGATTTAGCAGAGCCTCGGAGACTGAACGAAGAAGCGAAGAAGCGAAGAAGCGAAGGCGCGGGTTGGTGGCCTTCCGCGTAGGTATCGGATCATAAATCTCGCTCATCCTCCTAAGGAACAGGCAATGGTGATTGCCGAAACCCTCGTCGGATCAGAACATGTGGATTAGCCAGTTTCTGAGGATGCCCCGAATTACCTTTTCGGGTGGACTGCTGAGTCCTATCAAACGATCATGGCGGAAGTTGCTGAAACGGTTTGGGCCGGGATGTGGGGCTCACACGAAGTCACAAAGATCCGAAGGATTGCTTGAGTTTATAGTTTCGATTATCGCCGTTTGAAGAGCTACCTGATTCCCTGCCTTAGTGTCTTCGTGTGAGCTTTATAGCACAATCGAAATGGCTACTTCGATTGTGATGTTCTTGATGTCTTGGCGTCTTCGCGTGAGTCCCATCCCCAATACAAGTGCCTGAGGATGGTCGTTGGACATTTGACGGACGCCGGGCCAGCTTGTCTTTCTAGCGCCTTCATGAAGTCTCTTCCTACCGTTCTGCGGAACTATTTTTTGGCTGGTTTGGCCTTTGCCATCCCACTCGTAGCGACCGGCTGGCTGCTGGTCCTCGTTTACAAAGCGGTCGAGAAGGTGAGCACGCCGATCGTGGCGATGCTCTTGCCTGACGAGATCGACCCGCCACGTGTGGTTGTGAGCATCACGGGATTCCTCGTCATCGTGTCGATCATTTGCGCGCTGGGATTCATGGCTAGAAATGTGATCGGCAAACGGGTTCTCGCCTTCATTGACACCTTTTTCTTGGGGATTCCTGTTGTCGCTTTCATCTACCGCTCGCTGAAGCAGGCGGTGGATTCTTTCAAATCTATGGGACCCACGCAGCGCTTCCAACGGGTCGCTTATGTGGACTATCCGGCGCCTGGTTCGAGGTTGATCGGCTTCGTGACTGGGCAGTACCATGACACTCAACTGGATAGAGGTGTCACGACGGTCTTCGTGCCGACGTCGCCAAATCCCATGACAGGGTTTGTCATTGTGGTGGACGATGACAAGGTGATGGAATCTGATCTGTCCTTGGAGGAAGCCACGAAACTGGTCTTCTCTGCTGGCCTCATTGCTCCCTCCACGTCACCGTTATCGCCTCCATCATGAAATCCACGCTTCTATTCACCCTGGCTGCTTTGCTATTCTATGCCGCCGGTTGCTCGAAACGCGATCCCAACACCTTGCGCATCGGCATGGAACTCACTTACCCGCCCTTCGAGATGACGAACGCGCAGGATGAGCCGGACGGCATCAGTGTGAGGATGTCGGAAGCTTTGAGCGAACATCTTGGGCGTCCGATCGAGATCGTCAGCGTGGGGTTCGATGGCATCATCGCCGCGCTGCGCACGGGCAAGATTGATTTGATCATTTCGTCCATGACCAAGACCGAAGAGCGGGCGAAGTCGATCGCCTTCTCTGATCCCTACGTCACGAACAGCCTTTGCACGCTTGTGGGGAAAGACTCCACCATGCAGTCGCCAGACGAATTGAAACGTCCTGGCATTCGTATCGCGGTGAAAGGGGAAACCACGGGTGAGGCTTATGTGGAACAGAACTTGCCCAATGCGAAGATGGTTCGGCTAGACCAAGCAAGCGATTGTGTGCTCCAAGTCATGCAAGGCAAGGTAGATGCCTTTATTTATGATCAGATCACCATTTACCTCAGTTGGAAAGCGCATCCTGAAGCCACACGTGCGATCCTCACACCGATTCGATCCGAAAGCTGGGCAATCGGCCTGCGCCAGGGAGAGGATCCATTGCTAGAGCAGGTCAATGCCTTCCTGAAGGATTTCCGCGCAAAAAAGGGTTTTGAAGCACTCACCGATCGCTACATGGCAGAAGAGAAGAAGGCGTTTGCCGAGCAAGGCATTCCCTTTATCTTTGATTGATCGATCTACGGAATGTGTTCCTTGGCGCTTCAAAAACCAACAGCCAGCCGACTAGCACTCACTTGGCTAGCCGTCTTCTTGCTGGTCAGCCTTGTCTGTTACTTCTTCTTCACCAGCCTCTCCTATAAATTTAACTGGGGCACGATTGCCGAGTTCAAGCACAGGAATCGTTTGTTAATGGGGTGGGGGATGACCATTCTGCTTTCCGCTGCCGCGCTCGTCTTGAGCACGGTGTTAGGCCTCGTGCTCATGTTTGGCCAACGCGCGCCTTCTCTGTTTGTCCGTTGCATCTGCCGTCTCTACGTGGAGGTCATACGAGGCACGCCGCTACTCGTGCAGATTCTCTTCATCTACTACGTCGTCTTTGAGGGGATCGGACTCGACGATCCCTTCTGGTCCGGTGTGCTCATCATCTCTGGCTTTGCCGCCGCCTATCTCGCCGAGATCTTTCGCGCCGGGATCGAGAGTGTCCCCAAGTCACAGATCGACTCCGCCCGTGCCATCGGCCTCAGCACGCAGCAGACCTACGTTCACGTCATTTTCCCCCAAGCCATACGGCAAGTCTTGCCCGCCTACGCCGGCCAGTCCGCCACCTTGATCAAGGACACCTCCCTACTCTTCGTCATCGCCGTGAGCGAGTTCACCTTCAATGCTCGCAAGGTAAACTCCGAAACGTTCAGCCCCTTCGAAACCTTCCTCCCGCTAGCCTTTGGTTATCTTATCCTGACATTACCGATTTCTTGGGCTGCACGGCGTCTCGAAGACAAGATGGCCTTTGAGAAGTAGGCTATACCAAGCGCCGTCACTAATTTCCAGCCCAATACTAACGTAGTCGCGTTGACTGGTTGGTGGTGGTGACTTTTAGTCGCCACAGTATCGAACCCAAGCATTCCGCGGTGACTAAAAGTCCCAGCCACTGGATCTC
>CALLLI010000159.1 GCA_938082635.1 uncultured Verrucomicrobiales bacterium
TTTGGCTACCATTTCTGGATGGCGGAGATGAAGCCTATCAAACAGAGAAACGGGAATCAGTATCTTCATCGAACCTCGGAGAGGTATCGCAATCAGGTGGCGCGAAAGATGCGAGCCTATCATATATTCGTGCAAACGGGAATGATCGCTCAGGGAATGCTCCAATACATCTCTATGACGCGCGACGACCTTGTATGGAAACACTTTGGCACGTGGATACGGACGATTCGTCCCTATGTCCTGCCCTCCGGGATGGTGGTGTCCGAAGCGTTGAAGAATACGCTGTCTGAATTTCTGCATCGTAGCCTCATCGCGGCTTCATTCCGAAAATTCATTCTCGACAGAATAGACTTCGCACGAGCCGATGGTAGGCGCTTTGTCGCCTGATTCCCGGAGTGAGAACTACGCTCTCACCAGTTCTATAGGAGACTACAATGAAATGGCGATGGTGTGTCGATACCGCCACGCAACTCCTGATACTTCGAGGCATGGCAGCCGCCGAGTCTCGTCAAGGAGACCTTGTATTCGAGTCTCTCGCGATCATGACAAAGTTTCACCAAGCGATGTCAAACGAAGTGAGACTTAAAGAGTATACTGTTGCGCTCTCGTGCCTCGAGCGCATGGAACCTGTCCTCCACCTTGCACTCCGAAACCGAATCCTAACCACTCCCCAGTTCGTTGACCTGCAGTCTCGGCTTTCTCGATCTCAGCTTTCCCGAATATCTATCGCGCAACAGACCGATCGTGCCTCAAAAGCTGAAATCGTCGGCTACCTTGAACTCTGGGACTACCTCAAGGCTGCCGGGGACGATGAAATGCGCTACTGGAGAGGCGGCCATACTCCGTGATGGAAACTCAGATTGGCTCCAGCGGGATGGTGGGATCGATTCAAAGCAGATCTGCTTAAGGACGGCCTTCGCGGTCAGCCATCCTACCCTTACGAGTATTAAGTTGGCTGGACACCAGATCTAAGTGATCTCCCCAATAGGGTACTGCCCACACTCGTGAAAAAACATCATATGGAAATCACCTGTACGTTAGAACGGCATTTCCTCGATCATGGCATCTATCCAGAGGACTTACAGAGCCTTATTCTCAGCCACCTCGCCGCCGTGCCCATGGACATCGATGATCAACCGATGCGTTATCAGCGCACATCAAACGGGCGCTATGCGATCTACTCAGTGGCCTTCGATCTGAAAGACGACGGCGGCACGGCAACAGGAGAAAAGCCCTTCCGCAAAGACTACAAAGGTGACTGGACCTGGAGATCCTGATAACACTCACACGTTAATCCGCAGTTAAAGGCTCTGACGGCAAAGAACAGTTTGCCGTCAGGTCTCAACATAAGACAGCGATCTCAGTCTCTCTCTGCGCGACCAGTAGGCGCACCTTGAAGCTACGGCGTGTTTCACTTGTGCTCGTCGGTTGGATGCCGCAGAGTGGCATCATGCAAGTTGAACGGGTCAAATACATCATCTGGGCAGCGGACGTTGATCGCGCCTTACAGTTTTACACAAAAGTGCTCGGTGCAGAGATCACGAGCCAGAACCATGCGATTAGTGAGCTCACGCTTTGTGGCGCCATCATTGGCGTCCATGGTGGGGGTGAAGGAAATATGACCTGGACAGGCATGAGTTTTCAGGTTCCCGACGTGGTCACAGGTGCGGCTGAAGTGGTTGCCGGTGGCGGTGTGCTATCGAGAGAGCCTCAGGATGAGGACGGTGAACCACCGCACTTGGCCATGTGCATGGATCCCGAAGGGAACCAGTTCATGCTCACGCGGAAACGCGGGTAGAACCGCCCATCAGTTCGTCGGATCTTGCTTGCACCCCTCAAAAAAGTACCTATCATTGTCCTGGATTTGTGCTATGAAAGATTATCTCTCTATCGAGGTAGGTAAGCTGCTTGCATTGGCAGCTTTGGTCGCGCCTCTCGGCGCTTTCGCAGAAGAACAGGAGTCAAAGGACGGCCGCAAGATCGAAGCAACGATCGTTTCCGTGTCGGACGAAGAAGTTGCCTTTCGACGCAGCGGTTCTGAGAAAGTCTATAAACTCCCTCTGACCTCCTTCTCTGAAGCGACAGTTGAGATGTTAGAAGACTGGGAGGCTCCACCGGCATCGAGCAAGTCGACGACCAAAGACAAGATGCCTTCACTCGAGATCAAATTCTTCTCTGGAAAGGGCAACCGCCTCTCAAAGAACGAACGGTTCGATGACCGAACAGAACGCATTGATCCAAATGTCACTGTTCGGAATCGGGATCTTCTGAGGGATCTCGCCAACGTGAAAATGACCGTCGTCACCTTTGCCAGAGGCGTCGTTGCAAATCGCCAGGTGAAGGTTCTTGCCAAGAACACATTCGATGTGAGCATCGCTGCGACCAACGAAGCCGATTTCAAGTGCACGGGAGCGACGTATGACTTTGATAAAAAGGCTTTCGCAAAGTATGGCTTCAAGTATCAAGGGTATGCCATCGTTCTCCACGACGAAGACGGTAATGTCCTCCTCGCCAAATCCTCGCCCGAAGGATATGCGAAGATCCCAGAGCGTGTAATCAAAGTCCAAGCAAAGAAGACCTACGATATGAAGCTATACCAAGCGCCATCATAAATTTCTATTCGTTGAGATCCAGTGGCTGGGACTTTTAGTCACCGCGGAGTGCTTGGGTTCGATACTGTGGCGACTAAAAGTCACCACCACCAACCAGTCAACGCGACTACGTTAGTATTGGGCTGGAAATTAGTGACGGCGCTTGGTATAACTAGCCCAAAGTAGGCACGGCTAGGGCTTTTCCGGCGGCACGAGACGCGCGTCCTTCACGCGAATCGCTTGTTGATAATCGCTTGTTGATCTTCGACTCTGTCAGGAAGCGCTTTGATCGTTGCCCTTCCTTCTTCATCGAACACCCAGAACTGGGTTGCTCGATAGTCGTCGCCTTGAAGGCTAGCAATATAAACGCGATTGCCGATAGGGCCGAATTGACCAGAAATACCTGGTTAGACTCGAATCAGTGCTCGCGACACAGGTAAGTTTGTTATCGGCAACCTTGCAGTTAAGACGCTCTATCTTGCCAGCTATTTGAAGTTCTTTTAACATATACCCATAAGCAACGGGCAGCGACTTTGAAAACTCTAAGGTATCTCCTTTCACAGGAATCGCGATCTGCTTCTCTCCGGAATCCGGGATCTCTTGAATCTCGGCTTTGCCATCGCCTCGAAAGACCTAGAACTGGGTTTTGGTGATGCCTTCACCTCGCATCGATGCCAAGAACACACCGTTGCCCAATGTCTGGAAGCTCACACGAACATCCGCCGCAGGTTGATAGTCCGTCTTCATACAACGAACAGCACCCTGGTCGACCTCCAGATTCAACCGGTGGTCATTTCCTCCAAGTGATAGAATAGTGAGATAGTTTCCTTCCGGCACGGCATCCATCTCACGGACATCAATGGGAGTAAGCTCATCTGCGACGGAAGAGGTGATGCACAGACAAAGGATCGCAAGTTGCTTGAGGCTCATTAGGTAACGAGCCTATCGCCCACTAGCCTGCCATGAAAGCTAGTTCGCCGTCTCCCGCAATTGGCCTATCTCAGCCTGGACGTTTGCCCTCGCTGACTTCTCCAAATGGGCGAAGAGCGGGGTTTGATAAATCTTATCCTGCCCTAGGAATCGCTCCATCACCGCTATCCGCCCCTTGGCAAAGGCTTCTGCCGGAACCAACGCGTATTCTTGGCGAATGGCTTTGGCGTAGGCCTCATAGTCCGCCCCCAAGAAGAGTAGATCGAGATCGGCCATCAGTTGGCCGGCATGATCACACGGGCGGTCCGTGCGAGGGTCCGTGACCATGATCAGCCGCGCCACTTCCTCAACAAACACCCGTTCAAAAGAACTCCCTAACCGCTCGCGAAATAGAGCGGCACCGTCAGCTTCATTGCTAGATGACTTGGGATCATAGATCCACATCATGAAACCAGATGGCCTAGGCAATGGCCGCACGCCCCTCGACCTCCTGACAACCATCGAGATAGTCTAGCATATTTCCCACATGCGCCAGATTGTGGTAAGCACGATGATCTTCGCTATAGCGAGTTGCGAGCATCGTCCACACGTCATTGATGACAGCAGCCTGGAGCCCGGCCTTTCGACCAAGGGCACGCAGGGACTGCTCAGTCGCGGGCATGGCAATCTAGCCTAACAAACGCTCAGCTTCCGCGATCAATTCCGCCGCTTTCCCCGGCTCGCTGCCAGCACCACGGGCCATCTCTGGCTTGCCGCCGCCGCGTCCACCGATGATGGGAGCAAGCGCCTGCAAGAGCTTGCCCGCTTGGAAATCGCTGGTTAGATCTTTGCCCACATAGGTTCCCAAATGCGCTTTCTCGCCGTCATCGACGACAAAGACGCCGACGCCAGCGAATTGCCGCTTCTTAAGACCGTTGAGCATCTCTTGCACGAGACCTGCATCGCCTTTCAACAACATCACGACGCGCGGTGGCTGAAGATTCGCATCGTTGGAATGCGAGACGGCTTCACCTAACAAACGGTCGGCTTCACGCGCGAGAGCGGCATTCCGATCTTTCGAAAGCGCTTTGTTAGACTCGAGTAGCTTCGCTTCGAGCTCCGCGATCGTAGCATCCTTCGTGGCGAGTTGCTCATTCACATAAGCAACCGCTGCGGCACCGGCCAGCGCTTCGATGCGACGCACGCCCGAGGCGATGGCACCCTCTGAACGAATCTTAAAGAAACCGATGTCTCCCGTCTGGCGCACGTGCGTTCCACCACACAGTTCCATCGAATAACCATCGAGTGCCCCCGCATCGCCGCCAATCTGGACAACCCGAACCTTCTCGCCGTACTTGTCGCCAAAGAACTGCATGATATCCGTACGATCCTTGATCTCGCTATGGCAGACTTCTTGCGACGACACCGTGCCGTTCTCCACGATACGCGCATTCACGACATCTTCGATCCGGGCCACCTGTTCTTTCGTTAGCGCCTTGCTATTGAAGTCAAACCGCAAACGATCTGGACCGACATAGGAGCCTTGCTGCGCAATATCAGGATTCACGACTTCATGAAGTGCCCAATGCATGAGATGGGTCGCTGAGTGATGGGCTTCCACCGCGTGGCGACGCACCTCATCAATGCGCAGCTCAACCTCGAGTGGTTGGCCTTCTTGGTAAGCAGCAGGGCGCTCGGCAAGGCGCAGAGCAAGGGCTTCGCCAATCTGATAGACATTTACGACATCGATCTCATCGGCCACACACACAAGCACGCCAAGATCACTGACCTGGCCGCCCTTCTCCACGTAGAATGGACAGCGATCCACAATCGCCAAGCAGGCATCATCTTTCTCGTGAATCTCAAGCACTTTGGCCACGTGAGCGCGCTCCTCGAACCCAGTGAACTCGGTCACGACATGCGTCTCAATGTCATTGGCACTGATCACCTCTGTCTGACGTGCCCCCGCGCTGCGCTTGCGGATCTCATCCATCAGCGCTTCGACAGCCAGCTCGTCCACGGTCAAGCCGCGCTCTTCTGCCATGAGATACGTTAAGTCTAACGGAAACCCATACGTATCATACAGCTTCGTTGCGGTTTCGGGTGGGAAGGCTTGCTCGCCTTGCGGCATCTTCTCTACAGCAGTTTCGAAGAGCTGAAGGCCACGATCGAGAGTACGATTGAAGCTCCGTTCTTCTTGATCCAACGTTTCCGCGATTCGCTCTTGATGCGTTTCTAGCTCTGGAAAGGCCGGACCAAACTCCTTCACTAAAGTGGGTACGAGCTTGCTGAGAAAAGGTTCTCCATCTTCGCCCAAGCCTAAAGTCCTGCCAAACCGCACGGTACGGCGCAGGATACGCCGCAGCACGTAGTTGCGATCTTTGTTTCCTGGCAGAATTCCATCAGCAATCGAGAAACTGAGGGTACGAATATGATCCCCAATGACGCGAAACGCGACATCGGTTTGCTCCTGAGCGGTCGCCGTCTGTCGCGTTTCTGGCAGGGTACCTTCGTAACTCTTTCCGCTGATCTCAGCGAGCTTCTTGAAGAGCGGCGTAAAGACGTCCGTGTCGTAGTTCGAAATCCGTTGAGAGAAATCGGTTAGGCCATTCGTGCACTGAAGAATGCTACAGACGCGTTCGAATCCCAGTCCGGTATCGACATGCGTCGCCGGAAGCGGACGGAAAGTCCCATCTGGTTCAGCATTGTATTGGATGAAGACCAAGTTCCAGATCTCGATGCACAGCGGGTCGCCTGCATTGACTAACTTTCCTTCAGTATCGCCCTTCGGCGTGATATCCACGTGGAGCTCCGAGCAAGGTCCGCAGGGGCCCGTCTCGCCCATCATCCAGAAATTGTCCGCCTTATTGCCATTGACGATGTGCTTGTTAGGATCAAGTCCAGCCTTCTTAAAGAAGACTTCCCAGAACGCGTAGGCTTCTTCGTCCCGCTCGCCCGGATCACCTTCACCCGGTTGATAGATGGTGGCGTAAAGACGCTCGGCAGGAAACTTCCACCGTTCGACGATCAATTCCCAGGCCCAGGCAATGGCCTCTTCCTTAAAATAATCTCCGAAGCTCCAGTTCCCCAACATCTCGAAGAGCGAGTGGTGATAGGTATCGTAACCGACATCCTCGAGATCGTTGTGCTTCCCCCCGGCACGAATGCACTTCTGGGTGTCCGTCGCACGCCGCGGATCATAAGGCGCCTTCTGCATTCCCAAGAAATAGGGGACAAACTGATTCATGCCCGCATTTGTAAACAACAAGTTGGGAGAGGACGGCATGAGCGAAGCCGAAGACACCACGGTGTGGCCCTTCTCTTTGAAGAAATCTAGGAACGATTGACGGATGGATTGCGAGGTCATGAGCGTACGGCAGTGAGCCTCCAGTGGGCTGACCGGTCAATGGCAGATTCAATTATGCGAATGGCTTTCACCATCCGATTTGTAATAATTGCAATAACCACAATTTATGATTATGAAGATTCCGAGCCTTCGCTTGCCCTCTCCAGACCGATGTTTCGATTCTCTACCCTCCCTCCTTTGCCCCGCCTCCCCCTGCGTATCGCCCTGCTGCTGTTGGCCCTGCAGATGGCTCAAGGCCAAGTCCGCCTCAATGAAATCCTCGTGAACCCACGCTCATACGGCAACTCCGAGGGAATCACCGTCGAGTCCATTTAAGAAGATCCCTTGCCCTAGATTGAGCTGCACCGACCCGGCAGCAGTTCTGTCTACCTGAGTGGCTGGCACCTCTCGGACAACCCCGATCTCCCCATGAAATGGCCCTTTCCATCCGGCACCTCGATCCCAGGAAAGGGCTTCCTCGTTGTCGTTGTCGTTGTCGTTGCCGCCGGCAACGCCGCCGCGCCAAACACACTCCAAGCCAAATTCAGCCTTTCCAAAAACGGTGAGTATTTCGCCCTAACAGACCCTCTTGGCAATGTGATTGACACCATCGCTCCCGAGTATCCGAAACAGTTCTTAGATCACAGCTACGGTCGGGATGCTAGTAACGCCTTCGTTTACTTCGATGCCCCTGCGCCTTCAAGCGCAAACTCAAACGTCGGGCTCATCGACCGAGCTGATCGCCCTGATTTCTCCGTCGCCCCAGGGTTCTATGAGGGCACGCTCTCTCTTGCGATCACCTCACAGACACCCACACGACCATTCGCTCTACCGAAGACGGCTCCATTCCTACCATAACCACAGGAACCCTGTATACTGCACCGCTCAACTTTGCGAACACCGCTATAAAGACCATCCGCGCAGGTGCTTTCGCAAGCGATCATCTTCCTTCAAGAACTTCGACAGGAACGCACCTCATGAACCAGCCACAAGGACTCAAGGGGCTACCGGCTGTGAGCTTAGTCGGTGAGCCGAAGGTCTATGAAGCCCCCGACGGAATTCTTAAGAACCCACGCGATGGCGGCAGAGAGAATGAGAAACTAACATCCTTCGAATATATTCACGAAACAAACGCTGCTGCCCCCGACCAAGTTGACCTTGGTATCCGCATCGTTGACAACAATACGCGCTCTAGCGACCTCCTTGTCCCTGGTGTCTGGGACTTCCCTTGGAAGCGACCGAAGTTTAACCTCTACCTTCGAAACGACTATGAAGCGTCCACGTGGGACTATCCCCTCTTCCAGGAAAGTCAGGTCAAAAAGGCAGATCGCCTCCGCTTACGCCTCGGCCACCAGGACTTTCCAAACCCTTTCATCATTGATGAATTCGTCCGCCGAACTTTTATCAACATGGGGCAGGTGAACGCCTCTGGCAAGATCGTCGTACTCTATCAAAATGGCGTCTTCCGCACCCATGCCAACCTCGTGGAGCGCCACCGCGAGAAGTTCTTTCAAGAGTCCTATGACAGCAACTACGAATGGGACGTCCGCCACAACACGGGCGAAATGATTGAAGGTGATGAGGTTGCCTGGGAAGCGTTCGATACCCTCATGACCTCCTCAAACTTCGAAGATCCAACGGATTACGCGGCTGTAGAAAGCCAGATCGATCTCGTCAACTTCGTCGACTATCTCAATTCTGAATACCTTCATTGGCTCGCAAGACTGGCCCCAGAACAACCATGACATCTCCCGCGAACGCTCTCCCCAAGGAAAGTGGCGCTTTCACGTTTGGGATGCTGAGAATTCACTCGCCTGGGATAACGATAACGACAACCACAACGTTAGCGATGATATCTTTCGAGATCGATTAGACAAAACCCATGGAGACGTGGTCAAGGTCTGGAAGAAACTCAGAAATTCTAAGGAATTCCAAATGCTCTTTGCTGATCGTGTCCAGCATCATTTCTTCAATGACGGGCCTCTGGTCGAATCGATCATGGATGACGATTAGGAAACCTTATCTAACAAACTCACGCCCTACCTCAAATTCTAGCTGCATGATCCTGCTGCCCAGACGACGGATTTGCTGCCCCCATGACTCGCCGAACGTCGCTCTCACTATTTCAATCACCTCGAAGGCAAGGATCTCTGGCCTGACACCTCCGCTCCCACTCTCAATCAGTACGGCGGCACGTTCTCCGGCACCCTCACACTAACCATCACCAATACGGAGTCCGGCAGCACTCTCTACTACACCACCGACGGCACCGACCCGCGGGCGTTTGGCGATGCTCTTTATCGAGGCCCGGTTTCATTCGACAACCCCTCCACCTTTGCGCGTCACCGAACTGATGTATCACCCGGCAGAACCGAGCACAACGGAGATAGCTGCCGGTTTCCTGGATGCAGACGCGTTCGAGTTCCTAGAAATTCGCAACGTCGGCAACTCAACCACTAGCCTAACAGGCATTCAACTCACCGATGGCGTGACGTTTGACTTCGAAACAGCCACCATCACCAATTTCGCACCTGGCGCCAGGGCGGTCGTGGTCAGCAATCCACTCGCCTTCTCCCAGCGCTATGGAACCGCACTTCCTATCATCGACACTAACACAGGCTCACTGAGAAATAGCGGTGAACGTGTTGGACTCACAGGCGGTGGCGGCGTGGCTATTCACAGTTTCTCCTATGATGATAGCTGGTACCCGTCTACCGATGGGCTTGGTTTCTCGCTCGAAATCATTGACGATACCCAGCCGACCACCACTTGGGACCAGGGAGCGAGCCGGCAAACGAGTGACCAGAGCTTAGGCTCTCCCGGCGCGGCAAATGGCAATGGCGACTCTGCTGCAGCGCCTCCCATAGCCATCTCCGAGATCAATTACCACCCACCATTGGGTGGCTACGAGTATCTGGAGATCACGAACGTGGGCACGGCACCCGTCGCGCTCTTTGACCCAAATGAACCGACCCGCACATGGCAGATGACAGCGAGGGTCCGATTCACCTTTCCCGAGAATCTTAGCTTGGCCTCAGGAGCCCACTATCTACTCGTCCCCTTTGATCCGATAGTAGAGAGCGCCACGTTAGAAGCCTTCATCGCTCTCTACAACGTGCCTTCAGCAGTCGGCATACTCGGCCCCTACAACGGCAGCCTCTCCAATGAGGGCGAGCGAGTCACACTTTCTCAACCGGGCACGCCCTCTGATAGCGCTCCCACAATTATTCCCTACACGACCGTTGATTCAGTAACCTATGACGATACCGCTCCTTGGCCTACCGCACCGGACGGACCGGGAGCCTCACTAGATCGCACCGACCTAACAAGTGCCTCTGACGATCCTGCGAACTGGCAAGCCCACGTGGGCGGAACGGCAGGAAACGGACCACCCGACCTCTTTAAGGCGTTGCTTCAAACTTACTTTAGTGCGGCTGACCTCGCAGACCCATTCCGATACAACGACTGGGCCGACTTAAACGACAGTGATCAAGACGGACTCGATCTACTAACGGAATATTATTTCGATTTGAATCCAACCCTAGTAGATGCGGATTCGACTTGCACGATGACCATCACCGAGAACATCACTTACATCACCTACCGTCGTGCTAAGAACATCGAAGGTATTACTCTCCGCCTGGAATGCTCTGAAGATAGCATGAACACCTGGATCACCATGCCCTTCGCAGACGAACTTATCTCTGATGAGGGCAGTTACCAAATCCGACAAGCCACCATCAACGAAGGGACGGCAAATCGCGACTCCCTCTTCTTTCAGCTCCGTTTCAGCCGCTAGGAAGCATAAGGCTAGGCAGGATGGGATATCCATGCTTCACTCCCACCTGTGAGACATTTCCTACTTCCATCACTTCTTCTCAGTTGGTGCGCACTGACCACAGCCTTGGCGGATCATCACGCGGAGCCAGAAGCTCTACCACTTTGGCCAGACGGAGCTCCCGGCGCCAAGGGCACGGAGCCACACGATATTCCCAGCTTCCAGGCTTATCTGCCCAAAGAGGCAAGCGGTCCCACGCCCGCCGTGGTGGTGTGCCCAGGAGGTGGTTACGGCGGTTTAGCGGCCCATGAAGGGCATGACTATGCCTTGTGGCTGAACAAGCATGGCATTGCCGCCTTCGTCTTGAAGTATCGGTTAGGTTCCAAGGGGTACCGTCATCCCATCATGGTGAATGATGCTGCACGCTGCGTCCGCACCATTCGAGCTTCCGCCGAGAAATGGAGGATCGCCCCCAAGCGGGTGGGAATCATGGGTTCCTCCGCTGGAGGGCATCTTGCTAGCACACTCCTCACCCACTTCGATGCGGGCAATCCTACCTCTGAAGACCCGATTGAGAAGCAGTCTTCTCGACCCGACCTTGGCATTCTTTGCTACCCAGTCATCAGCATGGGCCCTTGGTCTCATGGCGGCTCTCGTCGCAATCTGTTAGGAGACAAGCCTGATCCCAAACTTATCTGGGATCTTTCCAATGAACTCCAAGTCACCACGGACACGCCTCCGACCTTCCTATGGCATACCGCTGAAGATACTGCGGTTCCCCTCGAGAACAGCCTCATGTTCGCCAACGCCTTGCAGAAAGCAGGCGTTCCGCTCGACCTCCACATCTATCAGAATGGTCGCCACGGCATCGGTCTAGCAAACGATCATCCTTGGACCAAAGACCTTATCTTCTTCCTTCAAGAACGTGGCTTCATCGAGAAGCCTTGGATAAACCTCTTCTCTGACGCCTCTCTCAAAGACGCCAATGCGCCAGAAGGTGTGTGGAGCGTGAATGCAGAAGGCGTGCTCACCGCCTCTGAAGATCAGGCCATTTGGACAAAGGGGCCGCACGACAACTTCATCATCGACCTCGAGTTCATGACAGCTGCAGGCACCAACAGCGGTGTCATCGTTTACTGCAACGACACGAAAGACTGGATTCCCAACTCGGTAGAGATCCAGATTGCCGACGACCATTCCGAACAGTGGTCCAAAGCCGATCGGACTTGGCAGAATGCCGCTTTCTTCGGCCACAAGGCGTCCACAAAGTCCACGGTGAAGAAGCCAGGCGAATGGAACCACTACACGATCACTTGCCAAGACCATCTTCTCACCATCGTCCTCAACGGCGAGAATGTGAATGAGATGGACCTACGCAAGTGGACCTCTGCCAAGAAGAACCCCGATGGCAGCGATATCCCAAGCTGGTTGAGCAAGCCTAAAGCTCAACTGCCAACGAAGGGATTCATTGGCCTCCAAGGCAAGCATGCCGGAGCCCCCATCTACTACCGCAACATCAAACTCAAAGCCCTCAACTAATTTGAGCGCGGATCCCATCCGTTACTTCAATCGCGCAAGCGGCAAACTCGAAACAGAAGCCGTCTATGGAGAGGGCTTCCTGAGGTGGACCTATGAGAACCCGTTAGGCAAGCTCTCGCTAGAAGCCATGGTCAAGCGCGCTGGTTTCTCGCGCTGGTATGGCTGGCGCATGGACAAGCCCGCCAGCAAGAGCAAGGTCCTACCATTCATCGAGCAGTATGGACTCGACCTTGCTGAATTCGCCGACCCTCCAGAATGCTTTGACAGTTTCAACGAGTTCTTCTATCGCAAACTCAACGAATCTGCTCGCCCCATCCTCGCAGAAGAGAACACCGTCGTGTTCCCTGCAGATGGCCGCCACTTTGGCTTTCCTGACATTGAAGCCATGGACAGCTTCTATGTGAAAGGGCAACGCTTCCAACTGGACAACTTCCTCCAGGACCCAGAGCTAACAGAACGCTATACGGGAGGCACGCTCCTCTTCTCGCGCCTATGCCCAGTGGACTACCACCGCTTCCATTTCCCGGTGGCAGGCACACCAGGCCACCTTTGCCTGATCGAGGGAGCGCTCTACTCCGTCAATCCACTAGCACTCCGGCAAAGACTTGCTTACCTTTGGGAAAACAAGCGGGCCATCACGGCCATTCAAACAAGCCAATTCGGCCAAGTGCTCATGTGTCCGATTGGAGCCACCTGCGTAGGGAGCATCAAGCCCACTTATGAGCCAGACGCGCTCATGAAGAAAGGCGATGAAATGGGCTACTTCGAATTCGGCGGCTCCTCGACCATTCTTCTGTTTGAGCCTAACATGATCACTCTAAGTGGGGATCTGGTCGAATGGACCAGCAAAGGGACCGAGCTCTACGCGAAGATGGGTGAGGAATGCGCTCGAGCCAAGGCGGCGACCTAAAAGAACGTTGCCGCGACCCACCAGATCAATGCTAGCCCCAGAGCAAATCCGCTCAAAAGCCAAGCCCACGAAATAAGGGGACCAGACTCGCTCTGCGCAGGCTCCGGCCGGCCACGAGGATCACCCTGAGGCGACATCACCTCGGGCTTCATCAATCGTTTCTCTACAGGTGCCGCCGGAGTGTCTTCCTCAGTCCCGTCG
>CALLLI010000160.1 GCA_938082635.1 uncultured Verrucomicrobiales bacterium
GATGATAGAGCGCGCACGGAAGGCATGGAGCAAACCCTCACGAGCCGCATCAAAGTTGGGATTCAGGCGCAGAGCTTCTAAGAAATGCTCCTCTGCTTTCTGATACTGCTCTGCCTGTAAGGCGGCCAGTCCTGCAGCATAGTGCGTGTAGGGATCTTCGGGATCTTGATGCAGTAGATTGGAAATATGCACCTGATTCTCCACCTGCTTTCCCTGGCAAAAGAGCGCATGCGCTAGAATGTTTGCTGCCATCTCTTCATCAGGCTGCAAGGAAAGGGCCTTTTTTGCGGAAACTTCAGCGGCATGCCAAGACTGGCGCTTCATGTAGGCGTTTGCTAGAGCCGAGTGACCCAGAGACAACTCAGGCTCAAGCGCAATCGCTTCTTCTGCAGCAGCCACGGCAAACTTCGACTTGCGCTGCTCGGCCAACACTAACGAGCGCACCACATGATTATACGGATCATTGGGCACCAGAGCGACCGCTTGTCCAATCGTGACTAGCGCTTGTTCAGCCTCTTTCTCCGAGCGCATCTGACAATGCGCCAACCGTCGCAGCAAATCAGCGTTCGTCGGATCCACCGCCAAAGCGGCACGATAGGCAGTGAGCGCATCATCCGTGCGCCCGATCTGCTCCAGATGCTCGGCGCGCCTCGCATCGGGTTCGCCTGCATCGCCTTGCTGCCCCTGAACCGAACTCATTTTTTGATACCGAGGAAGCTCAGCACATCGTCGTAGAAACCACTCTGGTTAGCATACATGGCGTAGTTCTTAGCGCTCTCAAACCAAGGCTTGGTCGAGGGCACAATGGACTTAGCCACCTTCACAAGGCCTTTGGTATTCATCGGCACGATGCGCCCCTCTTTCATGGCCAGAGTAAGTGCCTCCTCAGCTCCCTGATCGAAGATCGCCTTGAGATCGGCTCCAGAAAAGTGCTTCGTCTTCTTTGCCAGCATGCGCACATCCAAATCGCTGATCGGCTTGTCCTTCGCCATCACTTGCACAATGGACTCGCGAGCTACTTCATCAGGTGGCGGCACGAAGATAATTCTATCAAAACGACCAGGACGCCGAAACGCCGGATCAATATGCCAAGGAGCGTTCGTCGCACCGATGACTAGCACGCCCTCATTATTAGAATCAGTCCCGTCCATTTCTGACAAGAACTGATTGATCAAGGTGCGCCCAGCGCTCTGCTTGAGATCTTTGCGATCCGCAGCAAGCGCATCCACTTCATCAAAGAAGATGACCGAAGGCGCCTTATCCCGGGCTAACTGAAAGATCTGATGCAGATTCTTCTCACTGTTACCAATGTACATGTCCAAGACCTGATGCAGGCCCAGCGAGAAGAAATTGGCATCGATCTCACCTGCCGCCGCGCGACTTATCAGTGTCTTACCACATCCAGGAGGACCGTAGAGCAGGACACCGCCGCCGACAGTCTTTCCATAGGCTTTGAAGAGTTCCTGATTCTGCATCGGATAGAGCACCTTCATCCGGATCTCTTCTTTGAGATCCTCCATGCCCCCGACATCAGCAAAGCTCACTTTAGGCCGCTCGAAATCTGCTAGAGAGAACTCATGATGCGGATTCCCAAAAGGATCTTCATCTTCATCATCATCGAAGAAATAGTCATCGTCTGGACCAGGAGGCGAGTCTGGGTCCTCCTCCTTCCATTCTCCTCCAAAGAGGAGACGCTGATCGGCAGATTTCTCATTCTCACCCTTCTCCAAGCGTTCCTTAGCCCGCCCTAACTCTTTCTCCAGGGACGCATCGACCACTTGCTTACTGAGAGCAATCGCTCGCTCGTATAAGTCCGTCGCCAGCGCCTTATTGTTCTCGCTAAGATACAGTCGGCTCAAAAAGACAAACGCAGGCGCGAAGTCCGGCTTCTCTTTGACCAGCGTCTCGGCCCGAATCGCGGATTCTGAAGTCTTGCCTTCGAAATACAGCACCTTAGCCACACCGAGGCGGGCCTCGGATGAATGCGGCTGGATGTTCAGAATCCGTTCGAACGTCTCACGAGCCTCCGACAACGAGAAAGCTTCCACGCACGCCTGGGCATAGAGTTGCAACAGAGGCACATTCTCCGGTGACTCCGCGAGCGCGCGGCGCAGGGACTCCATATCTGACATAGCACCCAGTGTATAGACGCGACTGTTCCAGGTGAAAACGGAAAGTTATGCCCAAATCAAGCTTGATCCTTGGCCGGGAACCGTCTCCAGATCGTGGCGATGAGGCTGCCCAGCAGGCAATGGTAAACCGCACAGATCGCCCCCGGGAGGGACACAGCCCCCACAGGGAAATGCTTATTTGCCAAGGCCACGGCCAATCCTGAGTTCTGCATGCCGACTTCGATCGCCACCGTGCGACAGAACCGCTCCGACTGCCCCAGTGCCCGGGCCGCGAGATACCCCAGGACGAAACCAGACAGATCGAAGAGCGCGACCACGAGAACGAGCGATTTCCAGTGCTCCGCCAGCTTATCCAGATTCAAGGCCACGATACAGGCCACGATCATCGTTACGGCAAGGACTGAGACAAGAGGCGCAACAGTTTGCCCCACCTGATCGATCAATTTTGGAAACAGGTAGTTGAGAACCATTCCACCGATGACTGGTAGAAGCACGATCATCACCATGCTCTTCATCATGGGCACGATCTCTGTCTCCAGCGCCGAGCCCCCCAGCCAGAAGACCAAGAGCGGCGTGAGCACCACAGAGAGGAGCGTTGAACACATCGTCATCAATACAGAAAGCGGCACGTTGGCCCCGCTGAGAAAGGCAATCACATTGGAAGCCGTCCCACCCGGACAACAGCCCACGAGAATAAGTCCCAAGGCAAACTCTGGCTCTAGCCGAAACACTTTAGCAAAAACAAAGGCCAGCGAAGGCATAATCACGAACTGAGCCACCACGCCAATCAGCACGCTCACCGGCTGGCGAAAGACCTCCCGGAAATCTTCCCAACGCAAAGTCAACCCCATCCCTAGCATGACAATACCCAAGGCCAGCGGAATCCACGGTTGAAACCATACGAAATGAGCAGGAGTAGCGATGGCCCAAGCCGTACCGATGACGACCCAGAGGGCAAAGAGATTAGTCAGTTTAGCAATGAAGGCGCTCATTTCTCCCCCGCCCTACCTTAGAGGAAGCAGCTTGTCGACCCTGAGGTTCTTCTGCATGCTACGCTCACCATGCCAGACACCATCAAGGCCCTACGAGTTCATCCCGAAGACAATGTCATTGTTGCCCTACGCGATCTTGCCGTTGGGGATACTGTCTCTGTAGACAACCGTGAATTCACCGCGCAAGAAGCCATCGCTGCCAAGCATAAATTCGCGGCCCGCGACCTCGCCCCCGGAGATACCGTCGTCATGTATGGCCTTACGGTCGGCAAAGCCGATGTCGCCATTCCCTGTGGTCATGGTATCCGCACGAGCAATGTGACTCATGCCGTGCAGGCGCCCCAAGTAAGAGAAGAAGCACGCCCGTGGAACGCACCAGATGTGACGCCCTGGGCGGAAACCACCTTTCAGGGTTACCATCGCGAGAATGGCAGTGTCGGCACGGCAAACCAGTGGCTCGTCATTCCACTCGTCTTCTGCGAGAATCGCAATCTCATGCTCATGAAAGAGGCTCTGTTAGGGCCACTTGGCTACGGGATCACACGGCCCTATGAAGCCTACGTTCAACTACTCGCGCAGGCACATGCGAAGGGAGCCAATCTTGCAGAGATCGATCCAGACTCAAAGGACATCGCCAGAAATCGACTCTTTCCCAATGTCGACGGCGTCAAATTCCTAGCACATACCCTAGGCTGCGGCGGCACGGATGGCGACTCGGATGCACTCGCCGGTTTGTTAGCTGGCTACATCGCTCATCCCAACGTCGCTGGGGCCACCATCCTTAGCCTGGGTTGTCAGAAAACGCAGCTCGATCAACTGCGTGAAGAAATTCACAAACGTGATCCCAAGTATTCCAAACCGCTCTATTTCTTTGAGCAACAGAAGAGCCAATCTGAACGACAAATGATTGGTTCTGCCCTCAAAGCCACCTTTCAGGGCATGGCGACAGCCAATGAACTCACCCGCGAACCAACGCCACTGAGCAAGCTCGTCCTTGGAGTGGAATGTGGAGGCTCTGATGGCTTTTCTGGCATTTCCGCAAATCCTGTCATCGGCCTTGTTTCGGATCGCCTCTCGGCATTGCAAGGCCGCGTCATTCTTTCAGAGTTTCCTGAACTCTGCGGTGCGGAGCAAGACCTCGTCGACCGCTGTGCCACGCCTGAAATCGCAGCACGTTTCCTCCAGCTAATGGCGGCCTATCAAAACGCCGCACAACGCGTCGGCTCCGGCTTCGACCAGAATCCATCTCACGGAAACATCGCCGATGGCCTCATCACGGATGCCATGAAATCGGCCGGAGCAGCACTCAAAGGAGGCTCCTCTCCCGTCAACGACGTCCTCGACTACCCTGGCTGGACCACCCAGCAAGGACTCAACCTACTCTGCTCACCTGGCAATGATGTGGAGTCCACGACCGCCATGGCTGGTGCTGGTGCCAATCTTATCATCTTCTCGACCGGCCTCGGGACGCCCACGGGAAATCCCGTCACGCCAGTCATTAAGATTTCTAGCAATACAACCATTGCTCAGAATCTCAGTGACATCATCGACTTTGACACGGGCTCCGTCATTGCCGGTGAAGCCACCTTGAACACGCTTGCAGACGGCCTATTCCAAATGGTCCTCGACACCGCCAGCGGACGCTACCAAACTTGTGCGCAACGCCTCAGCCAAGACGACTTCATTCCGTGGAAGCGCGGCGTTTCTCTCTAGCGCTCACTCACTCTTACGCGCACCAGCCTTAGCAGGCTGATCACTTGCTCCGCTCCAGGCTGCCAAATCTTCTCGGAGCGACGCTTTCGTTGCCTTCCCTTGGGCGGCCTCCACACATTCGCACATGCGCTTCAAGGCCTTACGAGACCGTCGTCGATACCCCAGTGGAGGAACCACCTTACTCTGAACAGCCGTTTGAATGGTCACTTCTTGGCTACCACCAAAGAGAATCAAACGAACCAATTGAACGAATCCATAGAGGGCAAAGGGCGTGACCAAAACAGTGTAAAGGATCCCTTTAACCGGCAAGACCTCTAATTCTAACGGAACCGCAAAACCAAACGTAATAGCAAAGACAAGCGCGGCGACGATGGCAAAGTTCACCAGGATTGCGTAGTAAAGTCGGCGCGTTGGTCGCACCTGAATCGCTTGGATTTGGTGAATGAAGAACCGCCTATAACGCTGATAAATCAGTCCATTGACGAAGAGGAAATGGCCGTCTCCTTCATACACACCTCCACCATCTACCAACGCGAAATCGCGAGTTAACTTACAGTAGGATGAGATGGGTGGTTTCATGACGAGTCGTTAAAAAGATTCCTTGGTCGCTTCGCTAAAGGCTTGTTCAAACGCAGCCTCCATTTCCTTCCGCGCCGCTTCATCCATGCCCATCTGCGCCGAAGGAGGCTTTGCCATAGACGTAGGCATTGGAACATCCGCCGTTGCGATGACCCACGCCCAGGCACCTAACTGAAGAATCACCAGTCCAAGAGCAGCCTTGAACTTCCATCCTCCTGGCGACATGGGACTTCGGCTTCCAGAGCGCCAGTCCTTTACAATGAAGAACAGGGCAACGAATGCTGTGAACAGCGTCACTGGAAACACGACAATTGGCAGAGCTGCCAGTATGAAGGCCCGATTGTCGGTTGCCGTGCTACGTGTTTCCAAGAGCAGTTCATCCCCGTCTTCACGATTCGTCTGCAGGCATGTCAGGCAGGACACCCTATTCGCTCCCAGAGCCACCTTCATGAATTCACTCACGCCGCGACCACAATCATCACACTTTGCCACACCCTTGCGATCCTCTGCATGATAGCAAGGCGCATCATCTAAGGGCATGACGTCTTGCTCGCTCAAGACCACAGGCTTGCTCGCAAAAGCAGGGAAGACGTTGATGCGATAGTTCGCTTTGCACCCATCGCACACCAGATCTTCAGCGGGGCCCAAATCTTCCGCCTTAAAGTAGACCCGACAATTCGAGCAACGCAATCTCGGGCCTTTGCTAGCCACTTTCCTTAGAAGGGACATAGCGCTAGTTGTAGATCACTCGGGTATTGCACATTATGTCATGAAAGGTGCGTTTCTCTCGATCAATGCCTGCACTGACGAAGCCCAAATAGAGCAGTGCAGAAGACACGGAGTAGGCAAGGAAGCGTCCAATAGCCGTGCCCAGAGTCAGGTTAGAGCCATCCGCACGAATCACTCTCAAGCCCAACATGCACTTACCGTGGGTGGATTGGCGAGAATTCGTAAGCGGCCAGATCCAATACCAATAGATCAAACCTAACTGAGCCACGGCGAAGATAAACGGAATCAAAACGACCACCGGAGCAAGCGAAGGAGCTAGCATACCCATGATCATGGTCATCAAAAACATCGCCCCCATAAAAGCGACCGTAAACAAGACCAAATCAATGATCGTCGCGGCAAATCGGATCCAGAACCCTGCCAGGACCCATTCCTTGCCAATCGAATCCGTGCCTGCCAAGACGCCTTGAACATAAAGCTCCTTATCAGCCTCCTTCAGCTTCAGTTCACCATACTCGAAAGTCGCTGGCTTTGGCTTACTCTTACCTACCCCACTAACAGTGGTAAACGGCGTGACAACAACCGACACCGGAAGCGGATTGTTCGCTGCAGGCTCTTCTTTCGGCGCAGTAGCTGCAGGCTCTTCTTTCGGAACGAGAGCTACCTCCGGGGTTGGAGGCGTCGGCACCTGACCACCGCAAAGTTGCAAATACGTCTGCCATTCGAGCATTCCCGTACGCCACATCGGCGTCTCAGGTGTGATCACACCACGCGTGGCATGCAGCTGAACTAGGTCCCCAGTGATGGGGCCATAGCGGGTGTTGTCAGCAGCATAATACCATTCATCCATAGGCTGCCCGCACAGTAGCAGTCATGGGCTCAAGAACAATCGTCAGCCACCCAGTTAGCCGCCCTAGACCGCGAATAGTTGCACCGCTGCTATCGGTCTCAATGCTGGCATCTTGGGCTTGCTATTTCTACGTCTAGGCCTGCCGGATCCATGCTCTAAACTGAGGGATATTCCCAATCGCCACGGTAGTCGCGACGCAAATGGGCATTGGCTCCTGGGTCACCAACGACCCGCTCGCGCTCACCGTCCCACTCCAAGCTGCTACCAAGCTTGAGCGAAAGCATCCCTAACAAACTCGCTGTTGTCGCCCGATGCCCTATCTCAATATCGCATACCGGCAGACGTTTCTTGTCTTCGATACTGGCAAGAAAGTCGGACCAGAGCTCGCGGATGTTTTGAGAATCCGGCAAATGCAACTCGGGAGCTTGGTGAATGAGTGGGGCTTTCTTATTGTGAGGATAGAAGGTCCACCCCTCCCGCCAACCTTGGTGAAAGACACCCTCCGTTCCATAGAAATAACAGCCCACATTCTCTCCCTTGTCCGTATTGTTTCCCGCAAACTTATGGTGCTCCCAGGTCATCGTGAAGTCTTCAAACTCATAGACGGCCGTTTGATGATCCGGCGCATCCGTTGTCTGATGTTCTTCGGTGTAAATGGCAAGGCCTGCGACCGGACGACCGCCGGTCGAGAACACCCGCTTAGGGGCAGTCTCGTCAGTCCACCAGAGAACTTGATCTAACCAATGAATCCCCCAATCACCCAGCGTTCCATTGGCATAATCTAAGTAGTTGCGGAAGCCCTTCGGATGAATCCCATTCCCCCAGCTACCCGGAATGTTGCCGCAGTAATGACGCTTCGGTGCCGGACCACACCACATGTCCCAGTCTAGCTCTTTCGGCGGCTCGGTATTCTTGGCAGGCTTCTCGCGGCCACCGCCATAGTGGACGAAGCAACGCACTGAACCGATCTTACCAACCTTCCCTGATCGGAGAAAATCCATCCCTGACATATTATGAGCACTCACGCGGCGATGTGTGCCTACCTGCACCATCTTACCCGTGGCTCGTGCCGCCTCGACCATCGCGCGACCTTCCGCAATCGTTTGGCTGACAGGCTTCTCGACATACACATGCGCCCCGCCTTCACCGCAGCAATCGTTTGCAGTGGGTGCCAGTGATCCGGAGTACCCACGATGACAATCTCAGGCTTCTCCTTTTATAGCATTTCCCGATAATCCCGATACGCCTTAGGCTTGTCGCCACTAGCGTCCTCCACGTGCTTTAGCGCAGGCTGAAGTTGACGCTCGTCCACGTCACACACCGCCACGACCTTGGAATATCCCGCCCGCATGGCTTCATTAAGGATGTTCATTCCCCACCACCCCGAGCCAATCAGAGCCGTCCGGTATTTCTTACCCCCGTGATGCGTTGCGTGCACGGCTGGCAAGCTCAGCGTGCTCGCAAGGCTTGTGGCGGTACTCGTCTTGAGGAACTGACGTCCATTCGGATTCATGGTCATAGCCTAGCGCCCGCAGCCAAACCCATGACAAGCCCCTAACTGTCCTCTTCCAGCTTACTACGCATCTTCTCGAGCGACTCAGTGGATTCCTTCTCCTCGTCCTTCTCCGACCTCAACTTGAAGAGGATGTTCTTCAGAATAGAATTCTTCTCCTTAGGCTTCTTCTCCTCGATCGGATCCAAGCCATCTTTGGCAATCTTCACTTCCAAATTCTTTAAACGAGGATCGCGCCCCAACTCACCCTGCCCATGAAAGGTATTCACGGCAATCGGATAGACCTTGCTCGACGTCCGCAACTTACGATGTGCTTTAATGAAATTCGTAGGATGATAGTAACAGGAATTATCGCGGGGCCATGCTGATCGATTCATTCCCAAGCGCAGCTCCTTCCGCATCTCGAAATGAAGGTGTGCCGCATACATCCCACGATTTCCACCCATCTCACCGATCTGCTGCCCACGCTTCACTCGGCCGTGCAATTTCACATAGCGCTTTAGCAAATGGCCATACTGAGAATCAACGTAGCGTATCTTGCCACTCTCATCACGATAAGCATGCCTAACGATAACGCAATTCCCCCACCCCTTGCGCACATCGTCGGAGAACACCACGACACCGTGCGCCACCGAATAGATCGGATCGCCCATGTCGGTATCTCCCCCGCCAACGCCATTCCAATCCTCACCTAAGTGCCCATTTGACGTGTAGCCGCGGTACTTGTAATAGCCCTTGGCATCAGGAATCCCCACCGGGAAGTCGAAACCGTCCGCCAAGACATGGCGGATGACATCACGAGCAGCGAGTGGCGTGACCAGGGCGGTCCAAAGCAGGGCAAAGCTGGCGAAGAGCGTACGAGAGCGATCCATGGATAATGCTGTCCGGACCGTTGCCGGAGCACCTCAATCCGCAAGCGGAAAGCGTTTCGAAACCATCGAAGCAGCCTAGCTATTAACGTATCTTAATCGATTATCGCCCTACCAACCGCATCAACGATAACTAGCTTCACGTTATCTAAATCCCATAAACATCGCAGCTCCCACGATGATCGCGAGAGCAATGCGATAGTAACCAAATACGGCCATGCTATGTTTCTGGAGGTAGCTCACCATCCACTTCACCGCGATCACCGCCGAGATCCAAGCAGCGAACGACCCCACAAGCATCGGAACCCACCCATAAGTCTCCACCATCAAGGGGCCAGCATCTTTGGCCTTGTAGACTGTCGCCGCACATAGAGTAAGCACGCCTAACAGAAAGCTGAATTCCACAGCAGCACTCAGGCTCAGCCCCACTAGCACTCCTCCCACAATCGTCACAAGACTGCGAGACGTGCCTGGGCACATCGCGATGCATTGCATGAATCCGATGATGACAGCGAGTTTCCACGTTAGCTGAGCTAACGATTTCCCATCACCCTGCACTTCCTTACGCTTTCGCCGATAAAAGACCGTAGCGAGAATGGCAACGCCCCCCACAAACCAAGCAATAACAATGGTAGTGAGACCGAACAACTTCTCTTCGATTATATCATCAAAGAGAAGTCCAAGAACCGCTGCCGGGATGAAGGCTGCGATGATGCACACGCCCAAACGAAAGCCTTCTTCATTTCCTTTACCAATTCCAACCTTCCCCAACCAACCAGACACTATCTCCATGACGTGTTTCCAGTAAACGCCGAGGACCGCGAGAATCGCCCCGGCTTGGATGCAGATGGCGTAGGCATTGGCCGCCTTAGATTCATCGATACCCAGTGCGCGTTGCGTTAGGATTAAATGCCCTGTCGAAGAAACTGGGAGATACTCCGTTACGCCTTCAACGATCCCAAGGATGAATGCTTGCCACAAGTCCATTGAGGCTCTTAGAGCCAATGGTATCGCCAGGCAAGGGAAACGTCATTCTCGCAGCCAACGATCCGAGCGCTGCAGGTGCCTCACCGACACATACGCAGGCGCCCCCTGGTAGGTCCCGTCGCTTGCCACGAAGACAACATCCGTGCGCTTGAGCCCCGTCGTCGTGGACATCGGTTGCCAGGGCACTCGGAGTCTCCAACGAGTTTCCTGGCCCACCACTCTTGTCAGCGTCGACTGCTGCCCCTGCGCTTTCTTGATCCGTGCTCGCGTCTGCTCAACCAGAGGATGCCGCTCAGTGAACTCTACCAGCAGCTTCTTCAACTCCGCCTTCAAAGTCGCCGTGCTGTCCGGCTCCCTCAGAATCTTGCCCTCGGCGGCCACGAGCTTCTTACCAGCATCCGTCCAGCTGTCACTCAAATCGATCTTCAGTTCTAACGTTTGCCCTTCTCGCAATGCCGAAGTAATAAGGTAGCGCTCATTCGCAAGAACCAGATCATTCGACTTTCCACCAACCAGACTCACACGCGTTACCGGGGGAATGTGCTTCAATTCATGAACCTTGTTGATCAGCGGCTCAAGAAATAGCCCAGTCTCTGGCAATGCGTAGGCCGAAGGATGTGCAGTCACCTTAAGAAGATCTCCTTCTCCCAACTGCCCTTTGAAGAGCCCGAGCAAGGATGGCACATAGGTCCCCGTACGCAGCATGCGGGTCTTCAAATCAGATGGGAGCGATGCGGCGGCGTAGAGAATCGGCTTCATGAGATAACTATCTGAGCCCGACTTGCCTAACGAATAGAGAAAGAACGGACTGAGGAACGATAGGTTATCGTGATGACTCCCATCTTGCCGAACCTGATAGTTCCACACCGCCGGACAGATGAGGAGACAATTGGATTCGTAGAGCGCCCGATAAAACGAGGCCTCAATGACAGGACGTTCCACGCCTACTTTGCGTTTGAGATGACTCGGCTTGACCTGCTCAAGGATCTTGCACCGATCGTGGAACTCGACGATCGCCATCGCCTCGTCAAACACCGACGTGTGAAAGCCTAACGACTGCACACCGAAGGTAACACGTTCCGAGAAAATGGCCTGTTGGGCAGGCCGATAATCCGCCACCGGCTTCGCCATCGTCATCTGCGGATAAACAGCGCCTACCTTCGAGTGATCGCTATCAAAGCTACGAAACGCATCCTGACTTAAGCCAGCAGCCGAGCCTTCCTCGAACCACGTATTGATCTGGTCAACCACAGCCTTACCAGCATCATCACCATAAGGCTTGTCCCAACTTTCAAACTTCAGCGGCGACTTCTTCGATACCTTGCTAGAAATCGCATTCGGCCAAGTGGCCACATACTCGTAGTAAGGAGCCGACCGAGACGGAAGCAGATCAGCATCCTGAGCATACGCCCCCTGCAAACACGCAAGGACAGAAGCCCAAACGACTCTATTCCGAAACACACTCATCCTCGACGAATCCTCTTCATAATCGATTCTGGACTCTCGCCTCGGTGGTAACGCCAAGTCAACCAAAGGTCCTGCAAGACGACGGCCAACACACCACGTTTCTGAAACCGCCTCGCCGAAGACCTCACCGCTGGCCCCACACACCGCATCTTCCCATCGCCCTTCAGTTTCTGGCAGAAATCGAAATCCTCAAACACAGGAAGGTCAGCAAAGCCCCCGACCTGCTCAAACACGGCCTTTTTAACAAAGATAGACTGATCGCCAAAGAAAAGCCCACACCACCGAGAGCGCAGAGAAGCGATCCAACACGTCGCAGCCAGCAGCGGCGACGCGGACCGAAAGCGTCGTTTGAATCCCCCGCCAACAACCACTGAATCCACAAAGACTGCGCGAATTGATTCCACCGAACGAGCGCTGACCCATGTATCAGCATGAAGAAACCAAAGCACCTCTCCCGTTGCCGCGGCTCCTCCCAAATTGAGCTGATGCGCGCGTTGACGCTTCTCACTCAGAAGCACCCGTGCTCCACACGCTTCTGCTACGCTCACAGTCGCATCCGTGCTCCCGGCATCCACGACAATGATCTCAAGAGGTTCGTTCAGTGCTTCGAGAGAGGCGAGCGTCTCAGGCAGATTCCTCGCCTCGTTCAGTGTCGGCAAGATAACGGAGATCACGACAACTGAATCGCGCGTTTCTCACCAACGCGCTCCGTCACCCGACCAATGACGACCGCTTGTCTATAGCCTGCCTCATGAAGCGCCTTCAAAACATCATTCGCTCGCTCCTCACTGACGGTCGCTAACAAACCTCCACAGGTTTGTGGATCGAAGAGCAACGGATACTTGGGATCATCCACAAACGCCTCAGGATTCTCAATGCCTTCTGAAGCAGCGTGATTGTCCGTATGAATCGAACTTAGAATACCTCGTCCCGCCGTTTCCTCGGCCCCAGCCAGCGTGGGAACAGCCGCCACCTCAAACTGAATTCCAAGATTCTTCGGCGTCATTTCTAGCAAATGCCCTAAGAGCCCGAATCCAGTCACATCCGTGCAGGACGTCGCCCCGTGCGCAGACAGAATCTCAGCCGCAGCCGCATTGTCCACCAGCATGTGATCCAGCGCCGCATTAATCCAGACACTCTTCGCCTTCAGCCGCATCTCGGCCGCAAAGAGCGTCCCCGTGCCGATCGGCTTTGTGAGAATGAGCGCTTCCCCAGCCTGCATGCCTGACTTCCGCAAGAGCACCTCTTCACTAGCAAAGCCATTGCACGTCACCCCAAGAGCAAGATTCGCGCCCTCTGCCGTGTGACCACCTAACAAATAAGCTCCATGCCGTGCCAAGACAGCAATGACACCAGACATCATTTGAAAGAGATTCTCTTCAATGACTGCCTCTTTCCCAAAAGGAATCTCCGCCAGAACCAATACGCCATAGGGCCGAGCGCCCATGGCCCAGAGATCGCTCAACGAATGGATGGCGACCAACTGACCAAAGAGATAGGGATCTTTCACCAAAGCCGGCATGTAATCCACCGTTTGCACAAGTTGCTCACCGCTCGGCACTGGAAAAACCGCCGCATCATCACTATCATTGAGCTTAGAAAGCACGTCATTATCACTCTCTCGGCGAATCCGCTGCAACGTCCGTCGCAAGACACCGCTTCCCACTTTGGCCGCACAGCCTAAACAACGCATTTCCGCGCGACGCTTGAGATCAATGAGTGGATCATTCTCCCGAACAACCTCTCTAGATGGCGGCAAGGTCTTCGCAGCCTCTGCTTCCATGTCAGGGAAGATCTCAAACTTCTCCATGAACTTCCGATCAATCCAATCCTTAAGCTGCCACATCTTGGGTGACTCCCATGCTAGCCAGCGACGCGACGCCACAGCAGACGCCGTAGCCGTGCCGATCAAACTCAGAAACTCCTTCTGTGGACGAAACGGCTTCAATTCCTCTCCGCAAGCAATCGCCCCCAGATTATCAAAGAGCGGCCCACCCTGTCGCACGGCAAACACCCCGGACTTCGGACGCGGATATTTCTCCACGGTCGCCACATCTCCTGCCGCAAAGACGCGCGGATGCGAGGTTGATTGCAACGTATCTGACACCAACACAAACCCTCGATCGTCCGTCGCCAGCCCCGCCTCACCAGGCCAAGTCGCCGGGCTCGCCTGGGTCACCCAGAAGGTGTGATTAGAATGAATCGACGTGCCCGATTCACAAAGCACCGAGCCCTCTTTCACTTCCACCACACTCTCGTTCACGTGGACCTCGATCCCGCGTTCTGAAAGCAACTTCGCGAAGTGCCCTTGAACCTTCACATTGTGCGTCGTTAGAATCTGACCAGCCCGATGCACCAGGTGAACTTGCGTCTTTCCTTCAAGCTGCTTGTGCATTCCCAAAGCCAGCTCCACGCCTCCAGCACCGCCTCCGACGATGACAATGTCCTTTGGCGTCACTCCACGACCATGAGCCTCCACAATCTGCGCCCATTTCTCTAACAAGGCCGGCACCGGTTTCGAGGCCGTCGCCCAACGATCCGCGCCCCGGATACTCACCATGTCCGGCGTGCTCCCAATATTGATCGAGGCGTAATCGAATCGCACCGAAGGTCGACCTTCCAAGAGAATGCGATTCTCATTCAGATCCATTCCAATCACCGGGCACCTGATGAACCGCACCTGAGCAAACTGACAGAGTTTCCGCAGATCGATGTGCACCTCGTCATGCGAGTAAAACCCAGCAATGTGTCCCGGCAACATCCCCGAATACGGCGCCATCGACACATCCGAAACCAACGTTACGTCCACGCCTTCCCAAGGATTCATTCCTAACATCCGCAACAAGAGTGCATGACTATGCCCTCCCCCCACCAAGACAATCTGGGTAGCAACCGGAGCTTCAGGAGCCATCATGCCCCCTACCAACCCGGGATGCCCCAGCTTGTCAATCCAAGCCGGAAAACGAGGGTTGCCGTCGAATCGTGTCCTTGATAGGGTTTCGCCGTAAAAACACCCCTCATCACTCTGATCTTTCTGGTCCTCGGCCTTGCGCTAGGCTGGATCATCAAGCCTTCTCCAAACGACTCCGGGAATGAGACCCATCACACCTCAAACCCTGGCGGCTCCTCTCTTCTAGAGTCGACCTCCATCGCCAGCGATTCTGGAATCAGCAGCCCCATTCCCGTTCACGATGCCCCGAAGAGTCTGGCTGCTCTGCTCACCATCTTCGAGAATGACAGCTCTCCCATGAGGTCGGCAAGGGCCTATCAGTATCTGGCCAACTTCAGCTCCAACGAACTTCGCGGCCCCCTCTGGTCTATTGATGCCATCGATAAAGGCAATCAGTATCGCTGGCAAATAACGTGGGCGATCACGGGTCGGTGGTCGGAAATCGATCCCGAAAGCCTCTTTGCCTACTCGCTCTCTGCCGAAGACGCCAACCTGAAGAAGAATTGTGTTCCGCTAGCCATCCAAGCCCCCGCCAAGCGAGACCGAGCCCGGGCGCATGCACTCGTAAACACCATTGAAGACACCAACCTAAGACGCGATGCCGCCCTCCAGATCATCCGAGCCACCGCCGAGGACGATCCGAAAGCTGCTCTCACGGCGCTGACAAGCGAAGCAGGCAATCCACGCGAATACGACCGGCTCTTTACGAGTTGGGGTGCAGGTGCGCCGCAGGAAGCCTGCTGCGCATTTAAGAGGCTCAGCTGACCATCCTTGCA
>CALLLI010000161.1 GCA_938082635.1 uncultured Verrucomicrobiales bacterium
GCAGCTTGTGGGTCGACTTCAAGGGCACCGACCATTTGGGATGAATCCGAAACTATCTCCGATGATTCATCGGCATAAATTTCAGAATCTTCCAGTGCGATTACTTGTGAACCGCTTGATTCGTCTTCAGGTTCTGCTTCCAACGGTGTCAGCATGAAGTCATTATCGGCTTGGACAGCGTTAAGATCGTCAAGCGAGCCTTCCGGTAATTCAATATCAAGTCCAGAAATGCCATGTCGGGCGGTAGCAGTAGCGGGGTGTCGTGGTCGATGTTGACGAATCTGGCGGCCATGGATGCACCTTAGCGACTTGCGCAGTAAATGTAACCCTAAGTCCGACAGGCTGCTAGTCCAAATTATCCGAATAGTTGTCGAAGTCGTCCTTACCATGACGACGTTTCTTCGCGTGACGGATGCCCACATAGGCGATGATCGCAATCGGCAGCAATGTTAACAACGCATAGAGGAACTTCCAGCCGCCTACGCTCTTCACTCGGAAGGTCCCCGAGGCAGGTTTGACGCCCCGCGCAGTCGCCGCAACTCGCACTCGATAAGGGCCGGCTTTCTTGACCGAGAACGATGCACGAGTGCCATCGACGGTCTTCTTGGGGATCTTCGTTCCCAGAGGACCTGTGATGGTGACCAAGTATTTGCAGCCAGCAGGCGGATTCACCACTCGCCAACTCACCGAGACGCTACCCGTGAGGATCTCGGTATCTTTGCGAGGCGTTTGCAGAAGGATCTCACTGACACCCGAAGCGCTGTCCTGAACCACCGGCACCGAACCTGCAGGAGCCACCTCAAACTGGCCCTGCACCTCGCTGCTACCTGGCGCGAAGATGCGCACGGTGTAACTACCTACGCTCACACTTGGAAACGTCACCGGCTGCGCTTGAGTGGTTTCCGTTCGAGGCGTACCATTAGAAGGCGTGAGAGCCACCGTGTAGGTAAGTCCTGCCGAGGCATTGAAACTGTCCCAATCAATCACGGCGTCATCCCCCTGACGCAAGCCTTGAGGTAAGCGCAGATTACTTAAGAGTGTCTTTGAGCTCGAGGAAGCTCCTGCATCGCCCGCAAGACGCACCAAACGAATGTTTACCTGTAAAACATACTCGCCACTGGTTTGCTTGTGGGTAAACGCACCGATCTCGCCACTCACAGGAACGTGTTTGAGACTCTTAAACTCACGGACCGACACTTGGTCATCGATATCAACCAAGCTCTCCTTGTCCTCACGAGCATCGGTGATCTCAACGAGCAAATACGACGAAAGGCCTCGCGCTATCGCTTCGCGACGCGTCATCCCACGAGCCAACCAGAGAAAGGTGCGCTGATCGTTGAAACTCGTTTGCTTAGGAAAGCTAGCAAAGAGCGTATCTACATCGCGGACGGGATCATTGATCAAGCGTTCAATGGAGGGTGCCTTAGAAGTCGCTGGGTCGCCAAAGCTCTTGAGAAAGACACGACTGCCAGACCGTATGAGCGATTGGCGATTCGTTGATGGACTCGTCACCGCAAGGATCTCCTGCGAGAGGAGTGAGTATTCCCAGTTTGGGAAATTCTTCCACGCAAAGCGATCTGTCAGGAGATCACACACCAGGTTCCTGGCCTCCTGCACTTTTGCATAACCAATGCCAAACTTGGAACCGGTCATTGAGCCTGACACATCCACCAGCACAAAAACATCGCCAGGAAGAGCGTGCCCCTGAGCAGACGACCGAGGGACCGCCAGAAGACAGCAAACTAAGCTAAGCGCGAACAGAAACCTCATAGGAACAACTCTAGCGGACACGTTGCATACGTTTCGGGCCAATAAAGAGCGCGAGCAACGCACAGAGAACAAAGACGAGCACCGTGATAAAGACCAGATCCTTGTCCACCGTCCATGGACTGAGAAGATCCCTGAGCACACTTTGGTACATCTCAGGATCTTGCGCATCGTTGTAAGTCATCCCCGCAGATTCTGCGGCACGGAAGAAATTCTCGGATGGCCCATCGGCCGCGTCATCTTCTAGACGCACATCGATGAAGTGTACCATGTCAGGCGGAAAGACTGTGCCAAACCCTTCGTCTGCATTGAAATACTGAGTGCTCTGATCATTGAACGTCACTCGCCGATCCTTGCCATCCGTGATGATCAGAAAAAGCCGATTCGGAAAGACCATGGGTTCCTGCTGATTCACATCGAGGTAGGTTTTCCAAATACCCTCACAAACCGGCGATCCTTGATCCGTACTGACACCTTCGATGTGCTGGATCGCTTCTTTCGCGTTCTCAAAGGTAATGACCGAACCCGAAAGCGAGTCAATCTGACCGGGCGTGACCCCCATAACCTCCTCTATAGAGGTATAACTGGCGTCGCGGTCGAAGGTGGTGATGACGAAGCGAGATTTGTCAGGAAATTGCGGCAAAACGGTACGAAGGATTTCCCGAGCTTGGGAAATAGGCTCTTCCATGCTCCCAGAATTATCTAGCAAGATCGCAACGAGAGAAGGCTTACTTAAACCAGGAATGAAGAGAACCACCAAGCCTAACAACGGCACCAAGAGCCAAACCTTGGAACGCCGGAAAGCGCGACGAAGAGCAGTCACCGTTCGTCCCTCTTCACGTGGCGTGTGGGCTTGTGACGCGAGGTTCTTCAGCCTCTGACGTGTGAAGCTTGCGCGCAACTTCACTAATGCGATAACCGGGCAAAGCATCGCCATGGTGAAACTAATCAGCGTGGGCAGTTCGTAGTTCGCTCGGAAAGCCTCGCCGCGACGGCTCACAAACGTGATCCAGGCCACCAACAAAAAAGCGGTTAGGCAACCAGCCACGAGCCACGCACGCCAAAGATTGAAGATTCGCGAGAACGGCACCGGCGGCTCAGCCGTGTGCGCCTCCGGATCCACGGAAGGCGAACGCCGAAAGATCTTCGCCATGACAAGCACGAGGAAGACCATGACCAAGATCGTCACCAGTGGCGTTATCCAGAACTTCAGACTCAGCAGGTCGGCGTTGTTGAAATAACGCAACAACGTCGGCCAGACGGAATTGAAGCGTTCTGTGAGAGTGTCTAGTTCCATTAACTTAGAATGACTTGGGTCTCTTCATTCTCCCAGCCGCGCTCTCGACGCAAGCCATAAGCGAGCACGCAGAGGACCTGCCGTCGGGGCAGTTCCAGGGATTGATAAATGCGTGGAAGCTCCTTCGACGGGTTGTTGCGCAGGAATTGCGCGGCTTCTTCGGTGAATTCGGAGAACAAAGGAACATGGTTCGGCGTGTAGCCCGCCAAGCGGCGCGTCCGAGAGAGAAAGGTCTCCACCAGGGGATCGATGCGCTGCGAAATGGCCTGACACGTCGCATAGGACGCCTCTGCGCCACAGAAATTCGGTAAATGCCGCATTTCCTCTAAAAGAATCAAGTGATCACTGATCCCCTGCTCCAAGAGCTCTCTATATAGCGCGCGATGCAACGTGCGCGCCGCCTCTTCATCACTGCGCGCTTTACTCAAGCGGTCGCCCAAAGCCGGATCATTCACATAACCAGTTTCCTCAGCCACCTGCAAGAGGTGCCGCCAATGTCCCTCTGCGCACGCCGATTGCCGTTCGTAGAAGCGCGCTAGTATCCACCCCACAAGCGCCAAGGCTTCGCCTGGATTCTCCGAATCCGTCAACTCCACGTGGACTTGATTCACCGTGGCACGGAGTTCAGCGAGATAGGCCAGATACCTACGTGGCGGTTCAGCGGCAAGGGCAAGCCATTGCGCATTCTGATAGAAAGGTGTCACTACCGGCGCAGGTGCCACTGGTGCTGGCGTAGGTTGACGCAGCTCATCTCGAAGACGGTCTGCCAACTGAGAGGTATCGAGAGCCAACTTTGGCAACTTGCCAGGTAGCTCCCGCAAACTTTCATCTACGCTTTCGAGACGCAAGCGCTGGCGCTTCAACTCATCTACCTGACCTCCGAGGCGCTGCATGAGCGATCGCCCTAACATGAACAGCGCGATCGGAGTGAGCAATAACAAGCTCACCATGAGCAGCGGCACCCACGAAGCCGAGCGATCTTCTGCAATCTGCCTCTCCATGCGCTCTAGCCGAATGATGCCATCCGCATCGCTCTTCGCAAATCCCAACTTCAACTCCTCCTCAAGCCTGTCCAAACGTTCCATCACCGGGTCCTTAGTAGAAACTACGGCCACCTCTGGCGGAGAACCAGGCTCAGAAACGAGCGCCTCTTCTGCCGCAGCCGACACCTGGGCCGACAGCGCTGCCACCGTAGCCCACAGAAGGGCCAAGCTGATCAATCCGCGCCGTCTATTACTCGCCATGAGGAGCTAGCTTAGCCTGCTCATCCACGAGTGCAATCAGATCAACTCATGGGAGAAGTCCACTTTTAGCGAGGTAAGCGGCGAACAATCTCGCCTTCTCCAGCGCCCCGGCAGCATTCACATGCCTTCCGTCCGCCCAACGCGTCTTCTCCTGCGACATCTCCGCCGCGAAATCGAAACAGGGCCAACCTCGCTCTTTCGCCAAGGCCGAAACAGCTTCATTCATCTCCCGGAAGCCTCGCTGATAGAAATCAAATCCTGCGTAGTCCTTCTCGAAATCAGGACACCAGGCCCAAGTCGTCAGAAGAAACGCGGCCCCATGTTCCTGACAAATCGCCGCCATGTTTCGTAGGTTGTTTCGGAAATGAATCGGCGGGTGTTCATCTAACAATTTCTCGAAAGCCAGCTCGGGATCATCGTAGTCGCTGTAAGGACCGATGAGATCCGGCGCATCGACAAATGGCTCTAAACCAATGTGAGTCCCCTTCTTAAGCCGCTTCATCATTCGATAAAGCGTCAGGTGTTCCTCAGCCCACGAATGCTCCTCCCATTTCCAAGCCTGCCGACGCCCACGATTGTCCGCATGATAGGCTCCCGGTCGCACAAGGCGACTATGCACATCATTAGCCCCGTGATGCACCATGACCAAATCGGGCTCCATGGCGATCCCACGGAAACAAAGGTTCACCAGCGACTCCCAGGAATTATAGCCAGGCACCCCACCATTGATAACTTCGGTGTTAGATTGCCCATGCTGCTCTCGGAGCAACCGCTGCAGCTGCGCGGGAAAGGTCTTATCGTTCTCAATCACCGCCTCAGTATACGTCGTCGATCCACCAAGCACGAGAATGCGAAACACGCCTTCTGGCTTTAGCTGCGAGGTCTTCGGCCCGCGCCATCCTAACGTGTTGTGACTTTTCTCGCCACGCCGGTAGTTTGGCGTGTTTGCATAAGCCAAGTAGGGATGCGGAACCACCCGCCGCTCCGACTCTGGCAGCTTCTCATACACCGAGAATTGTCGTCGGCGTTCCGGCGAAGCCAAACGACTTACATACACGCGAGCAAGGCCTTCCAAACAGAGTAGACTCACCAAGAGCAGCCCAAGTTTCCCCCACCAGGCAGCCCGTCGCTTCATCGCGATTCCGAATCTGAGACAATGGTGAGGACAAAGAGCTGTCGACTCTTGCCATCCTTAGCAATAGCAGGCACCAGAATCTGATTGTTAGAGCGGTTCCAGCAAGGAGATGGATCCTGTCGCAAGTCTCCCGAAGCGAGATTCCCGATATTGAAACCGGTCGAACGCACCGAAACCCCATCGGAACGCCGATAGACGACGTAATAACTGCTCTTCGTCTTCCGATGCTTGAAGCCATTAACAAACCACTCGCCATCAGGCGAAAGAGCCACATCCCCTTCAGGATTGGGAAAGATATTCGGATTGCCGAGCTGGCCCACGATCTCTTGCCGATCGACGTCGTAGATCACCTGCTTGCGATCGATATGGCCAATCATCCGATGCCCAGCATCCCACTCCGGATGCCCACCCACATGATCCTGAATCGCCGTGAGCTCGCTGCCATCGGGGCGCATGACAAAGCCTTGGTTCACCTTCGGTCCCTCATGACCATCCCACCCCCCTCGCACAAAGAAGAATACCCGGTCATTCTCACGATTTGCCAACGTATGATTGATAAAGAGTGCGGGAACCTTTGTGTACTTCCCCGTCGTTCGAAGCGCTTCCGCTAGCTGATGGAACGACACCAACAACTTCTGCTCGCCGCTCTCAATGCCAATCTTAAAGACACCGTCATTCTTGGGATGCGCCAGGCCTTCCGTCTCGTCAGTCGTTCCAGCATATCCTGTTACTTTCCTTAAACGAGCCATCCTCGCATAGTTGATCGCATAGAAATGCCCGCCCTTCTGAGCCACTCCGCTATTGGCTACTGCCATCCCTTTGTCACGATACACCCGAACCCGTTCCCTCTTCTTGATGTCATAGAGCACCGTGATTACCCGCCCTGTTTCGCGATCCCGATCATTGAAGAAGAACTGCGTGTCCGGCACGTGCGGATTCCAGTAGAACATCGTTCCTTGTTGTGGGTTCCACGCGCGCGTCTCGTCCACGACCTCGATCGCATCATCCTTCTGCGTATCGATCAGAATAATCTCAGCCGGATCGTCGGCACCCGGCAGGTGATCGAGCATCGTCGTTCGCATCGCCAGAATATAACGCCCATCACCACTCCAAGGCACATTTCCAACGTGCCCAATGTAGCCAAAGAAATGGGTGGCCGGCCCCTTGGTCAATTGACGAACCTTGATCTCGAACGGCTCGCCTAAAACCGGCCCAATCAGAATCAATGTCAGATAGAGAAATACTTTCATAGGAGCGCGTAAACTCGAAGCGGAGTCACTCTCATATCACCAGAAATCCAATCAGTCCAACAGCCGATACTCAATGACATCTTGGTGTCTATTGGTGTCCAGTCGTGGTTTCAAGAGAACCGATCGGCAGACGCAAGCAAGTTGCGTGTTAGGTTTCTTGTCGACGGCACCTAACTCTTCACAGATGATCGCAACTCCACTCTCTCGACACCTGCGAAACTGCCTACTCGCCGCTATTCCAGCAGCATGTCTCCTCTCTACAAAGGCCGACTTCCCCGATCCCGGCCACTGGAAACCCTTGTTTCCGAACCCGACGCCAAACTACGTCAACACCGCGGCCTACGGGAATGGCACTTGGGTGGCAGCGGGCGACTTTGGGTATCTCGCAACGTCCACCGATGGTCTGACCTGGAGGTAACGGGACTCTTCGGCACTTGAAGAACTGGCCTCTAGACGCCGGAACGAGTTATAAGCTGACCTCCGCCGCCTACGGCGATGGGCGCTGGGTCATCTCCGGATCGGATGGGCACCTCTACACCTCTACACCTCTACACGTCAACAGACGCCATCGAGTGGAATCACAGCCTGACAGAAGAGTCAACATTCTGGGAGAACGTGGATCATCACGACGGGCGCTGGATAGTCACCGGAGCCTCTTCCGAAGTGCTCATCTCTGTCGGCGGCCGGGCTTGGAGAAGTCAATCGATTGGCGCCAGCGATTCGGTCTAGGCTTCCACTTGGGGGAATGGCCAGCGATTGGGTCTAGGCTTCCACTTGGGGGAATGGCCAGTGGATCGTCGTGGACGCAAGTGTTTGCCTCCACAGACACTAGCGAATGGGCGATCAAGGCAACGCTATCGACCAACTCTTTCATAGATGACATCCACTACGCCGACAGGATGTGGGTCGCAGCAAGTGGCCTTGGAGGGCTGCCTCACTCTGACAATGCCCTTGATTGGAAAACACATCCTCAGTTCAGCGCCGAGCAAGCTCCCTATCTCTACGATCTTGAGTTCCATGACGGGCTATTTATCGCCAGTGGTCAGAACCGCATCATTCTAAAATTCTCTGACGGGAAAACATGGACCAGCCATCTCATTGATGAGCGCGAGGAGCCCGACTGGCTCACGGTGGCGCACTATTCAGAACAACTTCAGCGCTGGTTTCTGGGAGGTGATTTCGGAAGGGTTTGGTCGTCGCCTGACAATCTGACTGATTGGACCCATGGCATACTCCCAATCGAACAAGATATCGAGGCCCCCTTCTTTCGACACGTGACTATGATCGACTCGCAATGGGTTCTCACCGGCTCTCCAGCAGGCAGGATCTACACCTCAGAAGACGGGAAGACCTGGGAACGCGAACCGTCGATCGCCTACCCTGAACGCGGTAGCATTCAGCATATCCAACTCGATGAAAGTCGCCTCATCGCTGTCGGCCAAACGCCCTTTGGAGGCGCCCTCATCTTAGAGTCCTCACAAGCCGTCGAACCGCCCCTGTTAGTCATTGAAGAAACTTCCAGAGCGAACCTCGTCGTGAAATGGTCACGTGTATCAGGACCTGAAGCCTTGGAGATGAGCACCGATTTGAAAACGTTCTCTACCGTCACACGTGGAATCAGCATCTTGGGAGGAGGAGGAGCCTTCGAACATCACTTTCGAAAGGAAGCTCCCAACAAATACTACCGCCTCAAAAAGCAAACTAGCCCACTAGCGAAACTCCGCCTGCCGCTTAACCATCCCAACAAGTGCCTCGCTTTCAGAGGCAGGAAGAGGAGATGTCGAGACAGTCGCCAAGAACCCTTTGGGATCAAACCGATAGAAGCGCCGGGACACTTCCTCGATAGTGCTCGCCCGTTTGTCCACATCCGTAATTGATTGCGCCCAGGCGAAGGCGCTCGGGGCATCGTGATCGCCGATCACCCGTGTGTAGGCCTCGACAGCGCGATCCGTTTCCGGTCCCAACCCGATCTCATGCAGCCACTCGCCGCAAGCGTTTGGCTGATCGGACGCCCAGAAGTGAACTGACACTTCCAAATTTCCCTGAATACTGTCAGGATCAGCACGTTCGACTAACCAGTTTTGCCATGGCCTGGGGATCATCTGCCGCGTGCCGAACCGCCGCTTCGCGCTCAAGACGGGAAGCGAGGTTGCCTTCGAAGGTCTGCGTTCCGATCCAATCGACCACTTCCTCAAACGGAGCGTCTTCCGCCCAATGCCCGATGGCCTGCTTCCAAGCGTCTCGCTTCAGATTACTACTCTCGATAGAGCCGATACTCTCAAAGAGCTGTTTCCGTCCCCCCCCCTCATGCTCGACCTGACATAACGCGTTTAGCGCGCTCCACCGGAGATCTCCCCTCTCTAGCATTTCCACGGCAGCAAACGCTGCCGCAGGATCACGCTTCTTCCAAGCTTTGAAAACGGCTTCCGCCGATGGCTGCATGATGATAGGATTACCCATCGTTTCGATCAATGCGAACGCCGCTGCGGGATCTTTACGAGCCAAGACTTCAAAGATACGGGTCAGACCATTCTGACGTCGGTCGCGCATGACCCGGCTTGTCATGAACGTAATCGCCGCTTCCGGGTCCAGCTGAGCCCACTTCCCAGCGATGGCTTCCATCATGGTGCCACGCCATACCGAATCACTCTCCTCATCGACCAGCGCGATCAACGCTTCCAGTTCTTCAGACGAGCACTGACCCACCCACCCCTCGCGAAACCGTCGCAGGGTATCCTTGTCTCTCTTCCTAGCAGCCTCCTTAAGCTCGGCAAACACGTCCTCTGCAGAGGCTCGCTCCACTGGCATCGTAGCTTCTTGTGAATCTCTGCTGAGGGCAACTCCCGGCACATTGGTCTCCGCGCCCAGTGCTGAAACTACCATTTCTTTCTGAGGCTTCTTCACTTGGCGATAGCCCAAGTTCGCTGCCACGAGCGCCGCCAAGATGAACGCCACCGCTAACCATAGTTGTTTCTGTTTCATGATACAGAAGGTAGGAATCTAATTCGATTGAGTGATTTCGTGAGGATCGAATCCATTGTCCTGCAACCATTGAGAAGCGGCCGCCCGATCACGTTGTGCCCATCCTCCGCCGACAAGGCCTTTAAGGAACGGCACTCTCATCTCCTCGGGCGCTTTGGGATAAAACCAATCGACGGCCTCGCGAGGGTTCTGCTCGAAGAAGGCTTAACCAATCAGATTGCCAGAGCTTAACGCCGTCGTCGGGTCTTCGAACTCAATCTGGTCAAACCAAGTCGCGGCAGATCGAGGATCATCTTTCGCCCACTTGGCACCGAAGTCATGGACCACGCTCGCCAACAGCTCAGGATCTTGAATCTGAAGAATTCTATCACTGACCGCTTTCCGACGAGCAGGGTCTCTTGCGAAGTCATCAATGGACGCCCGCGCAGCCGTCTGCTCATCGAAATCCAGACTCTCTAGCATCTCAAAACCACCATACACATCGTGTCGAATCCACCCTTCGATCAGATCTCTAATCACATCTTGAAGTGCCCCCGAACCTAACGGATGCTCGCTCCCAGTTCGCGCAGAGGTGTACCAAGCGTAAGCCGCATCTGGGTCATTCTCAGCCCACGACTCTGCCACAGCACTTGCGTGGTCGGTTCTTTCTCCTGCCGATTCTGTGTCCAGGGCGAGTGTCATTGCCTTTGTTGGATCCAAGGATCCCCAGCGGAGAAACAGCTCTTTCTCCATGAACGCGCGAATCTGCCGTGAACCAGACTGCTCGGAAACATAGGCAAAGGCTTCAGACATTTCTTCGGCATTCAAATCGGCGAGCAGCTCGCGAATCGCCGCTTTCGCATCCTTCGGTTCGGCAGCTTCCTTAGCCAAAGCCATTGCTTTGGCTAACAGAACCGCGACTTCATTCATTTCCGGGCTGGCAGGCTTCGGCTCTTCGACCAAATCGACGGGCTCAACGTTATCGACAATGGAGACTCGCTGAGCAACATCATCTCTCTTGGTTGCGGCAACGTCGGACGGAGCCTGGACGCTTACTTTGCTGTCACTGAGACGCCCAAGAAGCATCCCACCTCCTGTGAATAGAGCTACAAGTGCACATCCTGCCAGGATTAGAGTTGTGGTTTTTAACTGTGTCATCATCATGGTGAAGGTAGTTAGGGTGGTGGCGGTCGTCGCCGTATTGAGAGCACCCGAGAGGGCGAACTTTGAAACGCTTGCCGCCATGCCCGTGGGCGCGATGGCTGCTTTGCCTAACTCCGCTGTAAGCCCTGCTGCGAGCGTAGCCGCCGGAACGACCACACCTTTCTTGCGCAAGAGGCTGCCCAACTTCTCCAATGCCCGATTGGCATGGCGTTGCGTGGCAGACTCGGACTTTCCGAGCAAGCCCCAGATTTCTCGGAGGTTGCGTTCGTCACAGAACCGTAGAAACAGCACGTTCCGATCTTGAGGATCGAGCTGGTCCATCGATTCGTCTAACACCTGGACAACATCGTTCCAGACGTGAGGTTCCAGTGGCTCTGCATCATCTGCAGCGAGCGTTTCAAAGAACTCCTTCATGTGGGTGGTTCTTCGTTGTTCTGTCCGCATGACATGCGCGGACTGCAACACCGCAGCGCGGTGCAGCCAGCCAGACACAACCGTGCCCGACTTTAGTTTCGTTACTTTCCTGGCCAGGATTGCGAAGACGTTCTGGACAATCTCCTCCGCCGACTCACGGTTCCCCGTGCGCCGATGCGCCGATGCGCCGTGCCAAAGACCATGCCGATGTAGCGCTCCACCAACTCGGTGAAAGCCGCCTCATCGCCGTCCCTGGCATACCGCTTGAGAAGTTCCTGATCGTCCATTCACCAGCAATGTTGCCGCTCGCGCCGGAAACTTGCAGAGAAAGTGAAGAAAGTTGTTCCCGACGTCGGTTTTCAGGAGTGTCACGAAGGGTCTGGAGATTAGTTTCGATGCTAGCAAGATGCCAGTGATAATGCACGTCCTCACAAATTCCCAGCACACACGGAATACGCTCGATCCGAAAGCCATCCGAAAGCCATCCGACGCGTCCTCACGGACAAACCGATACTCAAGCAAGGCGGGATGGCGATAATACCCCTCCAACCCACGCCCCCAGGTAGAGACGCTCAGTACTAACAAACACTGCACTAACAAACACCGCACCAAGAATCAGCAAATGACAACGATAGTGGGCCTCAATAAACCTCATCTCCAGGCATATTTTATGCCCGATGTGGATCGAGGGTCGTCCTGACCGGCTCAGAGTTTTTTGGCAAAGGTTGTAACGGTTTGACCAGAGATCGGTATCCCTCAGTAACAAAGCCCGTTCTCGCCATGAAACTTTTCATACATCTCCTCCTTGGGGTCGCCCTACCTCTAGCCGCCAGTCACGCCCAGTCCCTTGATCACAAACGCATCGTTTCGGAAGGATTTCCAGCAGACGCCAAAGAAATCCAGATCCGCGAGTTCCTCGATCCCGCTGTTGTTGGTGCCGTCGGTTCTCGCGCTTTCAAGATTTGGATCGACGCGGAGGATCTGGACGAAGCCGACTTCTACCTTCGAGTGAGCTCCAATTCCTTGGTGCTCGAGCAAGATTTCGATCCCGACATCTTTTCCCAAGCCCCTGAGACCACCTTGCTTGAGGCATTCAATCTCGACTTCCTGAACAACCTGTTTCCCTACGGCGGCAGAAATGTTCTCAACAACGTGACCGAACCCTTGTGGGACTTCATTTACGAATCAACCCTCAATCAGAACCGCTACCGTTCACGGGTCATGAACCGACTCCGCGAATACCTACTCCATCGCTATGAAGGCTGGGAGGTCCGCTTCATCGAATTGCCGAGCAATCGACTCAAAGAATTCGTCGTCAAAGCGAACGAACACCGCCAGACGCAGACCGCAACAGCCTTCGCTTTCGACATCGATCCCTTCGGTCATCAATACCGCCGCCCGCAGTCCAATCGCATTCTTGCTAGTGACCTCACCGGAGCTAGTGGTAGTACCTCCTACCAATGGGTGCGTGTGCAGGGAGCTGACATCACCTACGGCGACATTCATAGAATTACCATTCCGCGCCCACTCAATGCAGCCGTCAGCGGAGACTCGTATACCAGTGGCGAAGGCGCGCCTTTGCAATGGATGGGCTTGCCGTTGTGGATCCGAGAGAACTGGGGACGCTGAGGTCACCGCTCCGTCAATGCGGGTTGGGAACGGGCCATTCGCGAAGTGCTAGATCATCGCTTCGACCAGCTTTCTATCAATGTCTTCAATGTTTCCTGGAGCGGCGCGACCGTAAACGAGATCGATCTGAGAGATCGGCCAAACGAACGTGCACTCAACGGTAATCCCAATTTCAGCGACGCGATTAACCGGCTCGGCATGACGGCAGCGTCGCGCCAAATGAACGTGCTGAACGACAGGCTCCGTCGACAAGGTCATGAGGTGGTCGATATCATGGGCTTCACCTTTGGCGGCAATGACACTCAGTTTGCCAAGATCGTGAAAGAGATGCTCACGCCGGAGATCGACATCGATTTCCGTTGGGATCCTGAATTCCTTAGCCCATCCACTTGGCTACCACGGTTCATCATCACGATTGACCAAACCTGGACAACCGACGAACGGATCTCCGACCGCTTCTTTCACCAATGGGTGAACATCGCTGAATCACGCCTCGAGAACTTCTCAAGGGCGCTTCAACAAGAACAGTTCGGCTTTGAAGTTCGAAAAACAATCTATGGAAACTATCCAAACCCATTGGGCAGTGCTGATCGCTACACCTTGACGACACGCGCTATCAAGACCCATCCGACAATCGCGGGAGTCATCGATTCCCTACGGAACTATCCCCTCGTTCGACGGATCGTCAGAAAAGCCATCAGCAATCTTGTCGACGTCATAAGACCGCTCCTCAGTATCAACGCGTTGGAAACAAGGGATGTGAAAAGAAATCTTCTGCCAGGAATGTCCGCCATGGCACGCGGCAACAATCAGCGCTTCGCCTTTGCGTCACCTGAACTCGCAGACACCTATTCCGTTCTCCCTATCAATCATCGCCATGGGATGAACTCAGATCATCCGTGGTTCCGGCCCATTGCCCAGCTAGATGAAGACAACGAAGTCTTTAAATACAATGTCCATCCCAACACGCCGGGCCACGAGTCCATTTATCGCCCGATTTATCGCGATGCCTTGATCGACTGCCTTGAGTCTGGCTACCAGGAAACGTCCTTTGCCCAAGATGCCAAGCTACAGGATCTTGTCATTGAAGAAGCCAGGCTCGCTTACGAACCTGCGAACTCACGTCTCTACATACGCGGGCGTATTCGCAATCAGGGTCAGGCAGTCAGTTCGCCATCATTCATCAGACTACACACGTTGTTCGATGACAATGAACCCACCGATCAAATCTTCTCTTTTGACGAGTTCTCGACCATCGTTACTGATATCGACGGCGATCCTGTAGAGATTCACGAACTACAACCGGGACAGTCACGATTCTTCAGCACAAACCTGCTCGTTGGCCCAGAAGATTTCGTCTCCTACAGCTTTATCTTCAATCACTTTAAGGCCTTGCGCGACGAGCAGGTGATCCAAGACATCCTCGGAGATGCCGTCGATGACGAAACTCTCATTCGCCGCCTCACCGCCTAGAAAATTCTGTTCGACTCAGGCTTGGCCTACTTATTCGAGGTCAAGCCGCGCTTCGGAGACGAGATCCGCCAAGACAACAACTTCTCTGAACACACCGTTCTGGATGCGAACCTGCAGACCACGCTGACGTGGTTGCACAAAACAAACCTAGATTTCTATATCAATCTTGAGAAAGAAGCTGAGTCTCGTTTTGGCCTCAAGTCGCTTGGTGGACTCTCCGAGACATCCCTCGAGGGCCAGCCTGCGCTCATCAATCTCTTCGGTGTCGATCTCAATGGCGCAGCGATCGATCGCAACACTCTTAGCAAAGGCGTTAGTCTAGCAGCGTTCGGAGATTACACCGCGCAGATTCAAGAGATTCGACGCTTTGGGATTCTCGGCCCTAAGATGCCTTATATTCATCCCAATGCCTATCATGATGAACTGACAGTCCACTGCCCGTCTGGTCCTATCAGGCTTAGCAACAAGCGCTTCAGTGACCTCTCGTCCCTACTGCCATACGACGGCGCTCCTACCCATATCGTCTTACACGAAGCCATGCCCTACTTCCCTAGCGAAACCCATTTCGTCCCTCGTGAGTACCTACCTCACGAAAGCGAACTCAGTGCACCGCACTATTTCACTGGGCTAGCGGGTTTCGACAAGGACAAGACGATCAACAAGAGTCGCGTGGCGATCGATCTACGTTTTCCTGACAAAGTGCAGTCCGCCATTTGGAGCCTAACCGATCCGGCGACCGGTGTCGCGTTCCAGCTCGAATCAGCACAGCAGAACGCGAAAGCGCTAGAACTCGATCTGTCCCAGACATTCTTCCACACCACCATGGTCAAGATTGGCGTCACCACCGTGACTAAAGAAGGTGAGCAGGAGGTGAGTTACTGCCTCCATGATCCCACTCCCAGCGCCATCGTTCAGCAGGAATTCGCCGGAATGAAAGGCAGCGAAGTGTTTGTCAAATGGATCATCACTGGACCTCGCTCCACAGAACTCAGCAAAGGGTTCACGCTGCAACTTCGATCTGAAAACGAATCCGGGTTAACCTACGACGCCATGCCCACTGGTCTCAGGAGCTGCTTGGTCGACAAGAGCATCCCCTATGTAGAGTTCCAAACATCTACACCTCTCGACTTGATGGATTCGAAGATGACCTTGGTCCACCTCATTCCCGACGCCGATCCCGAAAGCGTATTCACAACCTCCATGGACTACGCTACCCTCCGCGCCCACGTTCCGGCCCTTGCCCCATCCCTTGCAGGTCTTGAGACGCAAGTCCTTTCCAAAGACAAAGCCATCGTCCACTCAAACGACAGTGGGCTTCTAACTGTCGATGCCAGTATCGATCTGAAGACTTGGACACGCATTCAATCGACTTTGGTTGATGGAAAGTCTCCCGACTCTGTGTCCCTGCCGAAAGACGAGGAGCAACTCTTCATCCGCACTCAACTACGACCTATCAGTGACAACTGATCCAGACAACTTCAACTAGGTGGATTGCGCTTCAATGCCCTGAAAAGCTCCGGTGCTTGCATCACCGAGATCTAAAGTTTCTCTCAAACCTGTACGTTCATCTGTTTGAAGGCGGCCAGAGCCTGCTCTCGGCCCTCCTTATGCGGGATAATCGGAGACGGGTAGTGCTTGCCGAGCACCACACCACAGCCGGAGAGTTCGAGCGCTCCAAGTTCCCAAGGCTGGTGGATGAACTTGGCAGGCACCTTGGCAAGCTCTGGGACATATTTCCTGACATACGCGCCATCCTTGTCAAACTTATCTCCTTGAGTCATCGGATTGAAGATTCGGAAATAGGGCGCGGCGTCTGCGCCACACCCGCCGATCCATTGCCAGCCCATGGTGTTGTTAGATAAATCGGCATCGACCAGCGTGTCCCAGAACCAGCGCGCGCCTTCATGCCAGTGCTGGAGGAGGTGCTTGACCAGAAGCGAGCCGACAATCATGCGCACGCGGTTGTGCATCCAGCCGGTTTGCCAAAGCTGACGCATGCCCGCGTCGACAATGGGATAACCCGTTTCGCCTTTCTGCCAGGCTTTGAGAAAGCTTTCTGTGCTCTTCCAAGGAAAGTTGGCAAACTTTGGGCTCAATGGCTCCGAAGTCGTCTCTGGAAAGTGGAAGAGCAAGTGGTGAGCAAACTCCCTCCAAATCACTTGGCGCATGACACCCGTGTCGAAAGCTGAGCTATGATTGCTAGCATTGGCAAACCTTGCCCAAAGTTCGCGTGGCCCGATCTGACCGAAATGGAGGAAAGGCGAGAGACGAGTCGTGGCATCCATTTCTGGGAAATCACGGTTCGGTACATAGACCTCGGCATGGTTCGCGATGAAGCCACCCAACCTTTCTAACATCGATGCGCGTGTAGGCTTGCCCCAAAAATCCCCAAAGCCACCATCCCAGGGAATCTTGGGAAGCAAATCGAGATCGTTCAACCTGTCTCCCTTCGGAAGGCGTGCTGGTGCCCGCAACTGGCTGAGGTCAACTTCCACCGGCTTAGGTACCGTGAGCGTCGTGTAATGACGCCACATCGGCGTGAAGACACGGAAGGGCTTGCCAGCCTTATTGGCAATTTCGTGAGGCTCAAAGAGCATCCCACTGTTTGCACTGGTGACCTTGAAGCCATCCGCTTGGAGACTTGCTTTGATCTTGGTGTCCCTCGCAATGACCGCAGGCTCATAGCGACGGTTCCAAAAGATGGCCTCTGCTTTCGTCGCCTTAGCTACCTCTCTTAGGATGTCTTCAGAAGAGCAGCCCTTGCTTGTCTGTCGGAGAAGTAAACGGACGCCATGTTCCTTAAGCTGTGCCTGTAGATCTGCCAGGGCGTGATGCCACCACCAGCGAGAGGCGGCACCTGGTGCCCAAGGACCTTCCTCATCAGGAGCCCAAATGAAGAGAGGCACGATGCGATGGCCTGCCTCCAGCGCCTGGGCCAGCGCTTTGTTATCTGAAAGCCGAAGATCCTGACGGAACCATATAATCGCCGCAGTACTCATGTGCCTTCACTAAATAGCCGATCCAACCCTTCACGGCGATACTCAAAGAGGCGTCTCATCAATGGGCGCACATGCAAGACATGGGCAATTTCGCTGAACGGTGCAAGCGACAGCGCATGGTGAATCTCGTCATGCATGATGGTATGGTCACCATCCCCTCTAAGTGATGGCGATGATGCCAGAACTTGTCAGGTCCAGACCGTTGTTCATCGATGAAGCTCTTGCCAGGATCGACGTGCTTGATCTCAGTGACCCAGTTCCGGTAAATCATCGGGGCAAGACGCATGCGATGGACAATGATCTGTCCCGGATACATCGGCTCACCATCCCCGCTAATCGTTTCGAACCGGAACTTCTCACGCGTCATCTCGTCGAGGTTTTCACGATTTGTGAGAAACTCCCACGCCGCCTCCATTGAGATCGGGAGCCTCTGACTTAGCCGGTGCAAGCGCATCTTCTAACTGGTGGCTGGAGTCAACCACTGGAAGACCTCCAAGCGATTGAGCGAACGAATCACGACAAGATCTCCCGAGAGAGCGACGTGCGCCCAACACTCCTTATTGTCGAGCTTTCGCTCGGACACCACTTGAAGTGACTCTGGGCTCGCATTGATCAAGCGGAGAATGCCTTTCTCATCGAGCGCCAGAATCTGTTTGCCACGAGCGACCATGCTCCAGTATTTGCCAAACTTCTTCCTGGTCTTCCATTTCTCCGCGCCATCGCGAAGATCCACACAGGCCACCCGTTGATCTCTCAAGTGCAGGTAAGCGTGCGAATCGATAACGACAGGCGAAGACATGTAGCCCTGAAGTTTCGTTTCCCACACCGTCTCCGGCTTTCCACCGTCTAGCTTAATGCCAAGTGCCTTACCGCCATAGGTCGCTGTGAAAATCGTGTTCTGGAAGACCGTTGGCGTGAGGATATTCATGGCTCGGAAGGCAGGAATCTTCTGCTGCCAAAGAACCTTACCACTGTCGGGAATAAGCCCGCAAAGCTCCGTACGCGTCTGGACGAGCAACTGCTCAGTGCCATTGACAGAACGGATGACCGGTGAAGAGAACGCGCTTCCATTCATACCACCGTCATCTTCGAGAGAACGCCAGAGAACACTGCCATCTGTCTTCTTTAGAGCGACCATCGACGCCCCGGCCTGGACCATGACCGCTTCGTCGGTCAGAAGCGGTGAACAGACAAAGCCAAAGGAAGGTATCTCAGTTCCAAATTCCTTCGCGAAGTCCACGCGCCATTCTTCCGCACCCGTCTTCGCATTCAGACAAACGAGCATGTCCCGCATGCCAGCCACAAAGAGCCGCTTCCCATCGGTGGCCGGCGTTGAGCGGATCCAACTTCCGTTCGAATTGGCAAAGAATGGGACCCGCATCGCCCCTTCCCAATCTGCCTTCCACTGCTCATTCCCTGAAGCCAGGTCATAAGCACGGACCACCTCTCGCTCCTTGTTTGCCGTTTCTGTCGTGTAGACGAGCCCATTCTGAATGATCGGGCCCGAATAGCTCGGATCGAGATCCACTTTCCAGACAGACTTTAAATGATTCTCATCAAGAGCTTGTGGCCATGCGGCCCCCTCGCTGACGCCGTCCCGCGTTTGACCACGCCACTGTGACCAGTCCTGGTTATCTGCCCACCCCGATGAAACAAGGAGGAGACTAAGGGTGAAATGAGGAAGAATACGCATGATGAAAGGGCTTCTTGGGGGAACTTACGAAGCTCAAAGAACCACGGACTCTCCACATGATCGTTTACCAACTCCACATCTCTACCGACGACGAAGCCCAGTGGGAAGATCGCCTGGCCCTAGCCGAACCAGCGACTCAAGTATTCACCCGGATCGATGCCCAAACCCTCTGCATCGAGGCCACCTTTCCCGATGACATCACCCCCACGATCCTCCAGGCCGCGTTCGGAGGATCGCTAAAGCCACTCATCGCGGCAGTTCTTTGTGACGGCTGGGAGCCCCTTCCGGCAAAGATTGGTAGCAGGTTCCTCGTCATCGACTCGGTTTCTCCCACCCCGGAAACTGAACGCACCCTCCTCCAGATGGTCGTAGGGGAAGACGTCTTCGTTGGACATCGGCACCCGACAACACTCGCCTGTCTCAGGATGATGCACGACCTCCATGATGAGGAGCAACTGCCACGTGACTTCCGTTGCCTCGATGTTGGCTGCGGCAACGGCCTCCTCGGCATCACGGCGGGCTTGTTAGGCGCGAACCAAATAGATGGCTTCGATCTCTGTGAAGATTCTATCAACATCGCACGCACCAACGCCGCGCGCTACAAGATCCCCCGAACCACGTGGAAATGTGCGACCCTCGAGAAATTCGCCGCTGACCATACCTACGCTCTCGTCGTCGCTAACCTCTTCAGCGATTTGCTAGAAGGTTCCTTCGACTCTCTACAAAGCTGGCTCGCGCCAAACGGCCACTTGATAGTCTCCGGCATCCTCGAGCGATTCAAAGCCCCCGTCCTTGAGGCCGCTCAACTCGCGGGGCTAGACGTGGTAGAGACACGCCAGCGCGGACCATGGGTGACTGCCTGGCTTCGCCATTCAACAATCGCGGACGACTAGGGCAACATCAACGGATGCCTACAGTCCATTTCTAGTACAGATCGGCGGAAGTCCGTTTAGGCGGGAAAGCCTTTGAACATCCATTTGAATGGTTTCGCCATGGTCGCATTGTAGTAATCGATGAAGGCCATGATTCGGTCGCGGAGTTGGTCAGTTGAAGCGAAGCTGGCAG